>JAEUPI010000114.1 GCA_016790175.1 Burkholderiaceae bacterium | reverse complement strand
GCTGGGCCTGTCGGGCGGCGTGGCACTCGTGGCCGGCTGCCTGGGCCTGTGGCATCTGCGCGCACACCGGCATCCGGAACATCTGCTCGCGGCGCAGCGGGACATGGACCTGGGCTTCATCGCGCTGCTCGCGCTCGTCGGGGCCAGCGGGCTGGTGCTGGCGATCGCTCGCACCACCAGCGCGATGCCGCTGCTGCTGTGCCTGCACCTGGGCGCGGTGCTGGCCTTCTTTGCGATGATGCCGTACGGCAAGTTCGTGCACGGCGCGTATCGCGCTGCGGCGTTGCTGAAATGGGCCGTCGAGCGCCGGCAGCCGAACGGGCTGCAACTGGGTGATGAGTGAATCGGCGAGCCGTCGGGGCGCCAGGCGACCGGCAGCCATTGCCGCCACGAAGGGCCTGGCCGCAGCCAAGCCCTCGGTGATCTGGTGGAGACGAGGAGGATCGAAAAGTCCCGGGGAAGCGAGCAACTGTGGCGTTCGAGCCAGCAAGTCGCCCGTAGGTTACTGCTGAAGTTACTGCGTTGTCCATCTTGTCGCCCGCGGACCTCAAGTCCCAGATATAGCTACCTCCTAAGGCAGGCCCAACGACCATAGCCAGCGTCTTCCCGAGGGGTCATCTCCAGCTACCGACTCGTTTGAGGTGCTGGACGAATCCCGGACCGTGTGCAGGACCATACCATTGCCGCGCGTTCCGTGGCGGCGTCACGACGGTCTGAGTTGGCCCAAGTTCCCACGCAATAGGCGCTCTCGCGCCCGCATCATTTGATAGCGCTGCGCTTCTCCTCGATCACCGCGTGGCGGCCATGCCGGAGATCCGCTTGGATTGGATCACCAGCACCAATGTCGGCCCCCCTCCGGCTCATCGCAAGCGATCGCCCCGAGGCTCGAGTTGGCGCTGACATGCCCGCAATGCGGCCACACGAGGCCCGAGGTCATACCGGCCGTCGCCTGCCGGTTCTTCTACGAACGCATGCACTGCAAGAACGTGCTGCGGTCGAAGGCATGCGACTGTTGCGTGTTCTGCTCATACGGATCGGTTCCTTGCCCGCCCGTGCGTTCACGGCCAGAGGCCCTTGTTTCGGTTCTTGCAGATATGGTTCGTCGGGGAGCCGTTCAACTGATCCCCGCCTTCGTCCGCTCGACTACCGCAAGACAACCACGTCGGCAATCAGCTTCGATCTGGCTGCCTGCACCTGCCCGTCGTCGTCGGCCACTTGCTCGAACCAGTAGTCGGTGCGCCATGCCCACTGCATGCCGTTGAGTTCGACATACTGCACGTCACCGGCACCGCCGGAGACGCGCAGCCCGGCGAGGCGACTGTCCCAGGTCACGCTCAATTGGTGCGTTCCGGGACGTAGGCGCAGCCGCACGAACGAGCGGGGCACGGTGGTGACAGGCGCTCGGTCGTCCACGACCAGCGGGACCGCACGGTCGGAGTCGTTCCAGCGACGCCGGATCACGTAGACCGTCAACGCCGACGGATCGGCCTGGAACTGCTTCGCTTCTGCCTCGACAGTGGACGGCGGGATTGGATCGGTCGTGCAAGTAAGGAGCTGACGATAGGCCCTGCCGTAGGCGTAGCAATACGTCCCGTCAGCCCGCACCGGTTGCAGCGGCTTGGTCATGCATCCGGGCAGGGTTGTGGCGGACAGACCCAGAAGTCCCAATACGATCACTCGGCGATTCGACATGCCGGCTCCTTCGCGCGATAGCGGTAATGTGTTTGCGCGGGTGGCATCACTTCAACGTGAACCGCGCCGCGACGGCCGGCTTGCCGTTCAGCGACACCTCGGCGAGCACCTTGGCACCGGTGCCGACCTTGAAGCTGCCCTTGGCCTCCAGCTTCTCGCCGACCAGCGCCAGCTGCGCCTCGGTCTTCTCGTTGCCGTTGAACACCGTGACCTTGCCGCTGCCGCTCGTCAGCTTCATCGGCTTGCCGTGGTCGCTGACGTGAATGACGATCAGATCCGGCTTGGCGACGAGCTCCATGTCGCCGGCCTTGGTTTCGACGACAACGCCGCCGTGCTTCGGCGCGTGATCGTCTGCCGCCCGCGCCGGCACAACAACCGTGCAGGCGAGCACCAGGGTCGAAAGCAACAGTCTCTTCATGATCGAGTCCTCTTGTGGTTGGTGGATGAAAGGTGGCCCGATCAACGGATCGGCACCGCACGGGAAAGATCGGACACCGTGACCCAGCCGGCCACGGCCTGCCCGGTGCGCGCGGCCGCGATGAGCGCATCGACGAGCGCGTCGACTTCGCCGTCATCACACAGCAGCTCGAGCTTGTATTCGTTGACCACCGCGTCGCCGAGGTCCATCGAGTAGTGGCGCTCGTCGCTGTCCAGCGGAAGCAGCGAACCCTTGACGACGTAGGCCGCGAGGTTGTGGCGCCGGTCACCGCGTTCGCCGCCCCAGGCCGGGCTCGCCCTCAGTGCCGCAATCACGTCGGCGATGCGGGTCTTGTGCACGTAGGCCCTGATTTCCTTCATGGAGTCTCCTCGGTGGGTTGCAGGGTGGCGCTGGCGTCGTCGGCGTCAGCGGCACGCTGCCGGGCTTCGGCGCGCGACTCCGACCATTCCCAGATCAGCGGCAGCAGCAGCAGCGTCAGCAGCGTCGAGGTGATGAGCCCGCCCACCACCACGGTGGCAAGCGGACGCTGCGTCTCCGCGCCGACGCCGCTGGAGATCAGCATCGGAATCAACCCGAGGATGGCCACCGATGCCGTCATCAGCACCGGCCTCAGGCGCAACGCCGCGCCCTGGCGCACCGCGTCGCGGATCGACAGCCCGTGGCGTCGCTGGTCGTTCAGGAACGTGACCAGCACGATGCCGTTGAGCATCGCCACGCCGAACACCGCGATGAAGCCGATGGCCGACGGCACCGACAGGTACTGGCCGGTTGCGAACAGCCCGACGACGCCGCCGATGATCGCGAATGGCACGTTGGCGATGATCAGCGTCGCATGCCGCACCGAGTTGAATGCGGTGTACAGCAGGATGAAGATCAACCCGATCGTCAGCGGCACGATCAGCGCCAGGCGCGCCATCGCGCGCTGTTGGTTCTCGAAGGCGCCGCCCCATTCGACCCAGTAGCCGGTGGGCAGCTTGACCTTGGCGGCGATCGCCGCGTTGGCATCCTTGACGAAGCCGTCGACGTCACGGCCCTGCACGTCCATCTGCAGCACGGCGTACCGCTGCAGCGACTCGCGCCGCACGAAGGTGTAGCCCTCGTCGAGCTCGATCTTCGCCACCTGCGAGAACGGCACGAGCGCACCCTCGCCGGTGCGGATCGGGATCGCGGCGATCGCCGCCGGGCTCGAGCGGAATGCGTCGGCCAGGCGCACCGCGATGTCGAAGCGCCGCGTGCCGTCGATCAGCGTCGATACCGTCTCGCCGCCGATGCCGGCCTGCACGATGCCGAGGATGTCGTCGGCGTTCAGTCCATAGCGCGACGCGGCCGCGCGGTCGACCTTGATCACCATCTGCGGCTTGCCCTTGTTGGCCTCGGCCGACAGGTCGGCCACGCCGGGCACCGCGGCAATCACGCCCTTCAGCTGGGCCGACAGGTCCTCCAGCTTGTCGAGGTTCTCGCCGTAGACCTTGAGCGCCAGCGTGGCGCGCACGCCGGAGATCAGCTCCTCGACGCGCATCTGGATCGGCTGCGTCGCCGCAAAGACGGCGGTCTGCACCTCGGCTTCGAGGTATTCCTGCATCTCCTTGCCGAGCGCAGCGAACGATTGCTTGGTCGGCCACTCGCTTTGCGACTTGAGATCGAGTAGCACCTCCATGTAGTTGACGTCGGCGGTTTCGCCCTTCTCGGCGCGGCCGATGGTCGCCAGCACCGAGCGCACCTGCGGGTACTTCTCGCGCAGCTTCGCGTCCATCACGTTGGCGACGCGGATCGACTCGTCGAGCGAGGTCGACGGGATGCCGACGACGCGGAACATCACCGCGCCCTCTTGCAGCTGCGGCATGAACTCCTTGCCGAGCAGCGGGAACAGCGCGAGCGAACCGATCAGCAACGCCACCGCCGCGCCGACGACCGTCTTCTTGCGGTCGAGCGCCTGGTCGAGCAGCGGCAGATAGAGCTTCTTCGCCCCGCGCACCAGCCAGGTGTCATTCTCCGGCCTGGGTTTCAGGATCAGCGCGGCGAGCACCGGCACCAGCGTCAGTGACAGCAGCAGCGAGCCGGCCATCGCGAAGGTGATGGTCAGCGCCATCGGCTTGAACAGCTTGCCTTCAAGGCCCTGCAGCGAGAACAGCGGCAGGAACACGACGATGATGATCAGGATCGCGAAGGCGATCGGGTTGGCCACCTCGCGCGCCGCCTCCAGCACGACGTGCGTGCGGTTGATCGGCCGGCCCGACCCGCGTGCGTGCGACAGCAGGCGGAACGCGTTTTCGACCATCACCACCGCGCCGTCGACCATCATGCCGATGCCGATCGCCAGCCCCGCCAGCGACATCAGGTTGGCCGACAGACCGAAGCGCTGCATCAGGATGAAGGCGAAGAGCATCGCCAGCGGCAGCGTGACGATGACCACGATCGCCGAACGCACCTCGCCGAGAAACAGAAACAGCACGATCGCCACCAGGATCGAACCTTCGAGCAGCGCGCTCTCGGCAGTGGCCAGCGCCTTGGCGACGATCTCGGTGCGGTCGTACACAGCCTTCAGCTCGATGCCCTTGGGCAGCGCCGCCTGGGCGATCGCGAGCTTCGTCTTCACCGCGGCGACGACGTTGGCGGCGTTCTCGTTGATGCGCGCCAGCGCGATGCCGAGCACCGTCTCGCGGCCGTCGCGCGTCACCGCGCCGAAACGCACCGCCGGTGCCTCTTTCACCTCGGCCACCTCGTGCACGTGGATCGGTGCGCCGTTGCGCTCGGCGATCACGATGTCGCCGATGTCGGCGGCGTTGCCCACCAGGCCGAGGCCGCGCACCAGGTATTGTTCGGCGCCGATGTTCAGGTACTGCCCGCCGACCTGTTTGTTGTTGGCGGCCAGCCGCTCCATCACCTCCTTGAACGACAGCCCGTACTTGACCAGCAGCCGCGGATCGATCTGCACCTGGAACTGTTTTTCATGGCCGCCCCAGGTGGTCACGTCGTCGACGCCGGGTGCTGTGCGCAGGATCAGCCGCACGGTCCAGTCGTGCAGCGTGCGCAGATCCATTGCGGAGAGCTTCTTGTCGGCGTCTTCGATCGTGTACCAGAACACCTGGCCGAGGCCCGAGCTGTTGGGGCCCAGCACCGGCTCGCCGTAGCCCTTGGGCAGCCGCTCCTTCACCTCCTGCAGCTTCTCGCCGACGAGGCGGCGCGCGAAGTAGATGTCGACATCGTCGGTGAAATAGACGCCGACGTAGGACAAGCCGAACAGCGACACCGAGCGCACGACCTCGACGTTGGCCAGGCCCGCCATCGCGCCTTCGATCGGCACCGTCAGCAACCGTTCGATGTCTTCGGCCGCGACGCCGGGCGACTCGGTGTAGATGTTCACCTGCGCCGGGGTAACGTCCGGGAACGCATCGACCGGCACCTGGCGGAAGGCCATGACGCCCAAGCCCACGAGCACGGTGAAGGCCACCAGCACCAGCACCTTGTAGCGCAGTGCGGCGTCAACGATGACATTGAGCATGGTGTGGTGCCCCTCTCAATGCCCGTGGCCGAGCTGCGACTTGAGCTTGCGCGCCTTCAGCGCGTACGCACCCGCGGTCACCACCTGCTCGCCGGCGGCGAGGCCCGACCTGACCACGGTGCGCCCGCCGCTGCGGTCGCCGGGTTCGATCACGCGCATCTCGTAGGCGCCCTGCTCGTAGACGAACACAGTGGGCTGGCCCTGCATCAGCACGATCGCCGCGTCGGGCAGCGAGATCGTGTCGCGCTTGTCTCCGGCCACCTCGATCGTCGCGCTGGCAAACATCTCCGGCTTCAATCGACCCTCGGCATTGGCGACGACGATGCGTGCGGCCACCGTGCGGGTGTCCTTGTCGATCGTCGCGCCGATGTGCTCGACGCGGCCGGTGAAGGCTTCGTTCGGATAGGTCGGTACGGTGACCTTGGCGCCGGCACCGATGCGCACCTTGGCGAGTGCGGCCTCGGGCAGGTTCGCCAGGATCCAGACGCGGCTCAGGTCGGCGATCGTGAACAACGGCTCGCCCGGGCTGCCGAGCTCGCCCAGCGTGGCCTTCTTCTCGATCACCGTGCCAGCAAACGGCGCGGTGACCGCGAAGCCCGAGACGCTGCCACCGCTCGCGTTCGGGTTGCCGCCGAGGAGCCGCAGCTTGTCGGCGGCAGCACGGAGCGCCGCCGCCGCCTTGTCGCGATCCGACTGCGCACGCAGGAAGTCCTTGCGCGGAATGATCTCGTCGGCATTGAGCTGCTCGGCGCGCTTGAAGTCTGCCTCGGCAATGCGCAACTCGGACTGCGCCTGCGCCCAGGCGGCATGTGCCTCGCCCACGTCGACGCTGTCGAGCGTGGCCAGCACCTGCCCGACGCGCACGCGGTCGCCGAGCTTGGCCGGCGCCAACGTGATGCGGCCGTCGATGCGTGGTGAGATCCGCGCGACCTTGTCCTGGTCGGGCCCTATCGTCGCGGTGACGGCGATGGTCTCGCCGAGCGGTTGCGGCTTAATTTCCTCGACCTTCACACCGGCGCGTTCGGCTTCCTCGCTGGTGAGCGTCAGCTCCTCGCTCTCGTTGTGGCCGCCTTCCTTCTTCTCGCCGCTGTGCTCGGCGTGCTTGGCGCCCTCGGCGGCGTGTTCGTCCTTCGCGGCGCCCTTGCCGCAGGCGGCGAGCGCCAGGGCCAGCAGCAAGGCGATCGGCAACGCGGCGGGACGCCGCGCCGTTCGCTTGTGATTGTTCGGCATGGTCACTTGATGCTTCCTTCCTGCGACCAGCCGGCCGCTTGCTCGAGTTCGATCCGGGTGGCGTGGTACTCGGCCAGCGCGTCGTTCAGTTCGCGTTCGGCGTCGAGTGCCTGGCGGTTGATGAGCAGTTGGTCGAGCAGGCCGATCTGGCCCGCCTGGCGCGATTTCGCGGCGAGCAGCCGGTTGTCGGCCGAGGTCGACACCACAGTGCGCTGCAGCCGTTGCACGCGCTCGCGCTGGCTGTCGAGGCGACCCCACAGGCGTCGCACCTGGACCTGCACGTCACGCGCGACGACCGAGCGTTCGATTTCCGCCTGCGTGGCTTCGGCGAGGGCCTGGCCGATCGCCGCGTCGTTGCGCTTGAATAGCGGCAGTGGCACCGACAGGGTCAGCGTGCCGACCCGCTCGCGCGCGACACCGGGGCCTTCGCGGCCGACCTGCAGCCCCACCGTCACGTCGGGATAGCGGCCCGCGCGCTCGACCGCAACGCGTGCACGCGCCGCCTCCTCGCGCGCGGCCAGCGCGCGCTGCAACGGCCTGGCCTGCGCCGAGGCCAGCAATTGCTCCAGGTCGTACGGCAGCCGCTCGCCGGCGGGCGGCGCCAGCTCACCGGCCAGCTCGGGCACCGCGGACGGCGGCAGCTGCAGCGCGGTGCCGAGTTCGCTGCGCGCATCGAGCAGGCCCTCGCGCGCGGACGCGAGCGCATTGCGTGCACGCTCGGCCTCGACCCGCGCCACGTTGGCGTCGAGTCGGGTGTCCTCACCGGCGGAGCGGCGCCGTTCGACCGCCTGCGCCGTGCCTTCGAACAGCTCGACCGATCGCTGCTCGAGCTGCACGCGCCGTTGCGCGGAGAGCACGGCGTGAAAGCGCCGCGCCGCCTCGGTGCGCGCCTGACGGCGGGCGTCGTCGATTTCGGCACGCAGCGCGTCGAGCGCGGCCGCCGCGGCGTCGCGACGACGGGCCTGCTGGCCACCGGTTTCGATCGGCTGCGCGATGCCCACGGTCCACTCGTTGGCCCGGGCGTCGGGTGCGGCAGCCCGGCGCCGCGTCTGCTCGAGGCTCAACTCGGGGTTGTTGAACAGCGGCAATGCCGCCTCGCGGCGCGACGCTTCGGCCGCGATCCGCTGGGCCTCGCGGGAACGCACGGCCGGGTGCACGGACTCGGCCAGCCGCATGGCCTCGGCCAAGGTCAACGGAGCCGGAGTTGCCGCGCTCTGCGCACTGGCCTGATTGACCAAGGCAGCCAGCGCACAGGCCAGCGCCACGAAGGGAAATCGCATCGAACCATCCTTCTTGTCTCACGACAGAAAGCGATTCGACGGGAATAGCCGGAAGGTCAGCCCTTGAACGGGCTGGTCACGCCATCACCGCCGAACCGCGCGGGAGAAGCAGGTTCAGGCGATGTTCGGGCGCTCGGGCCCTGGTGGTGTATGCGACCGATAACGCGGCACGTCGCGGTCCAGCACGCCCGTGCATCCCGGTGCCCCAACTGCGACCTCGTCGCACGGCAGCGTCGCGCCTGCGTTCAGGTGGCAACTGCCGCAGTCAACATCGCCAGCGGTCGCGCTGGCGTCGCCTTGGGTGTCGGCCAGAGGCGACCCTGCATCTTGATGTTCATGCTCATGATGGCCGAAGTGCTTGGTCGCGCTCAACTTCGCCTCGTGCGCGCAGTACGGCGCCGCGGCAGCCCAGACCATCTGGAGCGGCAACACGAACAGCAGGGCGATGAGGAGCCAGCGACGCATGGGCAGGGATTCTATGTTGAAGCCGATCAGCAGAGGTTAGCGCACGTTTCTCGAAGGCTTCCGGCAACTGCGCCATTGCCACGCACGCATGCATGCTCACGATGCGCCGATCGACTATCACGCAACGTCGAGCCTGCAACGCATCGGGCGATCCGGAGCGCGCGCCGACGGTCGGCGACTGCACCGCCATCACGGCCCGGGAACCCGTCCGCCCACACCGATGTAAGGATCGTTTCCCCATCAGCGACACAACACAACATACGCAGGACTAAACGTGCTCACTCGTCGAAGCCACACCACTCCGTCGTCGGAGATCACGCCGCGCGATCGGTACCTGCGTCGGCGGGACTGGCTGAGGCTGGCTGCAGCGGGCTCGCTGGCGAGCCTGAGCGGAGCGCTCACGGCGTGCTCGCGCGGTGCGGACGAGCCCGGATCGACCCTCGGGCTGGGCAAGATCACCGGCGCGCACACGAGCCCGCTGAGCACCGACGAGGCGATCACCGCGTACAGGCACGCCACCACGTACAACAACTACTACGAGTTCGGCACCGGCAAGAGCGACCCTGCATCTTACGCCAGGCAACTCAGCGGCGAGCCGTGGACCGTGGTCGTCGAGGGCGAAGTCGCCAAGCCGCGCAGCTTCGGCGTCGAGGACCTGCTGCGCCTGCCGCTAGAAGAGCGCATCTACCGCCTGCGCTGCGTCGAGGCCTGGTCGATGGTGATTCCCTGGATCGGGTTCGAGTTCAACCAGTTGGCCAAGCTGGTCGAGCCGACCTCGAAAGCCAGATTCGTCGAGTTCGTCACCGCCGCGCAGCCCGAGAACATGATCGGCTTGCGCTCGTCGGTGCTGCATTGGCCGTACACCGAAGGGCTGCGCATCGACGAAGCCATGCATCCGCTGACGATCCTCGCCGTCGGGATGTATGGCGAGGTGCTGCCGAACCAGAACGGCGCGCCGGTCCGCCTCGTCGTGCCGTGGAAGTACGGCTTCAAGTCGGCCAAGGCTATCGTGCGCATCCGCTTCGTCGAACGTCAGCCGCTCACCACCTGGGAGCGCGCCGGGCCCGGCGAGTACGGCTTCTACTCGAACGTGAACCCCGCCGTGGACCATGTGCGCTGGGCGCAGCAGAAGGAGCGCCGCATTCCCAACCTGGTGGCGAACCGTCCGACCCAGCTCTTCAACGGCTACGGCGACCAAGTGGCGAGCCTGTACGCCGGCCTCGACCTGAAGAAGTTCTTCTGAGCCATGAAGCTCTCTTTCGACACCGCGCCTACGATCAAGGCACTCGCCTTCGCCGCCGCGCTCGTTCCGCTGGCCGTGCTCGCGGCCGGCGCGACGCTGGTTCCGCACTGGCTCGGTGCCAACCCGGCCGAGCACATCACCCGCACCACGGGAGACTGGACGCTGCGCTTGCTGCTGCTCACGCTGGCGGTGACGCCGCTGCGCAAACTCACGGGCTGGCAAACGCTCGCCCGGTTCCGGCGCATGCTGGGGCTCTACGCCTTCTTCTACGGCACGGTGCATCTTTCGAGCTACCTGGCGTTCGACCACGCATTCGACCTGCTGGCAATCGGCAGGGACATCGTCAAGCGGCCCTTCATCACGGTGGGCGTTGCCACGCTGATCCTGATGCTGCCGCTGGCGATCACCTCGACGAACGCGATGGTGCGCCGCCTGGGTGCCAGGCGCTGGCTTGCGCTGCACCGGCTCGTGTACCTGATCGCCCCGTTGGGCGTGCTGCATTTCTGGTGGATGGTGAAGAAGGACATCACCGAACCGGCGATCTATGCGGCGGTGCTCGCCGTGCTGCTCGGCTACCGGCTCGCAGGCAAGCTCGCCCAGGTTTACCGGGCCAGGCGCTCGGTCGCCGCACCCGTGAATGCGCCGGGCATGAGTTCGCAAGGAGCGTGACGTGATCGGCTGCGGCAACCTAGAATGCGGAACGAAATCGCCGTTCCGGGCTCTACTGCCTAGATTGCTGCCAGCACCATGACTTCGATGACGCCCTGCACGCAACGCTCAGCCGGCCACTTCGGTCCGGACGCCAGCGTGCTGGCCGGGCGTGCGGAGCTGCGGCGATGACGCGCAACTTCTTGCGCAGGGTGGCCCGCGGGCTCGTGGGCGTGGTGCTGCTGGCGCAGCTGTCGATCGCCGCATATGCCTGTCCGGGCATCTCGTCAGCCCTGCAGGCGAGCCGGCAAGCGACGAACATCGGCACGGCGAAGTCCGAACCCGCCGACGCCGCAGCCCTGCGCATGGCCAGGCAGGCACCGGCCTGCGACGACATGGCCGGCGCGATGGACCCCACGTCCGCCAACCTCTGCGCCGAACACTGCAAGTACGGTCAGCAGAGTGATCAGGCCTCGAGCGTGAACGTCCCGGCGGCGGCGTTGGTCGCGCTGTACGCCTTGCCATTGGCGCCGCAAACGGCGCCGCCGCCGCGTGCAGCGGCGGCCTCGATGAGTGCGCTGGTGGCGGCTTCTCCGCCGCACGCCATCCAGCACTGCGTGTACCGAATCTGATCCTCCAGACGACGAAGCGCTGAGGACCTGACAGGTCGCCTCGGCGCATCGATCGCGCCCGTCTGCGCCCGCGAGCTCTTGCTCGCCGCCGCTCAGCCGGGCCCGACACGAAACCACCGCTTCGTTGTCTGGAGATTGCATGTTTACTGCCTTGCCGCGACCCGCGCCACGCGCGTGGCCGTCGCTACGCCGATGGACGCGGGCGCCGCTTCTGTGCGCCGCCGCCCTGGGCCTGACGGCCCATGCCCAGCAGCCGCTGACGCTGGACCAGGCATTGCGCCAGGCGCAGGAACGCTCGCGCCAACTGCCGGCCCAGGATGCCGCCGCCGCCGCGGCGCGCGAGATGTCCGCCGCGGCCGGGCAGCGGCCCGATCCGACGCTGAAGGCCGGCCTCAACAGCCTGCCGATCAACGGAGCGGACCGGTTCAGCCTGACACGAGACTCCTTCACGATGCTCTCGGTCGGCGTGACGCAGGAGCTGACCCGTAAGAACAAGCTCGAGGCGCGCTCGGCGCGGTTCGATCGCGAAGCGGACGCAGCCCATGCCGGCCGCGCACTGGCGCTGGCCAACCTGCGCCGCGACACCGCGATGGCCTGGCTCGACCGCCACTACCAGGAGCGCATGCGCGACCTGCTGCAGGTTCAGCGCAGCGAAACCGCACTGCAGATCGAGGCTGCCGAAGCTGCGTATCGCGGCGGGCGGGGCGCACAGGCCGACGTGTTTGCCGCGCGCTCGGCCGTGGCGCAGCTCGACGACCGCATCCGCCAGGCCGAGCGGCAGACCGCGACCGCAAGGACGAGGCTTGCGCGCTGGGTCGGTGCCGATGCCGACCAGCCGCTTGCACCACCGCCAACGCTGGCGATGCCGCGCCTAGCTGCCGCGAACCTCGAGACCCAGATCGAGCACCACCCCCAGATCGCGCTGATGGTGAAGCAGGAGGCGGTAGCGCGCGCCGAAGCCGACATCGCGCGGAGCAACAAGCGCGCCGATTGGAGCGTCGAGCTGACCTACAGCCAGCGCAGTTCGGCCTACTCGAACATGGTCTCGCTGAACGTGTCGATCCCGCTGCAATGGGACCAGAAGAACCGGCAAGACCGCGAGCTCTCGTCCCGGCTGGCGCTGGCCGAACAGCTGCGCGCCCAGCGCGAGGAAGCCGCCCGCGAGCACATCGCCGAGACGCGCAGCTGGCTGCAGCAGTGGATGAGCAACCGCGAGCGGCTGGATCAGTACGACGCCGCGCTGATCCCGCTCGCCGCCGAACGCACGCGCGCTGCCATCGCTGCCTATCGGGGCGGCACAGGTTCACTGGCTTCCGTTCTCGAAGCACGACGCGTGGAGATCGACACGCGCATGGAGCGGCTGCGCGTGGAGATGGAGACCGCCGCGCTCTGGGCCCAGCTCGAGTACCTGATTCCCGCCGAACACCTGGCGTCCGCCGCGAACCGCATCAATGCCCCCAAGGAGCTGCAACCATGAAACTCAAACCCCTCCTGATCGGCGTGATGGCCGCGGGCGCCCTCGGCGCTGCCGGCTACGGCCTGTACGCGATGGGCATGAACCGTGGCATGGGCATGGCTGCAGCGGCGCCATCCCCCGGCGGCGAACCGGCAGCGAGCGGGGCTGCGACGCAGTCGGTCCCGCAGAGCATCGCAGAGGGCGAAGAAGCGACCCGGCGCCACATCAAGTCGGGCCTCAAGGCCGGCGAGGTGGACCCCGCCACCGGCAAGAAGGTCCTCTACTACCACGACCCGATGGTGCCGGGGAACAAGTTCGACAAGCCGGCCAAGTCGCCCTTCATGGACATGATGTTGGTGCCGGTCTATGCCGACAGCGACGGTGGCGACGGCAGCAAGGTCACCGTCAGCCCGCGCATCCAGCAGAACCTGGGCGTGCGCACCGCGCCGGTCACCGAAGGAACGCTGGCGCCGCAGGTGGCGGCGGTCGGCAGCATCGCCTTCAACGAGCGCGACCAGGCCGTCGTGCAGGCGCGCGCGACCGGGTTCGTCGAACGCCTGCATGCGCGTGCCACGCTCGACCGGGTGGCGAAGGGACAAGCACTCGCCGAGCTGTACGTGCCCGAGTGGATCGCCGCGCAGGAAGAGTTCCTGTCGGTGCGGGGCATGCAGGGCAGCGAACTCGCCGCGCTGGTCGACGGCGCGCGCCAGCGCATGCGCCAGGTCGGCATGAGCGACGCGCAGATCACGCTCGTCGAAAGCTCCGGCCGCACGCAGCCGCGTTTCACGCTGTTCGCGCCGATCGGCGGCGTGATCACCGAGCTGATGGCGCGCGAGGGCATGACGGTGATGTCGGGCGCGACGCTGTTCCGCATCAACGGCCTGGGCACCGTCTGGGCCAACGCCGAGGTACCCGAGAGCCAGTCCGCGCTGCTGCGGCCTGGCGCCAAGGTGCAGGCGCGCAGCCCCGCGGCGCCGGGCTCCACCTTCGAGGGCAAGGTGCAGGCCATCGTGCCCGAGGTCAACCCGACCACGCGCACGCTCAAGGCGCGGCTCGAGATCACGAACCCGCAGAGCACGCTGGTGCCGGGCATGTTCGTGCAGATGCAGTTCATGGACACGCGCGCCGGCAAGGCGTTGCTGATTCCGACCGAAGCGGTGATCCAGACCGGCCGCCGTACGGTGGTGATGCTGGCAGAGGACAACGGACGCTTCCGTCCGGTGGAGGTCGAGATCGGCATCGAGACCGGCGGCCAGACCGAGATCAAGCGCGGCCTCCAGGCCGGCCAGCGCGTGGTGGTGTCCTCGCAGTTCCTGATCGATTCGGAAGCCAGCCTGAAAGGCGTCGAGGCGCGCCTGAACTTCGAGCCCAAGCCCGATGCCGCCGGCACCGCACCGCGCCACCAGGGTGAAGCCAAAGTGGAAAGAGTTGGGCGCGATGCGCTCACGCTGTCGCACGGGCCCATCCCGTCGCTGAAGTGGGGGCCGATGACGATGGACTTCAAGCTGCCGCAGCGCGGCCTGCCGCGCGGCCTGGCCGCCGGCGACAAGGTGAGCTTCGAGTTCTACATGGACGCCGAGAGCCTGCCGCAGCTCAGCGCCGTCACGGTGCTGGCGCCCGAGCCACAAGCCGCGACCGCGAGCGGTGCCAAGCCCGGGAGCAAGCCATGATCGCCAGGCTGATCCGCTGGTCGATCGTCAATCGCTTCCTGGTCCTGCTGGCCACCGTGATGGTCAGCGCCTGGGGCGTGTACTCGGTGCTGCGCACGCCGCTCGACGCGTTGCCCGACCTCTCGGACGTGCAGGTGATCATCCGCACCACCTACCCGGGCCAGGCGCCTCGCATCGTCGAGAACCAGATCACCTACCCGCTGACGACGACGATGCTGTCGGTGCCGGGGGCGAAGACGGTGCGCGGCTATTCGTTCTTCGGCGACAGCTTCGTCTACGTGCTGTTCGAAGACGGCACCGACCTGTACTGGGCGCGCTCGCGCGTGCTCGAGTACCTGAACCAGGTGCAGTCGCGACTGCCTCCAGGGGCGACCGCCTCGCTCGGGCCGGACGCCACCGGGGTGGGCTGGATCTACCAGTACTCGCTGGTGGACCGCAGCGGTCAGATGGACGCCGGCCAACTGCGCGCGCTGCAGGACTGGTTCCTCAAGTACGAGCTGAAGACCGTGCCCAACGTCGCCGAGGTCGCCTCGGTCGGCGGCATGGTGCGCCAGTACCAGGTCCTGCTCGACCCGGACAAGCTCGCGGCCTACAACATTCCGCACACCAAGGTCGTCGAGGCGATCCGCAAGTCCAACCAGGAGGCCGGCGGTTCGGTGCTCGAACTCGGCGAGGCCGAATACGTGGTGCGTGCCTCGGGCTACCTGGCTTCGCTCGACGACTTCCGCAAGGTGCCGCTCACGACCACCGACGCCGGCGTGTCGGTGCGCCTGGGCGACGTGGCGCGCATCCAGGTCGGCCCCGAGATGCGGCGCGGCATCGGCGAACTCGACGGCGAGGGCGAAGCCACCGGCGGCGTGATCGTGATGCGCTCGGGCAAGAACGCGCTGGAGACGATCGCCGCGGTGAAGGCCAAGCTGCAGCAGTTGCGGGGCAGCCTGCCCAAGGGCGTCGAGATCGTTCCCGTCTACGACCGCTCGGGGCTGATCGAGCGCGCGGTCGAGAACCTCGGCTTCAAGCTGCTCGAAGAGTTCATCGTCGTCGCGGTGGTGTGCTTCGTCTTCCTGTTCCACCTGCGCAGCGCCTTCGTCGCCATCGTCTCGCTGCCGCTGGGCATCCTGGCCGCGTTCATCGTGATGCACTACCAGGGCGTCAACGCCAACATCATGTCGCTCGGCGGCATCGCGATCGCGATCGGCGCGATGGTCGACGCGGCGGTGGTGATGATCGAGAACGCGCACAAGCATCTCGAACGCTGGAGCCACGAACGCCCCGGCGCAAAGCTCGAGGGCGAGGCGCGCTGGAAGGTGATCGGCGACTCCGCCGCCGAGGTCGGCCCGGCGCTGTTCTTCTCGTTGCTGATCATCACGCTGAGCTTCATCCCGGTGTTCACGCTCGAGGCGCAGGAGGGGCGCCTCTTCTCGCCGCTGGCGTTCACCAAGACCTACGCAATGGCCGCCGCGGCGGGGCTGTCGGTGACGCTGATCCCGGTGCTGATGGGCTACCTGATCCGCGGCCGCATACCGGACGAGAAGACCAACCCGCTCAACCGCGCCCTGATCGCGCTGTACCGCCCGCTGCTGAACGGCGTGCTGCGCGTGCCCAAGCTGACGCTGGCGGTGGCCGCGGTGGTGCTGGCAGCAAGCCTGTGGCCGCTGCAGCACATCGGCGGCGAGTTCATGCCGCGCCTGGACGAGGGCGACTTGCTCTACATGCCATCGGCGCTGCCGGGCCTGAGCGCCGGCAAGGCCGCCGAGCTGCTGCAGCAGACCGACCGCCTGATCAAGACCGTGCCCGAGGTCGCGAGCGTGTATGGCAAGGCCGGCCGCGCCGAAACGGCCACCGACCCGGCACCGCTCGAGATGTTCGAGACCACGATCCAGTTCAAGCCGAAGAGCCAATGGCGAGCCGGGCTGACGCAGGACAAGCTGGTCGAGGAGCTCGACCGCATCGTCAAGGTGCCCGGCCTGGCCAACATCTGGGTGCCGCCGATCCGCAACCGCATCGACATGCTCGCCACCGGCATCAAGAGCCCCGTGGGCGTCAAGGTCGCGGGCACCGACTTGGGCGTGATCGACCGCGTGACCGGCGAGATCGAGAAGGTGCTGAAGGACGTGCCCGGGGTGAGCAGCGCCCTGGCCGAACGCCTCACCGGCGGGCGCTATGTCGATGTCACGATCAACCGCGATGCCGCGGCCCGCTTCGGCATGAACATCGCCGACGTGCAGTCGATCATCACCTCCGCGGTGGGCGGCGACAACGTCGGCGAAACGGTCGAAGGCCTGCAGCGCTTCCCGATCAACATGCGCTACCCCAGGGAGACGCGCGACTCGCTGGAAAAGCTGCGCGCGCTGCCGATCGTCAGCGAACGCGGTGCACGCCTGGTGCTCTCGGACGTGGCCGACATTCGCATCACCGACGGCCCGCCGATGCTGCGCAGCGAGAACGCGCGCCTGTCGGGCTGGGTCTATGTCGATATCCGCGGGCGCGACCTCAAGTCGGCGGTGCAGGACATGCAGCGCGCCGTCGGCGAGAAGGTCCAGTTGCCGCCCGGCTACTCGATCTCCTGGTCGGGCCAGTTCGAGTTCCTCGAGCGCGCGACGGCCAAGCTGAAGGTGGTGGTGCCGTTCACGCTGCTGATCATCTTCGTGCTGCTGTACCTGACCTTCAAGCGCTTCGACGAGGCGCTGCTGATCATGGCGACGCTGCCCTTCGCGCTGGTGGGCGGCATCTGGCTGCTCTGGCTGCTGAGCTACAACCTCTCGGTCGCAGGCGCGGTGGGCTTCATCGCGCTGGCCGGCGTGGCGGCCGAGTTCGGCGTGATCATGCTGCTGTATCTGAAGCAGGCCTGGGACGCGCGCGTCGAGGCCGGCCGGACAAGCAACGCCGACCTGCTCGACGCGATCCGCGAGGGCGCGGTGCTGCGCGTGCGGCCCAAGGCGATGACGGTGGCCGTGATCCTGGCCGGCCTGTTCCCGATCATGTGGGGCGAAGGCACCGGCTCGGAGGTGATGCAGCGCATCGCCGCGCCGATGGTGGGCGGCATGATCACGGCGCCGCTGCTGTCGATGTTCGTGATCCCGGCGGCCTACCTGCTGATGCGCAGGATGCGCGAGCAGAGTGCACCGAGCCTCGGATTCTGGAGAAGGCGCGATGCGGTGGCCTGATCTGCACTGGCGCTCGCTGGCCCTCGTCGGCGCCTGGTTGGTCCTGTGTCCGGTGCTGATGTCCGGCGAGGCCAGGGCGTCGATGACGACGATGCCGGAGGCCCGGTCGATGCCGGCATCGGCCGGGCCATCGGTGCCGATGCCGCAGATGCGCGACTGCATGCCCTGTATTGGGTGCTTCCTTGCTCCCGCACCCGTTGCGCAGGGGGTCAACGGCGAGCCCTCAGAACCGCGCGAGCCTGCGGAGCGGGTACCCGACGCGGTGATGCCGAATCGGCTAGGGTGGATCGATGCCGGAGCACGGCCGCCGCAATTGCCCGTGCGCATCGCGTTCTGCCGATGGCTGGATTGATCGATCGAAGCAGCGCCAAGTGCGCGTTCGACTTTCGAGATTCACCCACTACCGGAGTTCATCATGAAGAAGCTGTTCACAACCCTGACCACTTGGATTGCACTGGGCGCCGCGGTGCCCGCGTTCGCCGGTCCCGACTGGCAGGCCATCGAGCGAGCGCGCCAGAACAAGCGCGCGCAGGTCGCTCAGATGGAGAAGCTCACCCCTGCGCAGAAGTGCGCCGCAAGGCAACTCGTGCTGCCGCTCGACCATGGGCCGCGCGCACAGTCGACGCCGTACCTGAACCAACGGCGCAGCGAGAGCTTCGAGGCCGATTTGAAGGCTTGCAAGGAAGCAGCGGCCAAGGGGATCGCGCAATGAAGTCGAGTCGCCGCCATCTCGACACTCACCTCACCTCATCAAAGAAGGCTGCAATGAAGAACGGCGTTCTCGCATCACTGCTGTTGCGTTGTGACGGCGAACGTCTGCCCTTTCGAACTGCCGCAAAGGAATACCGATGAAACCGAACCTTCTCGTTTCCGTTTCCGCTGCCTTGCTGATCGCTGCGCTGGTCACAGCCTCGTGGGCTCGAGCACAGGGTGACGCCGACCTGCGTGTGGCAACGCCAGCCACGCCCATTGCGCATCTTGCGGTCGGCATCGTCAAGAGCATCGATCCCGCCGGGCGCAGCGCCACGATCGACCACCGGGCCATCCCGAGCCTGAACATGCCGGCGATGACGATGCGGTTCCGGCTGCCGTCGTCAGTCGAGCCGCTGAAGGCGGGCGAGTTGATTGCGTTCACCTTCACGGCATCTGCCGACGGGTTGACGATCGGCTCGGTGCAGCCGGTCAGCCCGCCTGCCGACGCTGGCAACGCTCGCCCACGGATGGATCCGTCGACACCTGGCATGGGGCACCGCGGCATGCAAGACATGGAGGGTATGAAGGGCATGATGGATGGGTGCCCCATGATGGGGAGCCGGTGAGCGTCGAGCGCGCGCATCGTCGATCGCTGTCGGTTCGGCGCCAACTGCCGGGTCGTGGCGGGGAACCTCATGACTGATCCAGCGGACCCACGCCGTCGTTCACTGTTGGCGCTTCTGGGTGCAAGCGCCACGGCGCCACTGATCGGCGGTTGTGCCTCGCCGATTCAGCGCCAGTCCGGCGCGCCGGCCGACGTGATCGACGACCCTGGCTTCGTCGCGCCGCCCGACGGCACGCAGCGGCGACTCGCGCTGGTGCTCTCGGGCGGCGCCGCCCGCGGCTTCGCCCATCTCGGCGTGTTGCGGGTGCTCGAACGCGAGGGACTGCGGCCCGATCTCGTAGTCGGCACCAGCGCCGGAGCGATCGTCGGTGCGATGTGGGCGTCCGGGATGCAAGTCAGCGAGATCGAACGAGCCGCGGAGCTGCTCGATTGGACCGTGTTCTTCGATTTCGACCCGGTGCGCACGGTGCTCGGCGGCCTGGGGCTGGGGCTGGTGCCGGGCGCTCGACTCGAGCAGTTTCTTCGGCAGCACCTTCGCACGCCGATCGAGCGTTTTCCGCTTTCGTTCGCCGCAGTGGCCGCCGACATGGAAAACGGCGATGTCGTGCCACTGAACCAGGGCGATGCCGCGAGAGCGGTGCGCGCGTCTTGCGCCGTGCCCGGCGTCTACGCACCGGTGCGCTCACGCGGCCGGCTGCTGGCAGATGGACAGGTCGTCAGCCCGCTGCCTGTGCTGACTGCGCGCCGGCTCGGCGCGGTTCGTGTGCTGGCGATCGATGTCGTCTACCCGCCGCAACATTCCGAAATGTCGAATCCGGTTTCGATGCTGTTTCAGTCGCTCATCGTTTCGGAGTGGCGGCAGGTGCTTGCCGAGCGCGCATTGGCCGATCTGGTGATCGCGCCGGAAATCCGCACGTCGTCGCAGCTGGGCCTCGGGAGTCGCGGCTGGGTGATCGAAGCGGGAGAGACTGCGGCCCTCTCCCGCGTCGACGAGATTCGCCGACTTTTCACGGAGTCATGAAAACCACGAGACGGAGAGAATGTGAATCGACGAGCTTTTCTGCATCAGCGGCTCTTTACGCTGTGGTTCGGCCTGGGCCTGCCGCCGCTCGTGATCGGCGCGCTGGCGATCGCCTTCGCGGAAAGCTGGTGGTTGGGTGCGGCCGCGAGCGGCATCTTCCTGGCCTGGTTCTACGAGACCGGCCGGACAACCTGCGCACGCTGCGCGTACTACGGCACCGCGAAGTGCGGGCTGCCCGGCCTGATCGCTCCGCTGCTGACGCGCAAGAAGTCCGCTGAGTCGCTGCCCGCCGAGCGCATCCGCAGCCACATGAACCTCGATCTGTGGATCCTCGTGTTCCTCAACGGCCTGTATTCGCTACAACCATGGTGGTTGCCGTTGCCGCTCGTCTGGAGCATCGGCGTCTGGTGTATCTCCTTGGGGCCGAAGCGCCACCACGGGCTGCTCCACAAGCTGCGCGAACGGCCGGCGGCGCGTGTCGCAGCGCTGCGCGGCATCCCGATCGTCGACCGGCTGCCTCTGACCGAACGGGTGGGTCAATGAGCGATGTCGTCCTCGAGTTCGTGCTGACATGTCCCTACTGCGGCCATGCAAGGCACGTGCTCCGGTCGACCTTCGCGCAGGCGGCGCGAGCACCGGGCGTCACACGTCTTCCTTCCGGAGCCGCGGCATGAAGCGACCTGATCGGCGTCCCGCCCTGCTGGCCAACCTGCGCCGGCAACCCGACCGCGACGCTGCGTTGCAGCGTTATGCGCGCCTCGCGCACGACTACGAAGGCGCGACGACAAAGATCCGCGACGTGCGACGCCGCGCGATCGATCGTCTCGCGCTGCGCTCCGGCGAGACGGTCTTCGATGTCGCGTGCGGCGCCGGAGCGATGCTGCCCGAACTCGCGAGGCGAGTCGGGCCGCAAGGCCGCGTGATCGGCATCGAGCAGTCGCCGCAGATGGCCGCCCTGTCGCGCCGGGCGGCCATCGCGGTCGGGCATGTCGAGGTGCATGCCTGCCCCGTCGAAGAGTTCGTCGCGCCGCGCCCGGCCGACGCGCTGGTGTTCGTCTACGCACACGACGTGCAGCAAAACCCGGCTGCACTGAGGACCGTCTTCGCGCAGGCTCGGCCTGGTGCCCGTGTGGTCGCCGCCGGTTTGTGCCTGCTGCCCTGGTGGGGGCTGCCGATCAACGCCTGGGTGCTTTGGGGCGCGCGCCACTACCTGACGACCTGGCATGGCTTGCGGCGCCCGTGGCAAGGCCTGCTCGACTGGTGCCCCGATCTGCAGATCGTCGAGCGCTTCCACGACGGCACGACCTATCTGGCGATCGGCACCGTGGCGCCACCATGAATCCAGATCGACGACCGGAGGCCGCGATGAATCCGCGCGGTGGTGCAACGCGTCGAGTGCCGGCGCGCATCGCGTGGCTGCTCGCGGCGTATGCGCTATTGCTCGCCGCAGGCTGTGCCAGCACGATCTTCACCTCCAGCAAGGCGCCGGGCGACATCCCTGCGGTCGATCCGCCGCGCTTCGAAGCGCAGGCACGCGGCGCGCCGCCGCGTGTCGCCCTCGTGCTGTCCGGCGGCGCGGCGCGCGCCTTTGCCCATTTGGGCGTGCTGCGCGTGCTCGAACGCGAGGGGCTGCAGCCCGATCTGATCGTCGGCAGCAGCGCGGGGGCCATGGTCGGCGCGTACTACGCGTCGGGCAAACCGGTGCGCGAGATCGAGGCGCTGGCGGCACGGCTGAATTTGCCGACGCTGATCGACATCGACCCGATCAAGACGCTGCTCGGAGGCTTCGGCGGGCTGGGCCTTGCGAAGGGCGAACGCCTGGAGGCTTTTCTGCGTGAATCGATCGGCGCGCCGTTGCAGAGCCTGCCGACACGCTTCGTCGCCGTCGCTACCGACCTGAACACCGGCGAGCCGGTGCTGCTGAATCACGGCGACACACCGCGCGCGCTGCGCGCTTCGTCAGCGGTGCCAGGACTCTACGAACCGGTGCACAACGGCGAGCGGATGCTCGGCGACGGCCAGATCGTCAGCCCCTTGCCTATCGGCGCGGCGCGGCAACTCGGCGCGCGCGTCGTGATCGGCGTCGATGTGGTCTACCCGCCGCAGAATGCATCGCTGACCAGCCCGCTCTCGGTGCTGTTCCAGACGGTGACGATCTCGACCTATCGGCACCTGCTGCGCGAACGCGAGCAGGCCGACCTGGCAATCGTTCCCGATATTCCGCCGACCGCCGACCTGGCCTTGTCGGACCGCGAATGGTTGATCGCCGCCGGCGAGGCGGCCGCGCAGAAGGTGCTGCCGGCGCTGCGGGCCGCGTTCGAGCGGCGTTGACTGACTGGTCGGAGTAAGGATCTGCACTGATGCACCGACGAAGCTGGCTCTCGTTTTCCGATGCCGGATCGAGCGGTCGACCAAATCCAGGAGTCCATCATGAAGAAGGCAATCACTACCCTCGTCGGCGCATTGGCGCTGGCTGCCGTATGGCCGGCATCTGCCGGCCCCGACTGGCAAGTCATCGAGCAGGCGCGCAGGGCCAAGCAGGCGATGCAGGATGCAAGTCCCGCCAGCGCCCGCGGGGCGTTGATGAAGTGTTCGCTCGACGTGCACACGCTGCCGCTGGATCACGGCCCGCGTGCCCAAGCCACGCCGTATCAGAACCAGCTGCGCAAGCAAGCGCAGGCGAAGACCTGCGCCAGCGCGGCGTAGTGAGCGGCTAGGCTGGCGCGCAGCGCCCGGATCGGGTCAGTGCGTCCCGCGAATATGCCGGTGCGGCCTGCGCGCTGAGCCCCGCGTGGCCGCGCTGTCGAGTTCGTTCAGGATGCCGCATTCGCCAAGGGCGTGCGGCACGGCACATCGCGCCCGCAGCGTCTTCAGGTCGCGTTCCAGCGAACGCAATTCACGGATGCGCTGTGCGACATGACCGATGTGCTCGTCAAGCAGCGCGTTGACCCCGCCACAGTCCCGCGCCGGTGCGTCGCGCAGCCGCAGCAGCGTGCGGATCTCGTCCAATGTCATGTCCAGGTTGCGGCAATGCCGGATGAAGGCCAGGCGCTCGGCATGCGCTGCGGAATACACGCGGTAGTTGTTGTCGGCGCGTCGCGCCGCGGGGATCAGGCCCTCGAGCTCGTAGAAGCGGATCGTCTCGACCGCCGTACCGGTCGCCTCGGCCAGATCACCGATGCGCATCTCGAATCCTCATGAGCAGCAAGGGCTTGACTCTACAACGGCTTCAGGGTTTGCAATGACGGCCTCTACAACACGGAAACGAATGTGCCGAGCCCCGACGCAGCGCCGCGAGTGCTCGCCCGTGACGGCTGCTGCGACAGCGACGGGCACGCCGACGCATCCTGCGATCCACCGCCGGCCGGCAGCGGCTGGGCACGCTTTCGCATCGCCGGCATGGACTGCGCGAGCGAAGAGTCCGACATCCGCCGCGCCGTCGCCGGCGTTGCGGGCATCCGCGCGCTGAGCTTCCAGCTCGCGCAGCGCACGCTGGCGATCGATGCCGCCGGCGCTGCCGTCGAGCAGGCCGTCGCAGCCATCCGCAAGGCCGGCTTCGATCCGCAGCCGGTGGCGACCCCTGGCGCGGCGGCTGCGAGCGCCGAGACCGCGCACGATCACGGCCACGGCCAAGAGCCCGACGAGGTCAGACGGTTGGCGCTCGCCATCGCGCTGGCGGTTGGCGCGGAGCTGCTGGGCTTCTTCGCACCCGACACGCTGATGTGGAAGGGTGCGGGTCTGGCCGTGGCGGCGGCAGCGATCTGGCTGGCCGGCTTCGAGGTCTACAAGAAGGGCCTGGCGGCCCTACTCCAGGGCCGGCTGAACATCAACGCGCTGATGACGGTGGCGGTGACCGGTGCGTTCGTCATCGGCCAGTGGCCCGAAGCAGCGATGGTGATGGCGCTGTACGCCATCGCCGAACTCATCGAAGCGCGCGCCGTCGACCGCGCGCGCAACGCGATCAGCGGTTTGCTAGCCATGGCCCCCGAGGAGGCTTCGGTGCGACAGGCAGATGGCAGTTGGGTCCAGCAGCCTGTGGCAGCCGTCGCGCTCGATGCGATCGTGCGCGTGCGGCCGGGCGAACGGGTGCCGATGGACGGCGTAATTGCCGAAGGCAGCTCGGCGATCAACCAGGCCCCGGTCACTGGCGAGAGCATCCCGGTGGACAAGGGCCCCGGTGACGCCGTCTTCGCCGGCACGATCAATACCAGCGGCACGCTGACGCTGCGCGTCACGGCGGCGGCGTCGAACTCGACGCTGGCACGCATCATCCACGCCGTCGAGCAGGCACAGGGCAGCCGCGCGCCCACACAGCGCTTCGTCGATCGCTTCGCGGCCATCTACACGCCCGCGGTGTTTGTGCTCGCGCTCGCCGTTGCGGGCGTCGGGCCCTGGCTGCTGGGCTGGCCCTGGCTGGGCGCCGTCTACAAGGCTCTGGTGCTGCTGGTCATCGCCTGCCC
>JAEUPI010000054.1 GCA_016790175.1 Burkholderiaceae bacterium | reverse complement strand
ATCGGCCGGTCGAGCATGCCGCGCAGCGCGCGGATCGCCTCGACCCCGGTGTGGCCCGATTCCAGCCGGTAGTCGGCAATGATCAGGTCGGGCTGCAGCATCGTCGGTTCCGCCGCCTGGGCCCAGGCTCGGCAGGCGGCCAGCGTTTCGAACCCGATCACGCTGGCGCCCCAGCTCTTGAGCAGCACCTCGAGCCCGCTCTTCACCGCGGGGTCGTCCTCGATCATCACCACCAGCCGCTTGTCCAGCGTGAGGCCGATCGGCAACGACGACAGCGACGGCGTCTGTGCAGACGACGGTGGCTTGCCCAGCGGCAGCTCGAGCGTGAACACGCTGCCGCGGCCGGGCGTCGAGCGCAGCGCCAGCGGCGCGTTCATCAGCCGCGACAGCCGCCTCACGATCGCGAGACCCAGGCCCAAGCCCTTGCGCTGGTGCGGGTCGGGCACGGTCCTGGCGCCCGGCAGCTGCACGAACTCGTCGAACACGCGCTCGCGATCGGCCTCGGGAATGCCGACGCCGCTGTCCCACACCTGCAGCAGCAGCTTGCCGCCGCGCGATCGCGCGCTCACCAGCACGGTGCCGTCTTCGGTGTAGCGGATCGCGTTGGAGGTCAGGTTGCGCAGGATGCGCTCCACCAGCAGCGGATCGGCATACGCATAACGCCTCCCGCCGCGAAAGCGCAGCGCCAGGCCTTTCTCGAAGGCGATCGGCTCGAAGTGCAGCCTGAGCTTGCGAAACAGCTCGTCGAGCGCAAAGTCGGTGGGCCGCGGCTCGACGCCGCCGGTGTCGATCTTGGTGATGTCGAGCAGTTCGCCGAACAGGCCGTCGAGCGCGTCGACCGACGAGTTGATGCTGTTGATCAGGTGCGTCGTCTCGTCGTCCTTGCTTTTCTGCCGCAGCGCTTCGGCGAACAGCCCCAGCGCGTGCAGCGGCTGGCGCAGGTCGTGGCTGGCGGCGGCGAAGAACTGCGTCTTCGCGCGATTGGCGAGCTCGGCCTCACGGCGTGCGACGTCCGCCGCCTGCGACTCCGCACGCAGCTGAACGGCCAGATCCTGCGCCTTGGACTTGAGTTCGACCAGCTCGCCGAAGGTGTCGCGGTAGTTGCGGCCGAGCCGGATCGTCATCGCCGTGATCAGCACCGCCACCACGGTGAGCCCCATGCTGCCCGGGCCGCCGTGCATGACCACGCGCGCAATCGTCGGCGCCAGGCTCAAGCCCACGTAGGCGAGGAAGATCGTGCGCTGCCAGCCCAACATCGGCGTCGAGCCGACGCAAAAGGCAAAGATCACCATCACCATCGCCAGGTAGTGCAGCGGCTCGCCCTGGCCGTAGAACAGCCACCCGGTCACGCCCCACAGCGCGCCGGAGGCCAGCGTGCCGAGGTTCCAGCGGCGCAGCCATTGCAGGCTCGCCAGGTCGTCGGCCGGCGAGGCGCGGCTGTAGGCCATGGCCACCAGCGCGCGTCCGAGCACGACCAGGGCAAACACCGCCGCCCAGCCCCAGAGCACCGGCTCGCCCACCGCACCGCGGAACAGCCACGCCAGCGTGACGCCGGCCAGCACATAACTCAGCGTCGTCGTGCCCGCATACGACATCAGCGCGCGCACCCGATCCGTCAGGGCACCTGGCGCATTGAGTACGACGGCCGCCGCGGAACCGGCTTCGCCGGGCCGCTGGCGGCGCCCCCCGGGGGGAGGCGCCGCAGGCGCTTCGGGGGGGGTCACCTTTGCGTGCTCGGCCGCCAGGCGGCCAGGCCCGGGTTGGCCTGCGTCATCTGGCTGACGGCGAGCACCGCCTGCGTGCGCGAGCTGACGTTCAGCGCGCGCAGCACGGCGGCCACATGGTCCTTCACGGTCTCGACCGAGAGTGACAACTCGCGCGCGATCAGCTTGTTGGGCAGGCCCTGCAGCAGCAGCGCCAGCACGTCGGCCTGGCGCGGCGTGAGCCCGAGCGACTCGAAGCTGCGCAGCTTCTGCGCCGGCTCGGGCGCGGGCAGTTGCGGCTCGGGCACGCGCCGCATCACCGCGGGCACGGTGTCGCCGCCGGGCGCCGGCGGCGGCAGCCCGAGCATCATCGGCGGGATGTACACCCCGCCCGACATCACCATGCGCAGCGCGTCGAACAGGTCGCGGTTGCTGGCCCGCTTGGGCACGAAACCCATCGCTCCCATGTCGATCGCGCGGATCACGTCGACCTGGCGCTCGGTGGCCGAGACGATCACCACCGGCATCGACGGGTAGTTCGCACGCATCTCGGCCAGCACCTCGAAGCCGTCGACCTCGCCGAGGCCCAGATCGAGCAGCGCGAGATCGAAGTCGTTGTCGCGCTTGAGCGCCTCGCGCGCCTCGCCAGCACTGGCCACGCCGTAGACGGTGACGTCGTCGCCCAGGCCCTGGATCACGGCCTGCAGTGCCGTGAGGATGAGCGGATGGTCGTCGACGAGCAGGACTTTCATCGGGCGGGGCTCCGCGATGCGCGCAGGGCCGATGCTACCCGCGACGGCGCGCTTACACGAAGCGGCGCGACACCGACTCGGCCACGCACACCGGCCTGTCGCCGCCCTCGCGCTCCATCGTGACTTCCATCGTCAGCTGGGCGCCTCCGGCGATCGGCTCGTAGGCCAGCAGCTTGAAGTGGCCGCGCAGCCGGCTGTCCACCGGCACCGGTGCCGGGAACCGCACCCGGTTCAGGCCGTAGTTGATGCCCATGTGCACGTCGTCGATGTGCAGCGCCGAGGCCGCCATTCTCGGCAGCAGCGACAGCGTGAGAAAACCATGCGCGATCGTGCGGCCGAACGGCCCCTGCGCCGCGCGCTCGGCGTCCACATGGATCCACTGGTGGTCACCGGTGGCGTCGGCAAACAGGTCGATCATCGGCTGGTCGACCGTGATCCAGTCGCTGACCGCGACCTCCTGCCCCACGCGGGAGGCCAGCGAGCCCAGGTGGGCAATGCGCGTCAGTGCGTGATCAGCCATGAGACCAGCGGCTTCCATTGTTCGAGGTCGCGCTCCACGCGGCCGGGGCCGACGTCCCAGATCGTCAGGCCGCGCGCGGCGAGCTGCACGTAGTTCTGCGTGTCGCGCAGGTAGCCCAGCACCGGCAGCTGCAGCTTGCCGAGAAACTGGTGCAGCTGCTCGTTGGAGATCGTGTGGTCCTTGACGCGCATGCCCACCAGCGCCACCTGGATCTCGGCGGCACGCTTGTGGCCGCGCAGCTCGTTCAGGAAGGCATGCGTGGCCTGCATGTCGAACAGGCTCGGCTGCAGCGGCACCAGCACGCGGTCGGCCACGCGCATCACGGTGTCCATCACCTTGCCGGTGAAGCCGGCCGGGGTGTCGATCACCACGTGGGTGATGCCGGCGGGCGGCTTCAGCGTGGTCTCGCCGATCACGTCCCAGCCCTTGATGCGCGGCACGTTGGCCGGGCGCAGCGCCAGCCACTGGCGCGACGACTGTTGACGATCCACGTCGCCCAGCATCACGGCGTGGCCGCGGTGGGCATACAACCCCGCAATGTTGGTGGCCAGGGTACTCTTGCCCACCCCACCTTTCGGGTTGGCGACGACGATCACCGGCATGCGAGCTCCTCTTCTGGTTTTCCCGGGCCCGCGCGGTGGAACCCGAACCGGGCTATGGTAACGGGGCGAAACAAGCGGACTGCGGCAAAAACGCGACGCCGCGCCCGAACTCCCTAGCTCTTGTGCCATGTCACGCCGATGCACGACGTGCTGATCCTCGCCGCGCACCCCGATCTCGCGCATTCGCGCGTGCACCGCACGCTGTTCGATACGCTGCGCCGTGCCGAGGCCGGCGGCCCGGTGCGATGGAGCCTGCGCGACCTGTACGCGCTGTACCCCGACTATCTGATCGACGTGGCCGCCGAACAGGCCGCGCTGGCCAGCGCCCAGCTCGTGGTGTGGCTGCATCCGATCCATTGGTACGGCATGCCGCCGCTGATGAAGCTGTGGTGCGACGAGGTGCTCGCTTTCGGCTGGGCCTATGGCCCGGGCGGCCAGGCCCTGGCGGGCAAGGATCTCTGGCTCGTGGTCTCCACCGGCGGCACCGACGCCTCGTACAGCCCGACGGGACACAACCGCCACTTCATCGACGCCTTCTGGCCGCCCTACGAGCAGACCGCGGCGCTGTGCGGCATGCGCTTCCTGCCGCCGGCGGTGCTGCACGGGGCGCACCGCGCGGGCGACGGCGAGATCGCGGCGCATGCCGAGGTCATTGCCGATCGGCTGTTGCGTTATCCCGACTGGCCGGAGATCGATGACCTGCCGCCCTGTGTGCCCTGCGACACGCCGGCAGGCGAACGGCCCTTGCCCGAGCCCTGAGCGCTAGCGATGGAACACTGGCTCACGCACAGCCTGGTCTTTCTGGCCGCCGCGGTGATCGCGGTGCCGCTGTCACGTGCACTGGGGCTGGGCACGATCATCGGCTACCTTGCCGCCGGCATCGCGATCGGCCCGTTCGGGCTGGCGCTCTTCACCGACGCGCAGGCGATGCTGCACTTCGCCGAGTTCGGCGTCGTGTTGATGCTGTTTCTCGTCGGCCTCGAGCTGGAGCCGCGGCGGCTGTGGGCCATGCGCCGGCCGATCTTCGGCTGGGGCAGCGTGCAGCTGCTGGGATCGACCGCGCTGATGCTCGCCGTCGGCGTCGCTGCCGGCGCGCCGTGGCGGCTGGCGCTGGTGGCGGCGCTGGGCCTGGCGATGTCGTCCACCGCGATTGGCCTGGCCGCGCTGGCCGAGCGCAATCTCGGCAGCACGTCGGCCGGCCAGGGCGTGCTCTCGGTGGCTCTGCTGCAGGACATGGCCGCCATTCCGGTGCTCGCGCTGGTGCCGCTGCTGGCCATCGGCGCTGCGGCGCACGAAAACGCCGCCAGCGGGTCGTTCTGGTGGGAGGCCGCGCGCGTGTTGAGCGTGATCGCCGGCATCGTGCTCGGCGGGCGCCTGCTGCTGCGACCGGCGCTGCGCTGGATCGCGCGCAGCGACACGCCAGAGATCTTCACCGCCGCATCGTTGCTGCTCGTCGTGGCCACGGCGGCATTGATGCAATGGGTGGGCCTGTCGATGGCACTCGGTGCCTTTTTGGCCGGCGTGCTGCTCGCCGAGAGCGAATACCGCCGCGAGCTGGAGACCGACCTCGAGCCGTTCAAGGGCCTGCTGCTGGGCCTGTTCTTCATCGCGGTGGGCATGGGCATCGACTTCGCGGTCGTGCTCGCCCGTCCCGGCCTGATCGCCGCGCTCGTGGCCGCCTTCCTACTGCTGAAGATGGCCGTGCTGTGGGGCATGGCGCGCGTGATGCCGGTGCCCTCGCCCGAGCGGCCGGTGTTCGTGGTGCTGCTGGCCCAGGGCGGCGAGTTCGGCTTCGTGGTGTTCCAGTCGGCCACGCAGGCGCAGGTCATCACCAGCGAGGCAGGCTCGGTGCTGGTGGCCGTGGTGGCGATCTCGATGCTGCTGACGCCGCTGCTGCTGGTGGCCAGCGACCGGCTGCTCGTGCCGCGGCTCGGTGCCGCCCGGCGCAGCAGCGAACACGTGATGCACGAAGCGCAGCAAAGCCCGATCCTGATCGCCGGCTTCGGCAGATATGGGCAGATCATCAGTCGGCTGCTGTTCGCCAGCGGTCACACGGCCACCGTGCTCGACCACGACGCCGACCAGGTCGACAGCGCGCGCCGCTTCGGCTTCAAGGTGTTCTTCGGCGACGCCACGCGGCTCGACCTGCTGCGCACCGCCGGCGCGGCCAGCGCGCGTGTGCTGGTGGTGGCCATCGACGACATCGACCAGAGCCTCGAACTGGTGGACCTGGCGCAGCAGCATTTTCCGCAGCTCACGATCGTGGCCCGCGCACGCAATGCGCAACATTGGACGCAGCTGTGGCAGCGCGGGCTGCGCCACATCGAGCGCGAAACGCTCGACGCGGCGCTGATGAGCGGGCGCAGCGTGCTCGAGCTGCTCGGCGTGCAGCCGCATCGCGCACGCACGCTGGCGCTGCGCTTCAGGCGGCATAGCGTGGAGCAGCTGGAGGCGATGGCACCGCACATGGGCGACGAGGCGCGGCTGATCTCGATCAGCAAGGCCGGCCGGCAGCAGCTCGACGAGCTGCTCGCCCAGGAGCGCGAGCTGGCCGCCCGCGGCCGCGGCGGCTGGCAGGCCACGGCGACCGAGGCGGATCAGGCCAGCGCGTCCCAGACCAGCTTGACCCCGGTGACGAACAAGCCCACCGACACCAGCCGGTAGAACCACAGCGCCGGCAGCCGCCGCAGCACGACGACGCCGAAGGCCACGCCCGCCGCGGCGCAGGGCGCGAGCACCAGGGCGGTGGACATGTTGGTGGTGTCGATCAGCCCCAGCCACGCATAGGGCAGCCACTTCGAGGCGTTGATCGACGCGAAGAACACGGCGCCGGTGGCGGCGAACACCGTGGGCGCGAGCTTCATCGGCATCAGCACCATGCTGATCGGCGGCCCGCCGGCGTGGGCGGCAAAGCTGGTGATGCCCGACACGGCGCCGGCCAGCGCGACGGCCCAGCGCGGCATGGTGCGGCCCTCGGCCGGCGGCGTGAACAGCAGACGCTGCGCCAGGAACAGCAGCGTCATCACGCCGACCAGGCCGCCCATCGCACGCGCACTCAGCACGTTGAACAGCAGCAGGCCGACCACGATGCCGAACAGGCCCGACGGCAGCAGCACGCGCAGCAACGCCCGGTCGCGCTGGCGGATCAGCGCGGCCAGTCCGAACAGGTCGCCCACGGTCAGCAGCGGCAGCACGATCGCCGCTGCCGCCGGCACCGGCACCGACAGCGCCATCAGCGGCACCGCGAGCATGCCGAGCCCGCCGGGAATGCCGGCCTTGCCGATGCCCACCAGCAGCGCGGCCGGCACGGCCGCGGCGTAGAACGCGGCGTCGGTGATCACCAGCGCGTCAGGCCAGGCGACACGCTTCGTCGAACGCGAGCCGCGGATTGCGCGGCTTCTGCTTCGACGCGTCGGCATGGCCGAGGCAACACACCATGTGGCTCTTGACCGTGGACCCGGCGAAGAACGCGGCGTCCATCTTTGCCGCGTCGATGCCGCCCATCGGCGCGGCGTCGAGCCCCAGCGCACGCGCCGCGAGGATCAGATAAGCCGCCTGCAGGCTGCTGCTGCGCAGCGCCTCGTGGGCAATGGCATCGGGCTTGCCGGCGTACCACGAGCGGGCGTCGGCCTGCGGATAGAGCTTTGGCAGCTGCTCGTAGAACGCCATGTCCATGCCGATCACCACCGTGACCGGTGCGTTGCGGACCTTGGCCTGGTTGCCCCCCGGGTTCACGCACAGCGCGAGGCGTTCGCGCTGCTCGGGTGTGCGAACGAAGACAAAGCGCGCCGGGCAGCAGTTCGATGCCGTGGGGCCGAACTTGAGCAGCTCGTAGAGCCGGTGCAGCGTGTCGTCGGAGACTGGGGTGTCGATGAAGGCGCGCGCGGTGCGGGCCTCGGTGAAGAGCTGTTCGGTGCTGGTCTGCATGGTCTTGTGTCACGCGCGGCAAGTGCTCGCGGATCAAAGCGGACAATTGTGCGATGTTCGCTCCCTCCCAGCACGACGTGCGCCGCTTCTTCTGCGCGGCCTGGCGCAAACGCCGCGACGGTGCGGCAATGGATGCCATGGAAACACTGGCCGCGCTGTGGATCGGCGAACACCCGGAGTACGACGCCGATCTGTCCGACCTCGACGCAGCGCTCGCGGCGAGCTACCACGTCGACGATGCACGCACCAATCCGTTCCTGCATCTGGCAATGCACCTGTCGATCAGCGAACAATGCTCGATCGACCAGCCCGCGGGCATCCGCGCCGCGGTGGAGGCCCTGGCGTCGCGACTCGACTCGCTGCACGAGGCCCATCACCAGACGATGGAATGCCTCGGCGAGATGATCTGGTCGTCGCAGCGCAGCGGTGCGCCGCCCGACGGCGCGGCGTACCTCGACTGCGTCCGGCGACGTGACTCGACTTGATTCGGCTCAGGACGCAGCCGGCGCGTACCCCTCTTCGGTGAGCGCCTTCGTGAACGCCTCGCGCTCGCGCGACGATTCGATGCGCACCACATGCGTCGGCAGGTCGATCTCGACCTTGGCCTGGCCATCGACGGCCTGCACCGTCTTCGTCACCGTGCGGACGCAATGCCCGCAGGTCATGTCGGGGAGCTTCAGTTCGATCATGTCGTTCTCCGGTTTCGGCAATGGGTTGAGGGCGAGCTTAGACCTTGCCCCGATGGGAAGGTCAAGCCGGCTGATCAGACGCCGTCGATTCCGTTGACCCCGGTTGACCTTGCCATGAGGTGAAGGTTTAAGCTGTCCGCCATGAATCAGACCGCCACCGCTGCACTCAGCCTGCCGATCGAGGGCATGACCTGCGCCTCCTGCGTCGCGCGCGTCGAGCGCGCGCTTGCCAAGGTGCCCGGCGTCAGCACGGCCAGCGTGAACCTGGCCACCGAACGCGCCGAGGTGCAGCTCGCCTCGCCGGTGGCCGTACAGACCCTGGCCGATGCCGTGCAGCGCGCCGGTTATGCGGTGCCGCACGACACCGTCACGATTGGCGTAACGGGCATGACCTGCGCGAGCTGCGTCGCACGTGTCGAGCGCGCACTTGCCAAGGTGCCCGGCGTGCTTGCCGCCGAGGTGAACCTGGCCACCGAGCAGGCCCGCGTCACGCGGCTAGCCGGCAGCGCGGCCACGCCGACGCTGATCGAGGCGCTGCAGCGTGCCGGCTACGGAGGGCGCGACCTGTCCGCGACCCAAGGGCCCGCCGGCTTGAAAGGCCCGGCGCTCACCGAAGGCTGGCGGGTCGCGGTCGCTGCCCTGCTGTCGGCGCCGCTGGTGCTGCCGATGGCCGGGGACCTCGCCGGTGTGCACTGGATGCTGCCGGCGCTGTGGCAGTTCGTGCTCGCCACCCCGGTGCAGTTTTGGCTCGGCGCGCGCTTCTACCGGGCCGGATGGCACGCGCTGCGCGCCGGCACCGGCAACATGGACCTGCTGGTGGCCATCGGCACCAGCGCGGCGTACGGCCTGAGCCTGGTGCAGTGGCTGCGCGCGCCCGAGGCGATGCCGCATCTGTACTTCGAATCCGCGGCCGTGGTGATCACGCTGGTGCTGCTCGGCAAGTGGCTCGAGTCGCGCGCCAAGCGCCAGACCACCGACGCCATTCGCGCACTCAACGCGCTGCGGCCCGACACCGCGCGCGTGAGGCGCGACGGCGTCGAAATCGAGATCGGCATCGCGCTTCTGCAGAATGACGACACCGTGATCGTGCGGCCCGGCGAACGCATCCCGGCCGACGGCATCGTGATCGACGGCGCCAGCCATGTCGACGAGTCGCTGCTCACCGGCGAGAGCCTGCCGGTGGCCAAGCAACCGGGCGATGCGGTCATCGGCGGCGCGGTCAACGCCGAGGGCCTGCTCGCGTTGCGCGTCACCGCGCTCGGCGCCGAGAGCACGCTCGCACGCATCGTGCGGCTGGTGGAATCGGCGCAGGCGAAGAAGGCGCCGATCCAGCGCCTGGTGGATCGTGTGGCCGCGGTGTTCGTGCCCGCGGTGGTGGCCGTGGCTGCGCTCACCTTCGTCGGCTGGTGGCTCGCCGGCGCCGCGCCGTCGCAGGCGCTGCTGCACGCCGTGGCCGTGCTCGTGATCGCCTGCCCCTGCGCGCTCGGGCTGGCGACG
>JAEUPI010000032.1 GCA_016790175.1 Burkholderiaceae bacterium | reverse complement strand
ATTCACCATGTGCTCCTTGAGTGAGTGGTCGGAGGCACACCCTCCGCTGGAATGAACCGGTGCCTCGATCAATGTTGTTCGCTGCCCCGCCAGACCGGTATTGCATGTAGCGCGCCAGACTCGCGACCAATCCCCACTTATCTGAGGGTCAGGAAGCGCTGACAGGGACTTATGGACTCAGTCCACTTGGCCCAAGGCAATTCGCGCCGCTGCCACAGCTGGCTTTGTCAAGGATCTCGACACCCATTCGGCGCCGCCAAACGATGCGCGCTGCACTGCAGCATCACCGCGGATCTCGGACAAAGTGGCACCCCATTTCGCGGGGCACCGCATCCGCCATATCTGCCAAAGCGGCTTTGCGTTCATCAACGCAGGTACGCTAGAGGCCGGATGTACCCGACTGGGCCGCCCTGTTGACCAGACCATACGGGTAAGTCATCCCAACCAAGGGTTCTCTCAGCTGTCGCGCACTCTAGGTGAATGACGATGCCATCGACGATCTCTCGCCGTATGAAATCTGCCTTGCTGATCACACTGTTGGCAGTGCTCGCCGCTGGCTGCTCCAAACCCAGCGCCGAAGCGTCGATCGCCGCCGCGCAGCGCCACATCGCCGAGAAGAAGTTCAATGCCGCTCAGATCGAATTGCGCAACGCGATCCAGCAGGCGCCGAACAACGGGCTTGCCTATCGACTGCTGGGCGACGCGCTGTTGCGCCTGGGTGACCCGGTAGCGGCGGAAGCTGCGTTGCGGAAGGCTTTGACGCTCGGCGAAACCGCCGATGCGACCTTGCCCCATCTGGCCCTGTCGCTGTTGGGGCAAGACCAGCCGCAGAAGTTGATCGAGGAGTTCGGCGCCGTAGCGCTTCAAGATGCCACGGCCCAGGCGGCGATGAAGGCGGCGTTGGGTCAGGCCTGGTTGATACGCGGGGAGCTCAAGCCCGCAACCGAGTCCTTCACGGCGTCCCTCGCAATCCAACCGAGGCAGCCCGCGGCACTTCTGGGACGCGCGCGAATCGCGGCGCACGAAGGCAAACTTGACGAGGCACTCGTACTGAGCGAGTCAGCCTTGACGAGCGACACCGCGTTCGCCGAGGCCTACATGTTCAAGGGCCAGTTGCTGATTTCGAAGGGGCAGCGGGAACTGGCAACCGAGGCGCTTGACAAGGCACTCGCTGCCGACGCCAGCTTTCTGCCGGCGCGACTGGCGCTTGCATCGATATACCTCGACGCCAAGGACTATGCCAAGGCCAAGACAGTGCTCGAGGCGCCAGGCTCGGCGGCCAGGGATCCACGGGCGCAATTCCTGCAGGCGCTTCTGGCTCTGCGCCAGAACGACATCCCGAAGGCAAAGGACACCATAGCGGGAGTCCTGAAAGCGGCACCCGAATACGGTGCGGCGCTGGCGCTGGCCGGGGAAATCGAGTTGCGATCTGGCAATTTGGCGCTAGCCGACCAGCACCTGAGCAAGGCGATGCGTCTCAACGCCTCTCCGGGTGTGCGGCGCCTGCTTGCGGCTACTCAGTTGCGGCAGAGTCGACCGGCAAAAGCCCTCGAGACGCTGCAGCCGCTGCTTCAAGATACGGGCACACGCGATTCGGCCGTGGCGATGCTCGCGGGCGAAGCCTACCTGGCCAATGGCGACGTGCGCCGAGCCGGCGAGTTCTTCGAAGCCGCCAAGGCCGCTGGCGGCAACGAGGCCCTGGCACGCACGCGCCTGGGACAACTGATGCTGAGAAAGGGCGACGTCGAGCGTGGCGAGCAAGAGCTCGTCGTCGCTTCTTCGCTAAGCGCCCAATCCACCGAGCCCGAGTTGTTGCTGTTCTCGCTGCATCTGCGCCGCAACGAACTGGTCAAGGCCCTAGCGGCTGCTCAGGCCATCATCAAGAAGCAGCCACAGAATCCGATGGGCCCGGTGCTCGCCGGGACGGCCCAGGCGATGCAGCGTGACCGCGCGGCGGCCCGCCAAAGCTTCGAGGCCGCGCTGAAGCTCAAGCCCGATCACGTGCCGGCGCTGCGCGCGTTGGCCGATCTGGACGTCGCCGAGGGCAAGGCCGTCGACGCGCAGAAGCGTTACGACGCCTTGCTCGCCAAGAAGCCTGATGACGATCAGTTGCTGCTGGCGGTCGCCAACCTGCAGGAACGAACCGGCCGCGGGGACGACGCCGTCAATACGCTGCGCAAGGCGGTTTCGGCGAACCCGAAGGCGCGCGACGCGGTCGTGGCGCTGGCGCAGCATCTGCTTCGGCGAAAGGACGCTGCGGGCGCCCTGGAAGTGGCACAAGAGGCCGTGCGCAACAACCCCGATGAGATGAGCCTTGCGATGCTGCTGGGTGCGGCGCAGGAGGCCGCAGGCGCCAGCAAGGACGCACTGCGCACGCTGAGCGCCTTGGTGCTGAAGGAGCCCAACGCCACGGCGCCGCTGGTCCGCCTGGCCCAGTTGCAGGCTCGTCAGCGCGACTACGACGGCGCGGCGACGACGCTGTCACGCGCGCTGGAGCGGGCGCCGAACAACGACGCGCTGGTGCGCGACCTGGCTGCCGTCTATCTGCAGGCCGGCAAGCCCGATCAGGCGTTGAAGGTCTCCAAGGACCTGCAGGTGCGCAAACCGGAATCGGCGGTGGGCCATCTGCTGGAAGGCGAGGTGCGTGCCTCGGCCAAGAAGTGGCCCGAGGCCGAGCGCGCCTATCGCGCTGCATTGAAGGTCGATCCGCGCTCGGGCGTCGCGGCAGGCAAGGTGTTCAGCGTGTTGCACGCTGCCGGCAAGCCCAAGGACGCCGACGGATTTGCTGCGCAGTGGACGGCTGACCACCCGAATGACATCGGCATGCGTCTGCTGGTGGCGGATCGCGCGCTGAAGTCGCGCCAATTCGCGGCCGCGATTCAGCAGTACGAGGCCGCGTTGCGCGTGCAGCCGGAGCAACCATTGGTGCTCAACAACCTGGCCTGGGCGTTGGGCCAGGTCAAGGATCCGAAGGCGATCCCGACGGCCGAGCGCGCCGCCGCGCTGGCACCCAACAGCCCGGACGTTCTCGACACGCTGGGCATGCTCCAGCTGCAGGGCGGCGATCCGAAGAAGGGGCTCGAGACCATGCAGCGCGTGCGTGATCTCGCACCGAATCGTCCGGAACTGCGACTGCACTATGCCAAGGCGTTGCTGCAGAACGGCCGCACGCAAGAGGGCAAGGCCGAGTTGCGAGAGCTGGCCACCGCGAAGGCCGAGTTCCCGGGCAAGGCCGACATTCCGGCCCTGCTGGCCGCGCAGTAGGCCATGACCGCCGTGATCGGCTGGGTGAATCGGATGGGCTTGCCCGAGCGGTCGTTCGCCGGGGTGATGGCCGTGCTCGTCGGGGTGGCGGCGGTGTTCTGGTCGACCGGCGCATCGATGGTGGCGGTGTGGAATGGCTCCGGCACCTACTCTCACGGCTTCTTCGTGGTACCGGCCTTCGTGTGGCTGGTGTGGGGGCGCAGGATGCGGTTGGCGCAGTTGCCCATCCGACCGTCATGGTGGGCGCTGCCCGTCGTGGCCCTCGTGGGCCCGGTCTGGCTGGTGGGCCAGTGGATGGCCCTGGCCATGCCGAGCCAGTTCGCGATGGTGGCGATGGTGCCGGCCGCGATCGCCGGCGTGTTCGGCCTGGCCTGGCTGCGCGCACTGCTCTTCCCGCTGGCTTTCCTGTTCTTCGCGGTGCCGTTCGGCGAATCGCTGGTGCCCGTGCTGATGGACTGGACCGCCGATTTCACGGTGGCCGCGTTGAAGCTCACGGGCGTGCCGGTCTATCGCGACGGGCTGCACTTCGACATTCCGAGCGGCAAGTGGTCGGTGGTCGATTCGTGCAGCGGCATCCGCTACCTGTTCGCGTGCCTGGCCGTGTCGTCGCTCTATGCGTGGACGATCTATCGTGGCAACGTGCGGCGTATCGCCTTCGTTGCGCTTGCCGCGCTCATTGCGATCGTCGCCAACTGGGTGCGCGCGTATGCCATCGTGATGCTGGGTCACCTGAGCAACAACCAGATCGCCACTGGCGCCGATCACCTGGTCTACGGCGGGCTGTTCTTTGGCGTCGTCATGGCGCTGGTGTTTGCGCTGGGTGCCTTTTGGCGCGAGAACCTGTCGCCAGATGAGGTTCAAGCTGGTGCGGCGCGCGAACAACCGCCGCGCGATCTGTCAGGCCCCACGGGACGGATCGCGCCGCACAGGGCCGCGGCGACAGCGACGGTCGTGGCGATGCTGACCTGGCCCGTGGTGGCGATCGCATCGGCGATGCAGGCGGGGCGGCCATCGATCGAGGCACCGGCCATCCGGCCCCAGGGTGGCTGGGTGAGTCTCGAGCAACCGCTCGCGTCGTGGCGCCCGGTGCTGCGAAACCCGGCTGCCGTGGCCTCCGCTTCGTTTGCCAAGGGCGACAAGGCCGTTGGCATTCACATCGGCGTGTTCGGTCGATCGACGGCCGAATCGAAGCTGACCACGGCGATGAATCGGTTTCTGGAGCCCGACGGGCTCAACCCGCAGTGGAAACTGTCGCGGCAAGGAAGCGCCACGGCCGATTGGAGCGGCCGATCGTTGGATGTCCGAACAGGCGTGCTCGTCGGCAGCGAGGCGCGGCTGTTGGCGTGGCAGTGGTATTGGGTCGACGGATCGGTCACGGCGGATCCGATTCGGGCGACGGTGCTGCAGTTGCTGGCACGCCTGCGCGGACGCAGCGAAGTCTCGGCCTGGATCACCGTGTACGCGCGCGAGGGGGACGAATCGACCGCTGCGCCACGCGTGCTTCAGGAGTTCCTCGCCGATACGTCGGCCTCGATCGACTCCGCGCTCGGCCGGCCGGCCCTGCAGAACATGGCGTCCAGCACGAAACCGTAGAGTGCGCCCATGTTCCTTCGAGGTTCGAACGAGCCTCACGCGCTGAGCACCGCCTCCGCCACTGCCTTTCCCATTTGCGTCGTCGAGGCCTGCCCGCCGAGATCTGCCGTTTTCGGCCCCTCACGCAGCACGGACTCGATCGCCCGCAGGATCGCATCGTGCGCCTGCTTGCCCGCACCAACGCTTCGCGTCAGGAAGTCCAGCATCATCGCCCCGGCCCAGATCTGGCCGACCGGATTCGCGATGTTCTTGCCGTAGATGTCGGGCGCCGAACCGTGCACCGGCTCGAACAGGCTCGGGAACCTGCGTTCCGGGTTCATGTTCGCGCTTGGCGCGATGCCGATCGTGCCGGTGCATGCAGGCCCGAGGTCGGACAGGATGTCGCCGAAGAGATTGGTCGCCGCCACCACGTCGAAGCGCTGCGGTTGCATCACGAAGCGCGCGGTGAGGATGTCGATGTGCTGCTTGTCCCAGGTGATGTCGGGATAGGCGGCTGCGACTTCAGCGCAGCGCTCGTCCCACCACGGCATGCTGATCGAAATGCCGTTGCTCTTGGTGGCCAGCGTCACCTGCCTGCGCGGCCGCGTGCGCGCGAGGTCGAACGCGAACTTCAGCAGCCGCTCGCTGCCCACGCGGCTGAAGATCGAGGTCTGCGACACGAACTCGCGCTCGGTGCCGGGGAACATCACGCCGCCTACTGAGGAGTACTCGCCCTCGGTGTTCTCGCGCACGATCATCATGTCGATGTCGCCGGGCTTGCGCGGCTTGCCTTGTGAGTCCACGAGCGGACACGGCACGCCGTCGAACAGCCGCGCCGGGCGCAGGTTGATGTATTGGTCGAAGTCGCGCCGGAACTTGATGAGCGAGCCCCACAGCGACACGTGGTCCGGCACCGTCGCCGGCCAGCCCACGGCGCCGAAATAGATCGCGTCCATCGTCTCCAGCTGGACGCGCCAGTCGTCGGGCATCATCTGGCCGTGCTTGGCGTGGTAGTCGCAGCTGGCCCACTCGATGTGCTTCCAGTGCAGCTGAAGGCCGAAGCGCTTGGCCGCGGCCTCGAGCACACGCACGCCTTCGGGCATCACCTCCTTGCCGATGCCGTCGCCGGGAATCACCGCGATGCGAAACGTGGCAGTCATGGGCCGGTCCTCGCTGTTCGTGAAGCTTGACGGCGTGCATGCTAGGGCAATCGGTCATGGCCACCTGACGGCGGTCAAGTTGACCGCGATTAAGCCCCGCGCAAGCGGGCTCGGCTACGGTGCGAGGTCGGCGCACTCGGCGTGCGCCCGAGGATGGGCATGTCCGCACCGAGCACCGCCACCAACGCGATTCCGACCGACCTGCTGCCACGCCTGGCCGCCAGCGGGCTGAAGCCGCTGGTGCTCGCGGGCCGCAAGCTGCTGCCGATCGTGCAGGGCGGCATGGGCGTGGGCGTGTCGGCGCACCGCCTGGCCGGCGCGGTGGCCGCGCAAGGCGGTGTGGGCACCCTCAGCTCGGTCGATCTGCGTCGCCATCACCCGGACCTGATGGAGCGCACCGAGCCGCTGACCAAACGCGTCGGCGGCGAGGCCGACAGCAAGGCACAGATCGACGCCGCGAACCTCGAAGCGCTGGAGCGCGAGGTCAAGGCTGCCCGCGCGGCCTCGGGCGGGCTGGGCCTGATCGCGATGAACGTGATGCGCGCGGTGAGCGAATACGCGGCCGACGTGAAGCGAGCGCTCGAAGCGGGTGTCGACATGGTCGTCGTCGGCGCCGGGTTGCCGCTCGATCTGCCCGACCTGGCGGCCGAACATCCCAAGGCGCTGCTGACGCCGATCCTCAGCGATTCGCGCGGCGTGCAGCTGTTGGTGCGCAAGTGGGAGCGCAAGAAGCGCCTGCCCGACGCGATCGTGCTCGAACACCCGCGCTACGCCGGCGGCCACCTCGGCGCCGCCAAGATCGCCGACCTGAACGACCCGCGCTTCGACTTCGAGCGTGCGATCCCCGAGTCGCTGGAGTTCCTGCACAAGGCCGGCATCGGGCGCGAGGTGCCGATCATCGCGGCCGGAGGCATTCGCCGCTGCGAAGACATCGCGCAGGTGCAGTCGCTCGGCGGCGCCGGTGCGCAGCTCGGCACGCCGTTCGCCACCACCACCGAATGCGATGCGAGCGACGCTTTCAAGCGGGTGCTCGCCGAGGCCAGGCCCGAGGACGTGGTGGAGTTCACCAGCGTGGCCGGTCTGCCGGCGCGCGCGGTGGCTACCTCGTGGCTGCGGGGCTACCTGAAGCTCGAACCCAAGCTGCAGGCGGTGGCGCATGTGCGGCAGCGCTGTGCCCAGGCCTTCGACTGTCTGGCGCAATGCGGTCTGCGCGATGGCCTCAACACCTGGGGCCAGTTCTGCATCGACCACCAGCTCGGCGCGGCGCTGCGGGGCGACTTGAAGACCGGCCTCTTCTTCCGCGGCGCGGGCGCGTTGCCGTTCGGCGCGCAGATCCGCAGCGTGCGCGAGCTGGTCGAGCGGCTGCTCACGCGCGACATGGCCGTGCCGCAACCGATCTGATCGACCACCGACTCCGAATCCCCTTCCTGGAGCTTCACGATGATTCCGCTGCAACCTGCCACCGCTGGCCCGCCCCCGCCGCAATGGCGCGCGCCGACGCGCCGTCACGTCGACGGTGCAGCGCGCCTGGCCCGGCTGCTCGATGCGCCGCATCGCCTTGGCATGTTCGCCGGCGCGGTGATGCTGGCCGCGGCGGCCTTGTGGTGGGGTGCGATGCTCGCGTTGCGCGCGGCCGGCGTCGCCGTGCCCTGGGCCGTGAGCCCGACCACCGCGCACGCGGTGCTGATGGTGTTCGGCTTCGTGCCGTTCTTCTTTGCCGGCTTCCTGTTCACTGCCGGCCCACGCTGGCTCGGTCTGCCCCCGGTGGCCGCGCGGTCGCTGGTGCTGCCGATCGCGGCCATGGCGCTCGGCTGGTTGTCGGCTGTCGTGGGCTTTCATGTGTCGGCGCCGCTGGCGGCGCTGGGGCTTGCGCTCGGAGCCGGCGGCTTTGCGCTGCTCACGGGCCGTTTCGGCTTGCTGGTGTTGCAGAGCCGCGCGACCGACAAGGATCATCCGAAACTCGTCTTCGCCGGCTGCGCGGTGGCGGCCATCAGCCTGTGGGCGGCGGCGGTGGCCGTTGCGCTCGAACAGGATGCGCTGGTGCGCGCGGCGGCGCATTTCGCACTCTGGGCCGGCATTGGCGTGGTGTTCGCCAGCGTGGCGCATCGCATGATCCCGTTCTTCACCGCGTCGGCGCTGCCGACGGTGCAGGCCTGGCGGCCGCGTGTGCTGCTCGGCTTGCTCGTGGGGCTGATCGCGGTTCAGGCGCCCCTCGCCGCAGGCGATGTGCTGTTCGCCGCAGGCGATGTGCAGTTCGCCGCAGGCGATGCAGTGACGACCGGCGGCTGGCCCGCAGCGATGCAGGCCTTGCGTGCGGTGATCGAACTGGCCGGCGGCGCGCTGCTGCTGTGGCTCGCGCTGCGCTGGGGGCTGGTGCAGTCGCTCGCGATCCGGCTGCTGGCGATGCTGCACATGGGCTTCTTCTGGCTCGGCGTGGCCTTCGTGCTCGGCGGCGTGTCGCATGCGCTGATGGCGGCCAGCGGCGGCACGCTCTCGCTGGGGCTTGCACCGCTGCATGCCTTCACGATGGGCTATCTGGGCAGCACGCTGATCGCGATGGCCACGCGCGTGGTCTGCGGCCACTCGGGCCGCACGCTGGCGGCCGACAACTGGGCCTGGGCGATGTTCTGGGCCCTGCAGGTGGGCATCGTCGCGCGTGTGTTGTCGGCCTTGATTCCGGCCGCGGCGACACCGCTCACCTTGCTCGCGGTGCAGTTCTGGATCGCCGCGGTCGGTGCGTGGGCGCTGCGCTACGGTCGCTGGCTGCTCAAGCCGCGGGCAGACGGGCAACCCGGATAGGCGATCTCGAATAGGCCCGTTCGGACGAGGTCCCGAACGGTCGTGGCAGACTCCTGCGCCCGAAACCTGCGCAGGAGACCCGCCCATGGCCACGACGAAGTCACCCCACAACCGCGTTGCGATCATCACCGGCGCCGGCAGCGGCATCGGTGCGGCGTGCGCGCAGGCGTTGGTGGCCGACGGCTGGCGCGTGGCATTCGCCGGGCGCCGCGCCGATGCGCTGGCCAAGGCCGTCGCCGGTGCCGGCGACCCGTGGGGCGACATCGCGCAGCGCGCGATCGCGGTGCCGACCGACGTCGGCAAGGCCGACTCGGTGGCGGCGCTCTTTGCCGCGGTGAAGGACCGCTTCGGGCGGCTCGACCTGCTGTTCAACAATGCCGGCATGGGCGCGCCCGCGGTGCCGATCGACGAGCTGCCGGTGGCCAAGTGGCAGGAGGTGGTCGACACCAACCTCACCGGCTCGTTTCTCTGCCTGCGCGAGGCCTTCAAGCTGATGAAGAGCCAGAGCCCGCGCGGCGGTCGCATCATCAACAACGGCTCGATCTCGGCCTATGCGCCGCGACCGATGTCGATCGCGTACACGGCGACCAAGCATGCGGTGAGCGGCCTCACACGCACCGCGTCGCTCGACGGCCGCGCCCACGACATCGCGGTGGGTCAGCTCGACATCGGCAATGCCGCCAGCGAGATGACCGAGCGCATGGTCGCCGGCGTGCCGCAGGCCGACGGCAGCATGAAGCCCGAACCGCGCATGCCGCTGAAGTCGGTGAGCGACGCGCTGCTCACGATGGCCAATCTGCCGCTGGACAGCAACGTGCTGTTCATGACGGTGATGGCCACCAAGATGCCGTTCGTCGGGCGTGGCTGAGGCTGGACACGAGGGAGCCCACTGCGGGCTCCGTCGTGCCTGCCGAAGCGGCCGGGCATGCATGCCCGGCCGTGGGGAGCCTGCGCGGTCCGCGGTCCGAGGGTAAGCACGGATCCGCCTGGCGGACGCGCGCTGTCGCGCGGTGCGTACACGCGATTGCGCGGGCCGATGCGCGCGCGACATCCGAACAGGAGGCGACGATGGACATCTCTCGGCTCAAGGGCTGCGCCTCGTGGCTCGCACCCGCGGTCGCCGGCGCGCTCGTGCTGCTCGCGGGCTGTACCACGCCCGGCGCGGACGCACCGTCCACGATCCAGCGCGCCAGCGCCGCGATGGGGGCCGAAGGCCTGACATCGATCCGCTATGTCGCCGAAGGCACCGGCTACACCTTCGGCCAGGCGTTCGTGCCCGGTTCGCCATGGCCGAAGATCACGGTGCACGCGCAGGCGCGCAGCATCCACTATGGCACCGGCTCGATGCGCGAAGAGATCACGCTGTCACGCGCCGAGCCGCGGGGCGGCGGCGGCTACCCATTGCAGGGGCAGCAGCGGAACGACCAGTTCGTGAGCGGCACGATGGCCTGGAACGTCGCCGGCGGGCCGGTGCCGGGGCCGCGTTTCGTGGCCGACCGCATCCACCAGCTGTGGATCACGCCGCATGGTGTGCTGAAGGCGGCGCAGCGCAACGGGGCCACCGCCACGGCGCGCACCGACGGCACCACGGCGATCAGCTTCACCGAACCCGGACGCTTCGCGGCCACGGCCTTCATCGGTGCCGATGGCCTGGTGCAGCGGGTCGAATCTCGCGCACCCGATGCGGTGCTCGGCGAGGTCGAGGTGGTCACACGCTACCGCGACTACCGCAGCCACGGCGCCGTCAAGTTCCCGGGCCGCATCGAGCAGTCGGCGGGCGGCCACCCGGTGCTCGACGTCGCCGTCCGCGAGGTCGAGCCGAATGCGGCGGTCGACATCGTCGCGCCCGAGATCCTGCGCAACTTCAGCGAGCGCGTCGTCACCGAGAAGATCGCCGACGGCGTATGGCATGTGGCCGGCGGCTCGCACAACAGCGTGGCCATCGAGATGAAGGACCATCTCGTGCTCGTCGAGGCTCCGCTCAACGATGGTCGCACCGGCCCGGTGATCGATGCGGTGAGGGCGCTGGCACCCGGCAAGCCTCTCCGCTACGTGGTCAACTCGCACCCCCACTTCGACCATGCCGGCGGCCTGCGGGCCGCCGTGGCCGAAGGCGCGACGGTGGTCACGCAGGCGGCCAACGTGGCGTATTTCGAGCGTGCCTTCGCCACGCCGAACCGCATTGCCCCGGACCGGCTCACGCAGTCGGGTCGCCGGGCGGCCTTCATGGCGGTCGGTGACAAGGCCACGCTGAGCGACGGCACGCGCACGATCGACCTCCACCGCATCACCGACGGCGTGCACAACGACAGCTTCCTGATGGTGTATCTCCCGGCCGAGAAGATCCTGATCGAGGCCGATGCCTACACGCCGCTGGCACCCGGCGCCTCGCCCCCGGCGGTCCCCAACGCGAACAACGTGAACCTGATCGCCAACATCGAGCGGCTGCGGCTGCCGGTGGAGCGCATCGCGCCGCTGCACGGCCGCGTGGTGCCGCTGGCCGACCTCTACACCACCGCGCGCATGACGCCCAAGTAAGGCGCGTTCCCGGTGCTCGCCTGCGGCTCGGCAGCGGCATTAAGCTCGTGCCGGTGAGCGCCTTCTCGTCAGCAGCCTCGGCATCGATCGACGACGAACCCCGCTACGGCTGGGTGGTGGTGTGGGCCACCTTCACCGCATTGGCGGTGATCTTCGGTGTGGCGTATTCGTTCGCTGCCTTCTTCGAATCGTTCGCCGTCGAGTTCAATGCACCGCGCGCGCAGGTGTCGCTCGTGTTCGGGCTGTCGGGCCTGCTGTACTTCGTGCTCGGCGCCTTCGGCGGCATGCTGGCCGATCGTTTCGGCCCCGCGCGCGTGACCAGCGCGGGCATGGTGTGCATCGCGCTCGGGCTGCTCGGTGCCAGCTTCGCGGGTTCGATGGCCCAGGTGACCTGGGCCTACGGGCTGGGCGTGGGCATCGGCATCGCGCTCGTCTACACGCCCGCGATCGGCAGCGTGCCACCCTGGTTCGTGCGCAGGCGCGGCTTCGCCTCGGGCATCGCGAGTGCCGGCATCGGTGCCGGCACGCTGGTGATGCCGCTGGTGGCGGCCTGGGCGATCCAGTCGCTGCATTGGCGCGGCGCGCTGCGCGTGATCGCGCTCGGCGTGCTGCTGGCCGGCCTGGCGGCGACGCTGCGGCTGCGCCGCGCACCGGTGGCACGCGCCACGGGCGGCCTGCCGCCTGCGGGCATGACGCTGCGCGAGGCGATCCGCACGCCGGCCTTCGCCTGGATGTACCTGTGCTGCGTGCTCGCCGGACCGAGCCAGTTCATTCCGTTCGCGCATGTGTCGGCCGCGGCGCGCGATGCCGGCATTGCCGAGGCGCAGGCAGTGGGCCTGGTCGGGCTGATCGGCATCGGCAGCCTCACCGGGCGCTTCACGATCGGCGCGCTCGCCGATCGCCTCGGCCGGGCACGTTCGCTGATCCTGCTGCAGCTGGCGCTCGGCGCGTCGTTCGTGCTGTGGGCGCTGGCCGACGGCCGCTATCCGATGCTCGCGGCCTTTGCCGTCGGCGTGGGGCTGAGTTACGGCGGCATCGTCGCGTTGCTTCCGGCACTGATGATGGATCTCTTCGGCGCACGCGCCGTGGCCTCGATCATCGGCACGCTCTACACCGGAGCCGCGTTCGGCAACCTCGCCGGTCCGTGGATTGCCGGTCGTGTGTTCGATGCCACCGGCAGCTACATGCCGGTGATCGTGATGTGCCTGGTGCTGTCGGCCGCGGCGACGGTGGCCAACTGGCTCGCCGTGCGGCCGGTGAGGCCGGGCACCGCGATCAGAAGCTCGCCTTCGTCTTGATGTTGAACTGCAGCTTCTTCACACCGACGTCGGGGTCGTTGGGCACCGCGATGTCAAGGTGCAGCACGTTGCTGAACGCGGCACGCACGCTGAAGATGCGCAGCCCGATGCCGGCATTGCTCAGCCAGCCGGGCTGGATCTGATTGGTCGCGTCGCCGCCCCAGGCGCGGCCGACGTCGACGAAGACGGCGCCACCCAGGCGGAACAGCTGCCACAGGTAGATGTTGCTGTAGGCGCGTTCCTCGAAGGTGAACAGTGCACGCCGGTGGCCGCTCTGGTAGCGCATGGGGTAGCCACGCAGCCCGCTGTCGCCGCCGAGCAGCAGTTCGTCGGTCGGGCCCGGGTGGGTGAGCCGGTCGCCGGTGGCCGACGCGTAGAACAGCCAGTGCGGGCCCTGCGGCAGGTACAGCTGCAGGCGCAGGCCGACCTGTTGGCGTCTGATCGAACCGTCGGCGTACTGCCCGCGCAGCGCCGACGAGGCCACCAGCAACCGCTCGTTGCCGAAGTCGAACGCGCGCGACAGGCTGCCGCTGTAGAGCCAGGCATTTCGGGTCGATCCGAGCGCCGTGCTGGCGCGGCCGATCTGCAGCGTTGCGTCGAGGCCGAAGGCAAAGGTCTCCGGCCGCTGCACCTGGTTGCGGTTGACCAGCGTGCGGAAGTCGTCCTCGAGCAACTGCAGCCGCACGAAGGGCGCCACCAAGGTCTCGTCGGCCGGCAGCTGCGCCGGGGCCGGCAGGCCGGGCTCGAGCGCATAGAGATCCTGCTGGCGGGCGAGGCCGATCGAGGTGCGGCGCACCCAGCCGTCGACACGCCCGGTCGACAGGCCGCCGAACAGCTCGGCGCTGCGCAGGTGGTGCCGGTACTGGCTCTCGATCACGCCGGCGCGGTAGATCGAATCGATGCGGTCGTCGTCGACCCAGCTCAGGCCGGCCGACCAGGGGGCATCGAGCGCGTAGAACGGCTGCGCGACCGAGAGGCTGTTGCGCGAGCCGTCGCTGTTGGCGGCATGGCTGTAGGCGATCGAGGTCCAGCCGCCGAAGGCGCGATCGTTGACGATTTCCAGCTCGTTGCTCGAGCGATCCACCGTCTTCTTGCGACCCAGGCTGATGCCGACGCCGGTGCCGAGCAGGTTGTACTCGCGCAGCGCGATGCCGCTGGAGCTCGCGCCGCCCGATCGGCTGAAGCTGATGCCGGGATCCAGGGTCCAGGCGTCGCGGGTGAGCACTTCGACATCGACCGTGTTGTCGGGATGCACCGCGATCGGGCGGATCGTCACCTCATGCAGATAGCGGGTGTTGCGCAGCACCCGCTCGGTTTCCTCGATCAGCGCCGCCGACACCGGCTGCCCGGTGCTGAACAGCAACGCGTTGGCGATCACGCCGGCACGCGTGTTGATGTGCAAGGCATTGGCCCAGCGGAACAGCAGCTTGTTCTCGCGCGGATCGTCGAGGTCGAAGATCTCGCGCGCCGAGATCCGGATCTCGCCGATGCGTGCGCCGCGGGCCTGCAGCTCGGCAAACGTCGGCAGCGGCACGGCTGGCGACGCGACGGCAGGCGACGCGGCGGCGGGCGACGCGGCGGCGGGCGGAGGGTCGGCAGCGGCAGGGGCGGAAGGCTCGGTCTGCGCCGCGGCGGTCATGCCGATCAGCGCCGCGAGCAGGCCCATCGCCGGAAGGCGGAGGCGAAACGACATCGAGGACGCACAGTACACCGTGTGCGCCTGAAGCCGCCCTGAATGCCGGGCGGGGGATTGCGGATCGTCAGTGCCGGCGGGTCGTCATGCGTAACATCGTGCATCGATCGCCAGGAGTCGTCCATGGATCTGCAGCTTCAGGGCAAACGTGCGCTGGTCACCGGCGGCAGCCGCGGCATCGGCAAGGCGATCGCGCGCGGCCTTGCGCGCGAAGGGGCCGACGTCGCACTGCTGGCACGCGGCGAGGAAGCCCTGCGCTCGGCGGCAGCCGAACTCGCTGCGGAGAGCGGACGTCGTGTGGTCGGCGTGCGGGCCGACACCCGCAGCGACGAACAGGTGCGCGACGCGGTGGCGTCGGCGACGGCGCAACTCGGCGGCGCGATCGAGATCCTCGTGGCTGCGGCGGCCGAGCCGGCGGGCTTTGCGGCGCCGCCGCAGCTGGCCGAGATCACGGCGTCGCACTTCCATGCCGAAATGGACACCAAGGTGATGGGCTACCTGCGCTGCGCACGCGAGGTGGCGCCGGGCATGACGGCGGGCGGCTGGGGCCGCATCGTGCTGATCAGCGGCCTGGCCGCTCGGCAGACCGGCAATGCGGTGGGCAGCATGCGCAACGTGGCGGTCGCGGCGTTGGCCAAGAACCTCGCCGACGAGCTCGGGCCACAGGGTGTGAACGTCACGGTCGTGCATCCGGGCCTCACGCGCACCGAGCGCACGGCGCCGCTGGTGGCCGCACGTGCGAAGGCCCAGGGTGTCAGCGAGAGTGCGGTGTTGGCCCAGATGGCCTCGGGCAACGCGATCCGACAGCTGGTGGATGCAGCCGAAGTGGCCGACGTGGTCGTGTTCCTGTGTTCGCCGCGTTCGCGCGCCATCAACGGCGACGTGATCGCGGCCGGCGGTGGCGCGCCGAGGGCGATTCACTACTAGCGTCGGGCGCGCTCCGGGCTGAGCCCGCTCCTGCGGCTCGCTGTCGTACGACTGCGGGTTTACCGCAGCGTCGACGCGGGAAGTGCTGGCCTATGCTGGAGCCCGAATTGGCCTGACCACTTGGGCCTTGCGCAGCCCGCGCGGCCTTGCCACCAGATGTTGCAGAGCACCACGGACACCCGCCGCCTGTATCGCCAGATTGCCGAGCAGCTGCGTGCACGCATCGCCGCGGGCGACTTTCCGCTGGGCAGCCGGCTGCCGCCAGAGCGCGATCTGGCCCTGCAGCTCGGCGTTTCGCGGCCCACGGTGCGCGAGGCGGTGATCGCGCTCGAAGTCGAGGGGCTGGTCGAGGTGCGCATGGGTTCGGGCATCTACGTGATCGACACGGTGGCCATGCCCGGCGCGGCGGCCAGCGCGGCCTTCGGACCGCTGGAAATCATCCGCGCACGCCAGGTCGTCGAGCGCGAACTGGCTGCCGTGGTGGCGCGCAGTCCGCGCCGCGGCTTGGCCGTCGCGGGTCTGCGCGAGGCGGTCGCGAAGATGGAATCCGATCTCGCCAGCGGCGTGATGCCGATCGCCGGCGACCGGCAGTTCCATCTCTGTCTGGCCGAGGCGTGCGACAACGCGGCGCTGCTGCGTGTGGTGAGCGAGCTCTACGACGAACGCGAGAACCCGCTGTTCGAACGATTCGGTCGGCTGTTCGAGGATGTGGCGAGCTGGCGCAAGGCGGTCACCGAGCACCGGGCCGTCGTCGATGCGGTGGCCGAGGGCGATGCCGTGCGGGCCCGCACCGCGATGCATGTTCACCTTGAGTTGACGCACGAGCGATTCACCGCCGCCTGGGCCGAGGAGCCCGAGGCGCGGCGGCAGCGTGCCGAAGCGCAGCCCCTGTGAGGAGCGCGACATGACGGTCCAGACCGGCACCACGGCGAGCGTTTGTGTCATCCACGGCGCGCGCGACCTGCGCATCGAATCGGCGACCGTCGAGCCGCTGGCGCCGAACCGGGTGCGCTTGCGGCTCGGCGCCGGCGGCATCTGCGGATCGGACCTGCACTACTTCAGCGAAGGTCGTGTTGGCGCCTTCGTGATTCGCGAGCCGCTGGTGCCGGGGCACGAGGCCTCGGGCGTGGTGGCCGAGGTCGGCGCCGCGGTCACGCACGTCAAGGTCGGGCAGAAGGTAGCGATCAATCCGTCGCATCCCTGCCGCACCTGCGACTACTGCCGCGAGGGCCGCTTCAATCTGTGCCGCAGCATGTTCTTCCTCGGCAGTGCCAGTGTGTTCCCGCATGCCCAAGGCCTGTTCCGCGAGGCGATCGTGATCGACGAGGCGCAGTTGACGCCGATCGACGAACCCGAGATCACGCTCGGCGAGATCGCCTGTGCGGAGCCGTTGTCGATCGGGCTGCACGGCATCCGCCGCGCCGGCGACGTGCTCGGCAAGGCGGTGTTCATCACCGGCGGCGGCACGATCGGCTGCATGAGCGTGGTTGCCGCGCGACTGGCCGGCGCCGCGCGCGTGACCGTTTGCGACCTGCACGAGCGCGCGCTGCAGATGGCCCGCACGGTGGGCGCCGACCATACGGTGTTGTCGGGCAGCGACGAGCTCAAGGCGCTGGCCGACAGTGCCGACGTCGCGATCGAGGCGGCGGGCCATCCGGCGGCGCTGGACACCTGCCTGGCCACCGTGCGCCGGGGTGGGCGCATCGTGCAGGTGGGCACGCTGCCGCAGAGCGTGAGCTTTCCGGCCAACAGCCTGATGGTGCGCGAACTCGACTACGTGGGTGCCTTCCGCGCCGAGCGTGAGTTCGACATGGCGGTGCAGGCGATCCGCACCCGCCGCGCCGACGTGCGGCCGCTGATCACCGCGCAGTTGCCGCTGGCACGATCGAAAGAGGCCTTCGAGCTCGCGCTCGACCGCACACGAAGCACCAAGGTTCAACTGGTGGCCGATTGATCGGGCCACCACCTTCACCCACCGACACCACGAGGAGACACACGATGCAACGCAGGATCCTGTTGGCCCTCGGCGCCGCCGCAGTGGCCCTCGGCGCCGCCGCTCCCGCGCTGGCGCAGACGAAGCTCAAGTTCGCCCATGTGTACGAAACCTCCGAGCCGTATCACAAGTGGGCCGTGTGGGCCGCTGGCGAGATCAAGAGCCGCACCCAGGGCCGCTACGAGATGGAGGTGTTCCCGGCCTCGCAGCTCGGCAAGGAAACCGATATCAACCAGGGCCTGACGCTGGGCACGGTCGACGTGATCTACACCGGCCAGGCGTTCGCCGCGCGCACGCACCCGCCGCTGGCGATCGGCGGTGCGCCGTTCATGTTCCGTGACTTCGACCACTGGAAGAAATATTCGTCGAGCCCGGTGCTGCAGGAGCTGATGGACGGCTATTTCAAGAAGGGCGGCAACCGGCCGCTGGCGGTCACCTACTACGGTGTGCGCCACACCACCGCCAACAAGGCCATCAACGTGCCGGCCGACATGGCGGGGCTGAAGCTGCGCGTGCCCGACGCGCCGCTGTACGTGATGTATCCCAAGGTCGTCGGCGCCAACGCCACCCCGATCGCCTTTGCCGAGGTCTACCTCGCGCTGCAGAGCAAGACCGTCGACGCGCAGGAGAACCCGCTGCCGACGATCGAGGCGAAGAAGTTCTACGAGGTGCAGAGCCACATCAACCTGACCGGCCACATCACCGAGATGCTGCTGACCATCGTGAGCGGCCAGACCTGGAGCAAGTTGAGCGACGCCGACAAGAAGACCTTCGAGACCGTGTTCAAGGAGGCTGCGGCCAAGGCCACCGACGACATCGCCACGGCGGAGATCAAGCTCGTCGACGACTTCGCGTCGAAATACAAGAAGACGGTCGTCAAGTCGGACCGCGTGGCTTTCGCCAAGGCCTTCGAGAAGTTCCACCTCGGCCCCGACGCCACCTGGGACAAGGCGCTGTACGACCGGCTGCAAGCCATCAAGTGACCCGCAGGACATTCACAAGGAGACAACCCCGATGACCACGATCACCCGCCGTGCCGGCCTGCTGGCCGCCGCCGTACTCGCTACCTTCGGCCTCGCCGGACCCGCCGCCGCCCAGACCAAGCTCAAGTGGGCCCATGTCTACGAGACCAGCGAGCCTTATCACACCGAGAGCGTGTGGGCCGCCGAAGAGATCAAGAAACGCACCAACGGCAAGTTCGATATCCAGGTCTTCCCCGCCAGCTCGCTCGGCAAGGAGACCGACATCAACCAAGGCATGCAGCTCGGCACGGTGGACATGATCATCAGCGGCCCGAGCTTCGCGGCACGCAGCTATCCGCGGCTGGGCATCGCCTACTACCCGTTCATCTTCCGCGACGCCGATCACCTGCTGGCCTACAGCAAGAGCGACGTGTTCAAGGAAATGGTCAACGGCTTTCGCGAGAAGACCGGCATCCAGATCCTCGCCTACACCTACTACGGTGCCCGCCACACGACGAGCAAGACGGCCTTCACCGACTGCGGCGGCATGAAGGGCTTGAAGATTCGCGTGCCCGACGTGCCGTCGTACCGCGCCACACCCGAGAGTTGCGGTGCCAACCCGACGCCGATCGCGTTCGCCGAGGTCTACCTCGCGCTGCAGAACGGCACCGTCGACGCGCAGGAAAACCCGCTGACGACGATCGAGGCCAAGAAGTTCTACGAGGTGCAGAAACACATCATGCTCACCGGCCACATCGTCGACGGCCTGACGACGCAGGTGGCGCCGCATGTGTGGAACAAACTCAGCGATGCGGAGAAGAAGGTCTTCGCGGACGTCGCGCTCGAGGCCGCTGCGCGCGCGACCGCGCAGATCAAGAAGCGCGAGGCCGAACTGGTCGACGAGTTCAAGAAGAAGGGCCTCGGCGTGCACGCCGTCAACCGGCAGAGCTTCGTCGACGCGGTGCTGAAGACGAAGAGCGTCGAATCGATGGGCTTCGACAAGAAGGACTACGACCGCATCGTCGGCATCAAATGACCGCTGACATCGACGCGCTGCCCAAGGTGATGGGCGACGACGGCGAATTTCACGCCGTCGACGAAGCGGTGGACCTGTCGCACACGACCACCGAGGCCTGGGTGGCGCTGGCGATCTTCTGGGCGCTCGGTGCCACCGTCTTCTACCAGTTCTTCACCCGCTACGTGCTCAACGACTCGGCCTCGTGGACCGAGGAGATCGCGCGCTACCTGCTGATCGGCACGGTGTTCGTCGG
>JAEUPI010000023.1 GCA_016790175.1 Burkholderiaceae bacterium | reverse complement strand
GGCGGGCTGAGCCAGGCGGTCTGCAGCGTCACCGCCACCAGCGTGCAGAACCAGATCAGGTCGATGCCCGCCGCCTGCACGATCGGCAGCACGATCGGCACCACGATCAGCACGATCGGCACCCACTCCAGCGGCCAGCCGAGCACGAAGATCAGCGCCAGGATGACGATCAGCATCAGCATCGGCGGCAGCGACAGGCTGGTGAGCATGTTGGCCAGGAAGTCGGCGCTGCCCAGCCGCGAGAACACCGAGCCGAACAGGTTCGACGCCGTGACCAGCAGCAGGATCATGCTGCTGATCTCCAGCGTCGCGAGTCCGGCATTGCGCAGCTTGGTCCAGTTGAGGCGCCGCGCGCCGACCACGAGCATGAAGGTGGCGAAGCAGCCCACGGCGCCGGCGTCGGTGGGCGTGGCGATGCCGGCCAGGATGACACCCAGCGTGGCCAGGATCACCACCACGACCGGCAGCACGCCGACGGCGAGGTCGACGATCACCGGGCCCATCGAGGCTGGACGCATCTCGGGCGGCAGCGCCGGGCCGAGCGTGGGGTTCAGCCAGCAGCGCACCAGGGTCCAGGCGACGAACAGGCCCGACAGCATCAGCCCCGGCAGCACCGCCGCGGCGAAGAGGTCGGTGGCCGGCACGCCCACCACTGGGCCCATCACGATCAGCATCACGCTCGGCGGGATCAGGATGCCCAGCGTGCCGCCGGCGGTGATGGCACCGGCCGACATGCGCACGTCGTAGCCGCTCTTGATCATCGAGGGGCCGGCCATCACGCCGAGCAGCGTGACCGAGCTGCCCACGATGCCGGTGGCCGCGGCGAAGATCGTGGCGGTGATCAGCACCGCCAGGTACAGCGAGCCGTTGAGCCCGGCGAGCAGCTGCTGGATGCCGCGGAACAGCCGCTCCATGATGCCCGACTGCTCGAGCAGAAACCCCATGAACAGAAAGAACGGGATCGCGGCGAGCACGGTGTCTTTCATCACCGAGTAGGTCTGCAGCACCGCGAGGTCGAACACCACCGGCCCGAGCGCGATGAAGCCGGTGCCCAGCGCCACCGCGCCGAGCGTGAAGGCGATCGGGTAGCCGACGAAGATCACCGCGAACAGCACGGCCAGGGCCGCGAGGCCCAGCACCTCGTTGCTCATACCGAATGCTCCGGCAATGCCGCATCACGATCCGGCCACTGCCCGGTGCGCAGCACGTGCAGGCATTTCAAGCATTCGCTGAACCCTTGCAACAGCAGCAGCACGCCAGCCACCGGCATCGCGAGCTTGAACGGCCAGGTGATCGGCTGCCACGCGCTGCTCACGAAGGTTTCGTTCGTGGTGTAGGCCTTCACGAAGTAGCCCCAGCCGACGAACACGAACACGCCGGCAAAGGGCAGCAGCATCAGCAGGTGGCCGGCCAGGTCCACCCACGCCTGGCGGCGCGGCGACCAGCCGGCATAGAGCGAATCGGTGCGCACATGCCCCTTGCGCTGCAGCGTGAACGCCGCGCCGAGCATGAAGAAGGTGCCGTAGAGCATGAAGGTCATGTCGTAGGCCCACTGCGTCGGCGCGTTGAAGACGTAGCGCGCCACGACCTCCCAGCACAGCGACAGCACCATCGGCACGATCAGCCACGCCACGGCGCGGCCCGACAGGCGGGCCACGCCGTCGAGCACGGCGGCCGTTCGCAGCAGCCTCACGACGCGGCTACCCCTTCGCGTTCGGCGAATCGGCGCCGAGCTGGTAGTACAGGCCGTTGATCTTGTTCCAGTACGGCACCACCAGCTTGGCGAACGCGCGCTGCGAATCCAGCGCCTCCTTGAAGAACGGGTTCTTGCCCGCCTCGCGGTCGTAGATCAGGTTGGTGGCCTTGATGAACGCGGGGAAGATGTCCTTCGGCGTGTCGTGCACGGCGACCTTGAACTCGTTCTTGATCTTGTCGAGCGCCTGTGCGTTGCGGAACACGTTGAAGGTGTAGGTCTCGGTCATCGTGGCCATCGCCGCGGCCTCGACGATCGCCTTCAGGTCGGCCGAGAGCTTGTTCCACGCCGTCTTGTTGATCAGGATCTCGCCGACGTCGGTGCTCTGGTGCAGGCCCTGCAGGTAGTAGTGTTTGAACACGTTGTGGAAGCCGAGCGCCAGGTCGTCGGCCGGGCCGATCCACTCGGCTGCGTCGAGCACGCCGCGCTGCGCCGCGGGCACGATCTCGCCGCCGGGCATGGCCACCGCGTTGACGCCCATCTCCTTGAAGATCTCGCCCACCAGCCCCGGGGGCGAGCGGTACTTGAGCTTCTTCATGTCTTCGAGTGAATTGATCGGCGTCTTGAACCAGCCCAGCGGGTCAGGCCCCATCGGCTGCACCATGATCGGCTCGATGTTGAGCTTCAGCGCGTCGGAGAAGAACTTCTTGTAGAGCGCGTAGCCGCCGCCCTGGAACAGCCAGGCCACGTGGCTCAGCTGATCCATGCCGGTGCCGCCGCCGGCGGCCGGGTTGCTGAACAGGCCCGCGGCGGTGTTCTTGCCGGACCAGTAGTGCGTCCACGCATAGCCGCCGTCAACCACGCCCTTGTCGACCGCATCGACGATCTCGAACGCGGCCACCACCGCGCCGTCGGGAAGCATCTCGATCTTCAGGCGACCGTTGGACATCTTGTCCACGCGGTCGGCGAAGCGCTTGTTGAGGTCGAAATAGATGCTCGAGCTCGGGACGGCGGTCTGGATCTTCAGGCGCGTGACGCCCTGCGCGATGGCCGGTGCAGCCACCAGCGTGCCGCCGGTGGCCACTGCGGCGACGCCTCCGGCGAATGCGGCCGCGCCGGTGCCGAGCGCGAGGCGGCGGTTCGGGTTCTTCAATCGGTTCATCACGGTCTCCTTGGCAAGTTGAGGGCATCCCTGTCAGTGTCTTCGTGCGTCTTCGCGGATCATGTCCACCGCCTTCTCGGCGATCATCACGGCGGCGGCATTGGTGTTGCCCGACACGAGTGTGGGCATCACCGAACAATCCACCACACGCAAGGCCTGCAGGCCGCGCACCTGCAGGCGCTCATCCACCACCGCCATCGCATCGCCGCCCATGCGGCAGGTGCCGCTCGGGTGGAAGATCGTGGCACCGGCCTCACGACAGAATCCGAGCAGCGCCGCGTCGTCGCCCGCCTCGGGCCCGGGCCGCACCTCGCGTTTCACGTAGGGCCGCATCGGCGCCGAGCCGGCAATCGCGCGCGCGGCCTTCACCGCGGCCACCGCGGTCTGGCGGTCATCGTCGGTCGAGAGGTAGTTGGGCTGCATCGCCGGCGCTTGCAACGGATCGGCCGACTGGATGCGCACCTGCCCGCGCGAGCTGGGCCGCAGCTGGCACACCGAGAAAGTGAATCCGGAGAACGGATGTACCTGACCACCGGCCATGTCGGCCGACAGCGTGGCGACATGGAACTGGATGTCGGGTCGCTCCGCTCCGGCTACCGCGCGCATGAAGCAGCCGCCCTGATTGATGCCGACGGCCAGCGGGCCGCTGCGCTGGAACAGCCATTGCGCACCGATGCGCAGGCGCCCGAACCATGAGTTCAGCTGGTCGTTGGTGGTGATCGGCTTGGCGCATTCGTAGATCAGGCGGATCTGCAGATGATCCTGCAGGTTGTCGCCCACG
>JAEUPI010000013.1 GCA_016790175.1 Burkholderiaceae bacterium | reverse complement strand
GATCGCACGCCCAAGCTCGCCGGCATCCCGATCGGCCTGCCCACCGACATGCCCAAGGCCTGGTTCGTCGCGCTGGCGTCGCTGTCGAAGAGCGCGACGCCGCGGCGGGTGAAGGTCAATGCCGGCAGTGACCATGTCGCGCTGCCGCCGGCGATCCGCAAGACGCGGTTGCGCTGATCATGACCCGGCTGGTGGTCGGCCCCTTCAACCGCGTCGAGGGCGACCTCGAGGTGCGGCTCGACATCGCGGAAGGCCGCGTGCGCGAGGCCTTCGTCACCGCGCCGATGTACCGCGGCTTCGAGCAGATGCTGCCCGGCCGCGCACCCAGCGACGCGCTGACCATCGTGCCGCGCATCTGCGGCATCTGCTCACTCAGCCAATCGGTGGCCGCCGCGCGCGCGCTGGCCGATGCCGCCGGAGCGGCGCTGCCGCCGAACGGCGTGCATGCGGTCAATCTGATGTCGGCGGTGGAGAACCTGGCCGATCACCTGACGCACTTCTACCTGTTCTTCATGCCCGACTTCTCTCGTGCCACCTACGGCGGCCGGGCCTGGCATGGCGAGGCGGTGCGACGCTTCGCCGCCGGCGCCGGCGAGCACCAACGCCGCGCAACGGCTGCCCGCGCACGCTGGTTCACGATGATGGGCACGCTCGGCGGCCGCTGGCCGATGAGCGGCAGCGTGCTGCCCGGCGGCAGCTCGCGTGCAGTCGACGCCTCGGAGGTCCGGCGGCTCCAGACACTGGTGCACGAGCTGCGCGCCTTTCTCGAAGAGACGCTGTTCGCCTCGCCGCTCGAGGCGGTGGCTGCATGGACCGATGCCGAGGCGCTGGCGCGCTGGCATGCGAACGATCCGGCGCGCGGCGATCTGCGCCTGTTCCTGACGATCGCCGACGATCTGCAATTGCAGCGCCTCGGCCGTGGTCCGGGCCGGTATCTCAGCTACGGCGCCTATGCGCAGCCCGACGGCACGATGCCGATCGCCGCCGGCCTCTACGACGAGGCGCGCGGCGCGCTGGAGCCGTTGGCGACCGACGCGATGCGCGAGGATCTGACTTGCGCCTGGCTGGCCGACGCGCAGCCCTTGCCGCGCCATCCCCGCGAGGGTCACACCGAGCCGGCGCCGGGCAAACCGGGCGCCTACACCTGGAACAAGGCGCCGCGCCTCGACGGCCGGGTGGTCGAGACCGGCGCGCTCGCGCGCCAGCTGGCGGCCGGGCACCCGCTGCTGCGCGATCTGGTCGCGCGCGAAGGCGGCACCGTGCGCACGCGTGTGATCGCGCGCGCGATGGAGCTTGCGGTCGTGCTGCCGTGGGTATCGCGCTGGCTCGACGCCTTGCAGCCGCGCGAGCCGTTCCACCTCGCGCACGAGCTGCCGCCCGAGGGCCAGGGCGTGGGCCTGGTCGAGGCGGCGCGCGGTGCGCTCGGCCACTGGCTGAGCCTGCACGACGGCCGCATCGCGCGTTACCAGATCGTGGCGCCGACGAGCTGGAACTTCTCGCCGCGCGACGCCGCCGGCACGCCGGGCGCGCTGGAGTCGGCGCTGGTGGGCACGCCGGTGGAGCCCGGCGAGACCACGCCGGTGGCGGTACAGCATGTGGTGCGTTCGTTCGATCCGTGCATGGTGTGCACGGTGCATTGAGAGGCCTTCCACCGTGCCCGAGCGCCGCGAACCCGCCGCACTGCCGCGCCCGCCGGCCGATCTGAACGGCGTGGACGAGTCGACCTGGCTCGACGTGATCCACAAGATGGACGAGGTCTACACCCAGCTCGTCGCCGACGAGGTGGCGCTGGAGGCCAAGAACGCCGAGCTGGAGCAGCAGCAGCGCTTCATCATGAGCCTGCTGTCGGCGATGAGCGACGTGCTGATCGCCAGCAACGGCGACGGACTGATCGAGGAGACCAATGCCGCGCTGTGCGAGCTGGTGGGCCGCAGCGACGAGCAGCTGCGGGGCACGCCGCTGGCGCAGCTGGTGGCCGACGAGCACTCCGGCGCACGCCTGCGGCATGCATTGCAGTCGGCGCTGCACGAGCGCTCGACCGAGACCTTCGAGATCGACCTGCTCGATGCGCAGGGCCAGCGTGTGCCAGTGGACTTCAACTGCAGCGTGCGGCGCGACGGCAGCGGGCGGCGCGCCGGGCATGTGCTGGTGGGCCGGCCGCTGGGCGAGATCAAGCGGGCCTACAAGGCGCTGCGCGAGGCGCACGAGGCGCTCAAGCGCGCGCAGGCGCAGCTGCTGCATTCGGAGAAGATGGCTTCGCTCGGCCGGCTGGTGGCCGGCGTGGCGCACGAGCTGAACAACCCGATCAGCTTCGTGCTCGGCAACGTGCATGCGCTGCAGAAATACGGCGACCGGCTGCTGCGCTACCTCGAGCGTGTGCACGCCGGCGCGGCACCCGACGAGCTGGCCGCGCTGCGACAGCGCCTGCGCATCGACGCCGCGCTGGCCGATCTGCCGTCGCTGCTGCAGGGCATGCAGGAGGGCGGGCAGCGCACGGCCGACATCGTGGCGGGCCTCAAGCGTTTTTCGGCGATGGACCGCGAGGAGCGTTCGCCGGTCGACCTGCGCGGCGTGGTCGATCGTGCGATCCACTGGGTGCGCAAGGGCATGGCGCCGGACTTCACGGTCAGCTGGCAGCCGGGCGATGTGCCGCTGATGGTCCGCGGCAGCGCGGGCCAGCTGATGCAGGTGACGATGAACCTGATCCAGAACGCGGTCGACGCCACGGCGGGCCGTGCCGGGGCGCGCCTCGCCATCAGCGCCGAGCGTGCAGACGGCTGGCTGAGGCTGCGTTTCGTGGACAACGGCCCCGGCATCGATCCCGCGGTGCTGCCGCGCGTGTTCGACCCGTTCTTCACCACCAAGCCGGTCGGCCAGGGCACCGGGCTGGGCCTGTCGATCAGCTACGGCATCGTCGAACAACATGGCGGCCGCATGAGTGCCGACAACGCACCCGGCGGCGGCGCGGTGCTGACGCTGGAGCTGCCCGCCGAGCCGGTGGCGGGGCAGGAATCTTGACTGTCGTCAAGCGCTGGGCCAGCAATCGGCCTAGAGTGGTTGCAGTCCCGAGAAGGAGTGAACCATGTACAAGAACCTGCTGGTCCCGGTGGACGGCACCGAGCTCGCCGAGAAGGCGATGGAACAGAGCATCGATCTGGCGCGCCAGCTGGGCGCGGCCATCGTCGGCTTCGTCGTCGAGCCCGACATGCCCTTGCCCAACGTGGGCACGCAGCCGAGTGCCTACCAGCGCCAGCGCGAACAGCACGAAGTGGCCACCGACACCCATGCCCACGCCCTGCTCACGCGCTTCGGCGAAAAGGCACGCGAGGTGGGCGTCGGCTTCTCGGGCCGCCACACGCGCAGCGACCGCGTCGACCAGGCGATCGTGGAGCTGGCCAACGAGCTGAACTGCGACATGATCGTCATGACCACGCATGGCCGCGGCGCCTTCGGCGAACTGCTGTTCGGCTCGCACACCAAGAACGTGCTGTCCAAGAGCAAGATCCCGCTGCTGGTACTGCACTGAAATCACTCCCTCTCCCTGCTTGCGGGGAGAGGGGACGGGGTGAGGGGTCGAGGCGCCAACATAGCCCTCACCCCAGCCCTCTCCCGTTCGCGGGAGAGGGGGAAAGGCCCGGGCATGGACAATCGCGCGCTCGATGACCGAAAGCGCGTCGATCCGCCACACCCTGCGCCAGGCCACCTTCCGCGGCCTGCTCGGCGGCGGTTCGCTGTACTTCATCGGCAACGCGATGCAGGTCATGGCCACCGCGTGGCTGATGATCGAACTCACCGGCTCGGCGGTGCTGACGGCGCTGGTGCAGACCGCCGTGTTCCTGCCGATGTTCCTGCTGTCGCTGCCGGCTGGCGTGCTGGCCGATGTGACCGACCGTGCGCGCCTGCTGCAGGTGGCGCTGGCGGTGCAGACCGCGACCATCGCATTGCTGACCGTGCTGCTGCTGCTCGACGCCGCCGGCCCGGCGGCGCTGCTCGTCTTCACCTTCGTGGCCGGCTGCTGCACGGCGATGCTGTCGCCGGCATGGAACACCACGGTGGCCGACAGCGTCGGCCGCGACGAGCTGCCGCAGGCGATCACCGTGATCTCGATGGCCTACAACGGCGCACGTGCGCTCGGGCCCACGCTGGCCGGCCTGGTGTTTGCCTACGCCGGCAGCGACTGGGTGTTCGCGATCGCGGTGGCCACCACGCTGGCGATGTGGCAGTCGATCCGCCGCCATCCGCCACGGCCGCACCCGCCATCGCGCCTGCCGGCCGAGCGGCTGTGGGGCGGCACGCTGGCGGCGCTGCGCTTCGCACGGCACTCGCACGCGATCCTGGCACAGCTGCTGCGCACCATGGCCTATGGTGCTGCCGGCTCGGCGTTGTGGGCGCTGCTGCCGGTCATCGCGCAGCAGCGCCTCGGCCTCGGCGCGGCGGGGTTCGGCGCGCTGATCGGCTGCCTCGGCGTGGGTGCGGTGGCGGCGGGCTTCGTGGTCGGCCGCGCGCGGCAACGCTTCGGGCTCGAGGCGGTGGTGGCCGCGGGCTGCGTGCTGTTTGCCGCGGCGATGGCGGTGGCCGCCTGGTCGCGCTGGCCGTGGACGGTGTATCTGCTGCTGGTGGCCGGCGGTGGCGCCTGGATGTCGGTCATGTCGACCTTCAACACCGCCACGCAGACCAGCGCGCCGCCGTGGGTGCGTTCGCGCGCCGCGGCGCTGCATGCACTGGCCGCACTCGGTGCGTTCGCGTTCGGCTCGGCGTTCTGGGGCGTGGTGTCGAGCGCGTTCGGGCTGCAGGCGGCGTTGACCATCGCCACCGTGGCGATGCTGGGTGGCCTGCTGCTCGCGCGGCCGCTGCCGTTGCGCATGGGCGAGAAGCCCGACGTCACGCCGGCCCGGCCGTGGCAGGACCTGTTCGTGGCCGACGAGCCCGACCCGCAGGCCGGCCCGGTGGCGGTGGAGATCGCCTATCGCATCCGGCCGGAGGATGCCGCGGCGTTTCTCGACGCGCTGTCGGCACTGCGTGCGCCGCGCCGGCGTGACGGCGCCACCTTCTGGCGCATCTATCGCGACCTCGGCGATCCGGCGCGCTACTGCGAACGTTTCATCGTCACCAGCTGGGCCGACTATCTGCACCAGCGCAACCGCGCCACCGAGGCCGACCAGGCGCTCGAGGCCCGCGTGCGCGCCTACGTGCCCGAGGGCGAGGCGGTGACGATGCAGCACTACATCGCCGAGCGGTAGGGTCCGGCGCGGCGGCCGACAGGCGTTGGCCGGCGCACCGCAGGTGCGCTACAGTGCGGCCGCAATGAACCAATTGGTACAAAAAACCTCCCGCCGTCCGGCCGCACGCAAGGCGCCGACCGTGCCCACGCGCACCAACGACCCCGAGCGCACGATGGCCAACATCCTCGACGTGGCCACGCGAGAGTTCGCCGACAAGGGGCTCGCCGGCGCGCGCATCGACGCGATTGCCGATGCCACGCGGTCCAGCAAGCGGATGATCTACTACTACTTCGGCAGCAAGGAAGGGTTGTATGTCGCGGTGCTCGAGGAGGCCTACCGCCGCATGCGCGCGATCGAGGCCGAGCTGCACCTGGACGACCTGCCGCCGGAAGACGCACTGCGCAAGCTGGTCGGCCACACGGTGGACTACCAGCTCGCGCACCCGGACTTCATCCGCCTGGTGATGACCGAGAACATTCACCGGGGCGAATACCTGGCGCAGAGCAAGACCATCAAGCGGCTGAACGTGCCGGCCATCGAGGGGCTGCGCCGCGTCTACGAGCGGGGTGTGGCGGCGGGCGTGTTCAGGAGCGGCATCGACGCGGTGGACCTGCACATGTCGATCAGCGCGCTCAGCGTGTTCAACGTGGCCAACCGCCACACGTTTGCGCTGATCTTCCAGCGCGACCTCGAGTCGAGCGCGGCGCTGATCGCGCGTCGCGACAGCATCATCGAGATGATCGTGCGCTTCGTGCGCAGGTGAGCCCGCACCCAAAGCCGAGCCCGAATCAGGGTTTTCACTCGCACAGGAACTAACCGTTTCGTACATTATCGCCACCGGGCCGCAGAGCCCGCTCCAGGAGACAACGTGAACTCCGAACGGTCCCCCACGGTGATCGATCGCTTCTGCCGCGGCATCGAGTGGCTGCTGGCGCTGATGCTGGCGGCGATGGTGTTGCTGGTGTTCGGCAACGTCGTGCTGCGCTATGCCTTCAACTCCGGCATCACCACCTCGGAAGAGGTGTCGCGCTGGCTGTTCGTGTGGCTGTGCTTCCTGGGCGCGGTGGTGGCGATCCACGAACACGGCCACCTGGGCACCGACATGCTCGTCGGCCGCCTCGGGCGGCGCGGACGCCGCATCTGCCTGGCCGTGGCGCAGGCGGTGATGATCTACGTCACCTGGCTGGTCTTCAGCGGCAGCGTGGCCCAGGCACGCATCAACTGGGACAACGAGGCCCCGGTCACCGGTCTGTCGATGGCGGTGTTCTACGGTGCCGGCGTCGTGTTCGCCGTGCCTGCGGCGCTGCTGCTCGCGTTGCAGCTGTGGCGCACGCTCAGCGGCCGGCTGCGCGACGACGAGCTGGTGATGGTGCAGGAGTCGGAAGACCTTGCCGCGCTGCACGCGCAAGGCGGCGACGCGAAGTCCGACAAGGGAGGCACGCGATGACGATCGTTGTCTTCCTCGGTTCGCTGCTGCTCGCGATGGCGCTCGGCATCCCGATCGCCTATGCGCTGCTCGTCTCGGGCGTGGCGCTGATGTGGCACCTCGGCAACTTCGACGCGCAGATCCTCGCGCAGAACCTGCTCGAAGGCGCCAACAGCTTTCCGCTGCTGGCCGTGCCGTTCTTCATGCTGGCCGGCGAGATCATGAACGTGGGTGGCCTGTCGCGGCGCATCGTGCAGATGGCGATGACGCTGGTGGGCCATGTGCGCGGCGGGCTCGGCTACGTGACCATCCTCGCCGCCTGCCTGATGGCCGCGCTCTCGGGCTCGGCGGTGGCCGACACCGCGGCGCTGGCCGCGCTGCTGCTGCCGATGATGGTTCGCGCCGGCCACGACAAGGCACGGGCCGGCGGGCTGATCGCCAGCGCCGGCATCATCGCGCCCATCATCCCGCCGTCGATCGGCTTCGTGATCTTCGGCGTCGCGGCCAATGTGTCGATCAGCAAGCTGTTCCTCGCCGGCATCGTGCCGGGGCTGTTGATGGGTGTATCGATCGCGCTCACCTGGTGGTGGGTCGCGCGGCGCGACGGCAGTGCCCCCGCGCCACGGGCGACGAGCGCCGAGCGCTGGAAGGCGCTGCGCGAATCCACCTGGGCGCTGGTGCTGCCGGTGATCGTGCTCGTGGGCCTGAAGTTCGGCGTCTTCACGCCCACCGAGGCCGCCGTGGTGGCGGCGGTCTATGCGTTGTTCGTCTCGACCGTGATCTATCGCGAACTCAAGCTGCCGCAACTGCTCGCGGTGTTCGTCACCGCGGCCAAGACCACCGCAGTGATCATGTTCCTCGTTGCCGCGGCCATGGTCAGCGCCTGGCTGATCACCGTGGCGCAGATTCCGGCGCAGATGGTCTCGCTGCTGCAGCCCTTCCTGGACAACCCGACGCTGCTGCTGATCGTGATCATGCTGCTGGTGATGGCCGTCGGCACGGCGATGGACATGACGCCGACGATCCTGATCCTCACGCCGGTGCTGATGCCGGTGATCAAGGCCGCCGGCATCGACCCGGTGTATTTCGGCGTGCTGTTCATCATGAACAACGCGATCGGTCTCGTCACGCCGCCGGTGGGTACCGTGCTCAACGTGGTGGCCGGCGTCGGCCGCATGAAGATGGACGAGGTGACGCGTGGCGTCGTGCCCTTCATGTGCGCGCAATTCGCCGTGATGTTCCTGCTCGTGCTCTTTCCCCCGCTCGTGACCGTGCCGGCGAAATGGTTCGCCGGCTGACCTCATCCACAGGAGACCCTCGATGAAACGCCTGTTCCTCAAGACCCTCGCGGCCGCGGTCGCGCTCGCCGCCTGCGGCCTCGCCGCTGCGCAGGACAAGACCTTCAAGATCGCGCTGCAGAATCCCAAGGGCCACCCGTTGGCCACCGGCGCCGAGAAGTTCGCCGAGCTCGTGGCGGCCAAGTCGGGCGGCAAGCTCAAGGTCAATGTCTTTCCCGGCGGCACGCTCGGCAGCGACCAGGCCAACGTGTCGGCGGTGCAGGGCGGCACGCTGGAAGCCGTGCTGCTGAACTCGGGCATTCTGGCCTCGCAGGTGAAGGACTTCGAGGTGTTCGACTTCCCGTTCATGTTCGCCAACGCCAAGGAGGCCGACGCCGTGGTCGACGGCCCGTTCGGCCAGAAGCTGCATGCCAAGCTGGCCGACAAGGGGCTGGTCGGCCTGGCGTTCTTCGAGCTCGGATTTCGTAACATCACCAACGGCAAGCGGCCGATCGTCAAGGTCGAGGACATCGAGGGCCTGAAGTTGCGTGTGATTCCGAACGCGATCAACGTCGATTGGGTCAAGGCGCTGGGTGCCAACCCGACGCCGATGGCCTTCACCGAGCTGTATGCGGCGCTCGAGCAGAAGGCGGTAGACGGACAGGAGAACCCGCTCTCGGTGATCCTCGCCAACAAGTTCGCCGAGGTGCAGAAGCATCTCGCGTTGACGAATCACCAGTACAACCCGCAGTCGCTGGTGTTCAGCAAGAAGGTGTGGGACACGCTCTCGGCCGACGAGAAGAAGCTGCTGCAGGACAGTGCCATCGAGGCCGGCAAGTTCCAGCGCCAGGTCAACCGTGACAAGGCCGCCGGCGATCTCGACGCGCTGAAGAAGGCCGGCATGCAGGTCACAGAGTTCAGCGCTGCCGAGCAAGCCAAGCTGCGCGACAAGCTGAAGCCCGTGATCGACAAGCATGGCGCGGCGCTCTCGGCCACGGTATCCGAGCTGCAGGCCGAACTGGCCAAGCTGCGCAAGTGACACCGGCGGTGGCGACGGAGGCCAGACGATGAACGCCCAGGCCCAGGCTGAACGTGCCGCCGCGACGCGCCTGGCCGGGCCATCCAAGCTGCTCGTCGGCCTGATCGGTGCCGGCATCCAGAAATCGCTGTCGCCGGCGATGCACGAGGAAGAGGCACGCGCACGGGGCCTGCGGCTGCACTACCAGCTGATTGACCTCGACCGCACGCCGGAGGGCGCCGCGGCGTTGCCGACGCTGCTGCGCTCGGCACGCACGATGGGCTTCGCCGGCCTGAACATCACCTACCCGTGCAAGCAGGCGGTGACCCCGCTGCTCGACGAGCTTTCCGACGAGGCAGCGGCGATGGGCGCCGTGAACACCGTGGTGCTGCGCGACGGGCGCGCGGTGGGCCACAACACCGACGGTTCGGGCTGGGCCTGGGGCTTCACGCGCACGCTGCCGAACGCCGATGTCGCGCGCGTGGTGCTGCTCGGCGCCGGTGGCGCGGGCTCGGCGATCGCGCATGCGGCGCTGCGGCTCGGCGCCGCCGAACTGCGCATCGTCGACGCCGACGCTGGCCGGGCGCGCCAGCTGGCCGACGAGCTGGCTCGCCGCTATCCGAAGGCGCGCATCGGCGGCGGCGACGACCCGGCGAGTGTGCTGGCCGATGCCACCGGGCTGATCCATGCCACGCCGACCGGGATGGACAAGCTGCCCGGCCTGCCGCTGCCGGCTCATCTGCTGCGCCCCGAGCTGTGGGTCAGCGAGATCGTGTACTTTCCGCTCGAGACCGCGCTGCTGAAGGCAGCGCGTGCGGCCGGCTGTGCCGTGTGCGATGGCGGCACGATGGCGGTCGGACAGGCCGTGGGTGCCTTCCGGCTCTTCACCGGCCTGGAGCCCGACGCCGAGCGCATGCGCCGGCATTTCCTGCAATTGATCGCTTGAGGAAGAGGAACGCACGATGAACGACGCCGCGCGCGACCGCGAAGCCATCGGCGAGGTGCCGAACCCGCTCGGCCTGGCCGGCATCGAGTTCGTCGAATACGCCACCACACGGCCGCAGGCGCTGGGGCAGGTGCTGGAGATGATGGGCTTTCGCCCGGTGGCGCGGCACCGCTCGCGCGAAGTGCTGCTGTACCGGCAGGGCACGATGAACGTCGTCATCAACGCGCATGTGAGTTCGCGACCGCGCAGCGTGCAGCCGACCGAGGTGCCGCAGATCGCCGCGATCGCACTGCGCGTGCGCGACGCGGCGGCCGCCTACCAGCGCGCCCTGGACCGCGGCGCCTGGGCCGTGCCGACGCATGTGGAGGTGATGGAGCTCAACATCCCGGCCATCCACGGCGTGGGCTCGAGCCGTGTCTATTTCGTCGACCGCTGGCGCGAGTTCTCGATCTACGACGTCGACTTCGTGCCGATTCCCACCGTCGAGCGGCAACCGCCGGCACTGGCGGGGCTGCACTGGTTCGGCATCGTGCAGTACATCGGCACCGACCGCATGGACGACTGGTGCGAGTTCTACCGCGAGCTGTTCGGCTTCGACGTGCTGCCGGACGAGGAGCGCTTCGGCATCCTGCCCAAGGGACGCATCCTGAGGAGCCCGTGCCGGTCGTTCTATCTGCAGCTGATCGAGCCCGAGCCCGGCATCGTGGACGTGGAGGGCGAGGAGAGCCTGCACCGCATCGGCCTGGGCACGCCGGATGTACCGGCCGCGGTGAAGACGCTCGCTGCGCGTGGCGTGGAGTTCGTGGAAGCCAGCGACCTTCACACCGGAACGCGTGGCGCACTCACCAAGAGCTGGCTCGGCGGCGTGATGTTCGAGCTGGTCCACGATTCGGCAGGAGTCTGAGATGAGCCGCCGCATCGGCAACATCGACGACTTCGGCATGGACACCATCACGCTGGCGGGGCCGCTGAGCCCCAAGCTGCGCGCGATCCGCGACGCAGGGTTCGGCCAGGTGATGCTCAAGGCCAGCGACCTGGTGGGTCATCCCGATGGCGTGGATGCCGCGGTCGCCGAGGTGAAGGCGAGCGGCCTGCGCGTCACCGGCTTCCAGGTACTGCGCGACTTCGAAGGCCTTTCGGGCCACCTGCACGACTACAAGGTGGACATCGCGAAGTCCATGCTCGAGATGGCGCGTGCGGTCGGCGCGCCGGTGCTGCTGGCCTGCTCGTCGACCAGCCAGCATGCGACCCAGGACCTCGATGCGATATCGCGCGACCTGCGCAAGCTGGCGATGCTGGCGGTGCCGCTGGGCATCCGAATCGCGTACGAAGGGCTCAGCTGGGGCCGCACGATCAACCAGTTCACCGAAGCCTGGGAGGTGGTCGCGCGCGCCGATGCGCCCAACCTCGGCATCGGCATCGACTCGTTCCACATCTTCGCGACGAAGACGCCGCTGGAGGACATCGACACACTCGACCCGAGCAAGATCTACCTCGTGCAGCTGGCCGACTTCATGTGGCAGGAGACACGCTCGGTGGAAGAACGCATCGCCACCGCGCGGCACTTCCGCGTCTTTCCGGGCGAGGGCGTGCACAGCGCGCAGGTGGCCGAGCTGGTGATGCGCCTGGATGCACTCGGCTACCGCGGCGACTACAGCTTCGAGGTCTTCAACGACGACTACCAGCAGATTCCGCTGGAGACGGTGGCCGAGCGCGCGCGGCGCTCGGCGGTGTGGCTGGGCGAGGAGGTGCTGCGTCGATCGGTGCCGCTGCCGGGGCGGATGCGGCTGCGCGGTTGATCGGCCGCGGCCCCGGCGCACCGGATGCAGACTCAGCGCGCCGGGGCGCGCTTGATCACCCGCACCGCCTTGGCCTCGTAGCGCGGCAGCGTGCCGTCGGCGTGGCAGGTCACGTTGACCGTGAGCCCGAGCCGGGCACGCAGACGCGCGGCCACTTCGGCGGCCAGCGCGTCGGTGCCCATCGCGGCTTGCGGCAATCGCTCGACGGCCACCTCCATCTGGTCGAGCGATGCACCATCGCCGTCGATAACAATCTGCCAGGCCTCCTTGGCCAGGCCCTCGATGCCGGCGATCACGTCTTCCACCTGCGTCGGGAACACGATCACCCCGCGCACCTTGAGCATGTCGTCGGAGCGGCCGATGATGCGGCCGATCAGCGGGAAGGCGTGGCGCCCGCAGGCGCAGGCATAGGGCCGGTCGGCGCGGCGCACCAGATCGTGCGTGCGCCAGCGCAGCAGCGGCGAGGCCTGCTTGTCGAGCGTGGTGATCACCACTTCGCCCACTTCGCCGGGGCTCACGGGCTGCAATGTCTTGGGGTCGACGATCTCGGTGAGCACGCTGTCTTCGTTGATCAGGTGCATCTGGTCGTGCGCATGCGAGTGCGGGCACGAGATCGACAGGATCGGCCCGCCGGCCTCGGTGGTGCCGTAGATGTTGTG
>JAEUPI010000210.1 GCA_016790175.1 Burkholderiaceae bacterium | reverse complement strand
TAGCTCGTGCCGCCGGGCAGCGTGATGCCTTTTCCAGGAGGAACTCGTGGATGTCCACGATCCGGCTGCCTGGGAAGATCTCGTCGAACTTGTAGCCCTGCAGCTGGTCGTAGCAGGTGCCGCAGGAGACCACCACCGTCTTGATGTCCAGGTAGTTCAGCGTGTTGGCCACGCGGTGGAACAGCACGCGGTTGTCGGTGATGGTCTTCTCGGCCCTGTCGAACTGCCCGGCCCCTCGCTGCGGGTAGCCACAGCACAGATAGCCCGGCGGCAGCACGGTCTGCACACCCGCGCGCCACAACATCGCCTGCGTGGCCAGGCCCACCTGTGAGAACAAGCGCTCCGAGCCGCAGCCGGGGAAGTAGAACAGCGCTTCGCTGTCGGGCGTGGTGGATTCGGGGTCGCGGATGATCGGCACATAGGCTTTGTCTTCCACATCGAGCAGCGCGCGTGCGGTGCGCGTGGGCAAGCCGCCTGGCAGCTTCTTGTTCACGAAGTGGATCACCTGCTCGCGCACCGGCGGCATGCCTACGGTCGATGGTGGTCGCGCGGTCTGCCGGCGGCCGGCCAAGCGGAAGAAATCCGTCGCCCAGCGCTGCGCCCGGAAGCCCAGGTTGACCATCGCGCGCCGCGCGAGGCGGATCGTTTCCGGATTCGTCGCATTGAGCATGAACATCGCCGCCGCCTGGCCCGGCCGCCAGCTTTTGTGGCCCAGCTTGCGCAGCAGGTTGCGCATGTTCATCGACACGTCGCCGAAGTCGATCTTCACCGGGCAGGGGCTGGCGCACTTGTGGCACACGGTGCAGTGGTCGCCGACGTCCTCGAACTCCTCCCAATGGCGGATCGAGATGCCGCGCCGCGTCTGCTCTTCGTAGAGAAACGCCTCGATCAGCAGCGAGGTGGCGAGGATCTTGTTGCGCGGGCTGTAGAGCAGATTGGCGCGCGGCACATGCGTGGCGCACACCGGCTTGCATTTGCCGCAACGCAGACAATCCTTGATCGAATCGCTGATCGCGCCGATATCGCTCTGCTGCATGATCAGCGACTCGTGCCCCATCAGCCCGAAGCTCGGCGTGTAGGCGTGCGTGAGGTCCGACGCCTGTACCTCGTCGCCGAAGGCGGCATGCGCCGCTCCGCGCAGCAGCTTGCCCTTGTTGAAGCGCCCTTCGGGGTCGATGCGCTGCTTGTAGTCGGCGAAGTCGCGGATCTCGTCGTCGGTGAGGTAGTCGATCTTGGTGATGCCGATGCCGTGCTCGCCCGAGATCACACCGCCCAGCGACCGCGCCAGCGCCATGATGCGGCCCACCACGGCGTGGGCCGTTTGCAGCATCGCGTAGTCGTCGGAGTTCACCGGGATGTTGGTGTGCACGTTGCCGTCGCCGGCATGCATGTGCAGCGCCACCCAGAGGCGGCCGTGCAACACCTCGCGGTGGATCGCCTGGCAGCGCGCAACCACCGGGGCAAACGGCTCGCCCGGGAGCAGCTCCCGCAGCGGCTGCAGCAACTGCGTCTTCCACGAGGCGCGCAGCGTGTCGTCCTGCAGCTGCTCGAAAAACGTGCGCTCGCCCGGCGCGGCAGGCGCATCGAGCCCGTCGAGCCATTGCCGCCACAGCTGGCGCAGCTCGCGAATCAGCAGCAGCGCCTGTTGCACGCGGTCTTCCAGCAGCTCGGCGCTCGGCAGCTCCACCGAGCCGCCGGCGGTGGCCAGCGGCAGCGACTCCTGCGTAAAGAAGCCTTCGAGCCGGTCCAGCAGCTCGAGCTTGTTGCGCAGGCTGAGCTCGATGTTGATGCGCTCGATGCCGAGCGTGTAGTCGGCCATGCGTGGCAGCGGAATCACCACGTCTTCGTTGATCTTGAAGGCGTTGGTATGGCGCGCGATCGCCGCGGTGCGCTTGCGGTCGAGCCAGAACTTGCGGCGCGCCTCGGCGCTGACCGCAATGAAACCTTCGCCTGAGCGCGCATTGGCCAGGCGCACGACCTCGCTGGCCGCACGCGCAACCGCTGCTTCGTCGTCGCCGACGATGTCGCCGAGCAGCACCATCTTCGGCAACACGCCGGTTCGGCCGCGCACGCTGCGTTTGCTCTTGGTGACGTAGCCCACAGCCTTCAGGTAGCGGTCGTCGAGGTGCTCCAACCCCGCAAGAATGGCGCCGCCCGCTTTCTGCTGCGCGAACAGGTAGTCCTTGATCTCCACGATCGCCGGCACCGCGAGGTGCGGGTTGCCGAAGAACTCCAGGCACACGGTGCGCACCTGTGGCGGCATGCGGTGCAGCACCCAGCGGGCCGAGGTGATCAGCCCGTCGCAGCCTTCCTTCTGCACACCCGGCAGCCCGGCGAGGAACTTGTCGGTCACGTCCTTGCCCAGGCCCTCCTTGCGGAAGCGCGCCCCGGGAATGTCGAGCCGTTCGCGACGCAGCTCGGTGCGGCCGTCGGCGTCGAGCCAGCGCAGCTCGAAACTCGCCACCGCCGCGTCGTGGATCTTGCCGAGGTTGTGGTTCAGCCGTTCGACATCGAGCCACCGGCCCTGCGGCGTCACCATGCGCCAGCTGGCCAGGTTGTCGAGCGCGGTGCCCCACAACACGGCCTTCTTGCCGCCGGCATTCATCGCGATGTTGCCGCCGATGCAGCTGGCCTCGGCCGACGTGGGGTCGACGGCGAACACCAGGCCCGCAGCTTCGGCCGCGTCGGCCACGCGCTGCGTCACCACGCCGGCCTCGGTGCGGATGGTCGGCACCGGATGGTCCACGCCGGGCAAGCTGACATGCTCCACGGCGCCGAGCGCCTCGAGCTTCTCAGTGTTGATGACCGCGCTCTTCCACGTGAGCGGGATCGCGCCGCCGGTGTAGCCGGTGCCACCGCCGCGCGGCACGATTGTGAGGCCGAGCTCGATGCAGCCGCGCACCAGCGCCGCGGTCTCTTCTTCGGTGTCGGGCGTCAGCACGACGAACGGGTATTCCACGCGCCAGTCGGTGGCGTCGGTCACGTGCGACACACGCGACAGGCCGTCGAACTTGATGTTGCCCTTGTCGGTGCAACGCGCGAGCACGCGCCGCGTGCGCTGCCGCAGGTCGTACACGGTGCGAAAGTGCTGCGAGAAGCGCCGCACCGCGGCACGCGCCATGCCCAGCAGTTCGCCCACCGCGGCGTCACGCCCGCTCGCATCGTCGGGCGTGCGGCGCTTTTGCACCTCGGCCAGCCGGTGCTCGAGCGCCTCGATCAACATGCCGCGGCGCGCATAGTCGGCGATCAGGTCGTCTTCGAGGTACGGATTGCGCTGGACGACCCAGATGTCGCCCAGCACTTCGTAGAGCATGCGCGCGGAGCGGCCGGTGCGGCGCTCCTGGCGCAGCTGGTTCAGGATCTCCCAGCCGCGCGCGCCGAGCAGGCGGATCACGATCTCGCGATCGGCGAACGAGGTGTAGTTGTAGGGGATCTCGCGCAGGCGCGGCGAGTCGGCCGACACCTGCGGCGCGGCGGCCGAGGCGGGCAGCGGCTGGGGAGCATTCATGGCGTCGGGCGCTTCGGATCTGGCTCGATCTCGAGCCACGCCGGTCGCGGCAGAAGCGGGCCGAATGTTACCGCAGCGCAGCATTTGCCCTCGGACAAACCCCGCCTGATCCGTTGCCTGCGGCGGGTAATTCCCGTTGCCGCAGCGCGGCAAGGCATGACAGAAACGCGGATGTCATCGAACGGCGGCACGATCCGCCGTTTGTTCACTTCACCGAAAACGCAACGGAGCCCCCATGACTCGCAGAACCGTCCTTACCAGCCTGACCGCGCTCGTCGGCCTGGCCTTCGGCTGCGCCGCGCAGGCACAAGTCGAGATCCAATGGTGGCATTCGATGGGCGGCGCGCTCGGCGAATGGGTCAACGATTTGGCGAAAGACTTCAACGCCAGCCAGAAGGACTACAAGGTCGTGCCGACCTTCAAGGGCGGCTACGACGAGTCGATGACGGCGGCGATCGCCGCGTTCCGCTCGGGCAACCCGCCGCACATCCTGCAGGTGTTCGAGGTCGGCACCGCCACCATGATGGCCAGCAAGGGCGCCATCGTGCCGGTGGGCAAGATCATGTCGGAGGGCGGCCAGAAATGGGACCCGAAGATCTACGTGCCCGCGGTAGCCGGCTACTACACGGCACCGAACGGCCAGATGCTGAGCTTCCCGTTCAACAGCTCGACCACCGTCTTCCACTACAACAAGGACGCGTTCAAGGCCGCCGGCCTCGACCCAGAGAACCCGCCCAAGACCTGGCCCGAGGTGACGCTGGCCGCCGCCAAGCTGAAGGCCAGCGGCCACAAGTGCCCGTTCACCACCAGCTGGCAGAGCTGGACGCAGCTCGAGAGCTTCTCGGCCTGGCACAACGTGGAGTTCGCCACCAAGCGCAACGGCTTCAACGGGCTCGATGCGCGGCTCGCGTTCAACACCCCGCTGCATCTGCGCCACATCGAAAACCTCGCCAACATGGCCAAACAGGGCCTGTTCGTCTACAAGGGCCGCGGCAACGCCGCCGATGCCACCTTCGTCTCCGGCGAATGCGCGATGACGACCGGCAGCTCGGCGCTGTACGGCAACATCAAACGCAACGCCAAGTTCGCCTCGGGCATCTCGACGCTGCCGTACTACCCCGACGTGCCGGGCACGCCGCAGAACACGGTGATCGGCGGCGCCAGCCTGTGGGTGATGTCGGGCAAGAAGCCGGCCGACTACAAGGGCGTGGCCGCATTCTTCTCGCACCTGTCCAAGGCCGACGAAGCCGCCAAGAGCCATCAGCGCACCGGTTATCTGCCGGTGACGATCCCGTCGTACGAGCTCACCGAAAAGAGCGGCTTCTACAAGCAAAACCCGGGCACCGACGTGTCGGT
>JAEUPI010000208.1 GCA_016790175.1 Burkholderiaceae bacterium | reverse complement strand
GCCCAGGCTCATCTCGGGCGCGTGCTGGCTCGACAGCACCACGGTGTCGATGCTGTGCGGCTTGCCGTCGACGTAGCGCATCGTCACCTGGCTCTTCGCATCCGGGCGCAGGAAGGGCAGGCGGCCGTCCTTGCGCAGCATCGCCTGGCGCTCGACAAGCCGGTGCGCGTAGTAGATCGGCGCGGGCATCAGCACCGGCGTCTCGTCGCAGGCGTAGCCGAACCTCAGGCCCTGGTCGCCGGCGCCGGTGTTGAGGTGGTCGTCGCTGGCGTGGTCGACGCCCTGCGCGATGTCGTTGCTCTGCTTGTCGTAGGCCACGAGCACGGCGCAGCCCTTGTAGTCGATGCCGTACTCGGTGGTGTCGTAGCCGATGCGCTTGATGGTGTCGCGCGCGACCTGGATGTAGTCGACGTGGGCGTTGGTGGTGATCTCGCCGGCCAGCACCACGAGGCCGGTGTTGGTGAGCGTCTCGGCGGCCACACGCGAGCGCGGGTCCAGCTTGAAGATCGCGTCGAGAATCGCGTCGGAGATCTGATCGGCCACCTTGTCGGGGTGGCCTTCGGAGACCGATTCGGAGGTGAAGAGGAAGTCGTTCGCCATTCAATACACTCCTGCAGTCGTGCATGCCAAGGTGGCAACCTGCGTTGCCGGCTCGGACTGCGGGAGGAGAGCGGCGAACGCTTTAGCGGTATTTGTGGGGCCCGATCCGGTGCATCTGGCATCCGGCATCCGGCCCGGCGCCTGCAAGCCTGGGCTTTTCGGCGCATCGCCCCGCAAGTAGTTCAGTAACTCGGCGATGCGACCATTATAGGAAAGGCGATCTTGTCGTTGGCGTGGATATCGGGGTTGCCGCTGGGCTTGATCCACCGAGTGGGGGGGCTGATCGGCTGGCTCGCCTACGCGCTGTCGCCACCGTACCGCGAGCGGCTGCGTGTCAACGCGGCGCGTGCGGGCCTCACGCCGGCGCAGCGGCGAACGGCGGTGGGCCATGCCGGGCGCATGGCCAGCGAGATGCCCTGGCTGTGGCTGCGTGCGCATGACCGCCCGCTGGGATCGCTGGTGCAATGGGACGACACCGGGGCGATCGACCGCGCCGTCGCCGCCGGCAAGGGGCTGGTGCTGTTGACGCCCCACCTGGGTTGCTTCGAAGTGCTCGCGATGTCGTATGCCGAGCGTTGGGGCCGCGACGCACCGCTGACGGCGCTGTACCGGCCTGCGCGCCAGGCCTGGTTGCGGCAATGGCAGGAGACGGCGCGCACGCGGCCAGGCATGCACACCGCGCCGGCCACGTTGGCCGGCGTGCGGCAGATGCTGCGTGCGCTGCGCCGCGGCGAAACGCTCGGGTTGCTGCCCGACCAGGTGCCGCCCGAGGGCCTCGGCCTGTGGGCGCCGTTCTTCGGCGCCGACGCCTACACGATGACGCTGGCTGCAAAGCTGATCCTGCAGACGGGCGCGGCCTCGGTGCTGCTATGGGCCGAGCGCCTGCCGGGCGGCCGGGGCTGGCGCGCACACGCGCACCTGCCGGCGCCGTTGCCCGAGTTGCCCGGGGCCGGCGACGACGAGCGCCTGGCCGCCTGTGTGGCCGCGATCAACCGCGAGATGGAGTCGCTGATCCGGCGTGCGCCCGAACAGTACCTGTGGGGCTACAACCGCTACAAGCAGCCGCGTCGGCTGGAGACGCCGTCGTGATCGCCGACCTCGGCGCGCGGCTGTTGCTGGCCGTGGTGTGGCTGCTGCACTTCCTGCCGCTGCCGGTGCTGGCGCTGCTCGGTCGCGGGCTGGGACGGCTGATCCATGCGTTCGCACGCAGCCGCCGCCACGTGGCGCTGCGCAACGTCGAGCTGTGCCTGCCCGAGCTGCCGGCGGCGCAGCGGCGCGCGCTGGTGCGCGAGCATTTTCAATGGGCGGCGCGCTCGATGCTGGAGCTGGCGCTCCTGTGGCACGCGAGTCCGCAGCGGCTTCGGCGGCTGATCCGCATCGAGGGCGACGTGCATCTCGCCGAGCGCGAGGCAGCCTCCGGCGGCCGGCCGGTGATGTGGCTGGTGCCGCACTTCCTGGCGGTCGATGTCGCCGGCGCGGCGGCGCAGCTGTTCCAGACGCATCATGCGTTCGACGTCTACGCCACGCAAAGCAACCCGGTGATCGACCGCGCGCTGCTGCGCGGTCGCGCCCGTTTCGGCGGTGCGGACTTCTACACCCGGAGCGACGGCGCGCGCGCCATCGTGCGTGCGATCAAGAAGGGCCATGCGTTCTTCAACCCTTGCGACATGGACTTCGGCCTGCGCGACGCCGCCTTCGTGCCCTTCTTCGGCCATCCGGCGGCCACGCTGCTGGCGCCCTCGCGCATGGCCCGCGCCTATGGCATGGTGGTGCAGCCGGTGGTGGCGCGCGTGCTGCCGGGCGGCCAGGGCTACGTCGTGCACTTCATGCCACCGTGGACCGACTGGCCGAGCGACGACCCGGTGGCCGACGCCGCGCGCATGAACCGCTTCATCGAGGAGCAGGTGCGGGCCAACCCGGCGCAATACCTGTGGGTGCACCGGCGCTTCAAGACCCGGCCGCCGGGCGAGGCGCCGGTCTACTGAACGTCGCGCGACAACGATAATCTCGCCGATGCGCTTACGCTTCACCAAGATGCAGGGCGCGGGCAACGACTTCGTCGTGCTCGACGCTACACGCGCGCCGATCGAACTCTCGGCCGCGCAGTTGCGTCACCTCGGCGATCGCCGCTTCGGCGTCGGCGCCGACCAGATCCTGCTCGTCGAACCGTCGTCGCGCGAGGGCGTGGACTTTCGCTACCGCATCTTCAACAACACCGGCGACGAGGTCGAGCACTGCGGCAACGGCGCGCGCTGTTTCGTGCACTTCGTGCGCGACAAGGGGCTCACGCAGCGCGAACGGATCCGCGTCGAGACGATGAACCGCGTGCTCGACCTGCAGCTGCAGGCCGACGGCCGCGTCACGGTCGACATGGGCGCGCCGGTGTTCGACCATGCGGCGCTGCCGTTCGATGCGAGCGGGCTCACAGCGCAGCGCGAGGGCGGCTTCGAGTTGTGGCCGCTTGCGGTCGATACCGGGCGCACCGTGGCGGTGGCGGTGCTGTCGATGGGCAATCCGCATGCCGTGCAGCGGGTCGACGACGTGCGCAGCGCCCCGGTGGCCGAGTTGGGGCCGATGATCGAATCGCACACGCGTTTCGCGCGTAAGGTGAATGCCGGCTTCATGCAGGTGCAGTCGCGCACGCAGATCGCGTTGCGTGTCTACGAGCGTCACGCCGGCGAAACGCTCGCCTGCGGCACCGGCGCCTGCGCAGCCGTGGTGGCCGGCATCCGCCTCGGCTGGCTCGACGCGCGTGTCGATGTCGGCACCCGCGGCGGCGTGCTGACGATCGAATGGCCCGGCGGCAATGCGAGCGTGCGCATGACCGGGCCCGCAGAGACGGTCTACGAAGGGGAGATTGATTTATGAGCATTCCAGGCGTCGGCGAAGAGGAGATCGCGAAGTTTCTGGTCGAGACGCCCGAGTTCTTCGAGCGCCACGCCGAGCTGCTCGCGCTCGCGCGGCTGACGAGCCCGCATGGGCAACGCGCCGTGTCGCTGCAGGAGCGGCAGATGGAGATGCTGCGCGAGCGCATCAAAGGCCTGGAATTGAGGATCCTGCAGATGGTGCGCCACGGGCAGGAGAACGAGGCCATTGCCGACCGCCTGCATCGCTGGACACGCGCGATCCTGCTCACCGCCAATGCCAGCGATCTGCCGGAGGTGGTGGTGCGCGAGCTGAAGCACGAGTTCATGATCCCGCGCGCGGCGCTGCGCATCTGGGGCGCGGCCGATCCCTATGCGGCGCTGCGCTTCGCACAGGGCGCGACCGACGACGTGCGCAGCTTCGCAGCCAGCCTCGCACAGCCGTACTGCGGGCCGAACTCCGGTTTCGAGGCCTGCAACTGGCTCGACGAGCCTGCCAGCGTGGCCTCGGTGGCGATGATCCCGCTGCGTCACTACCGCACGCCCGATGCCTTCGGTCTGCTGGTGCTCGGCTCGCCCGACCCCACCCGCTACAGCGCCGAGATGGGCACCGAGTTTCTCGCCCGCGTGGGCGAGATCGCCAGCGCGGGGCTCTCGCGGCTGCTGCCGGCGTTCTGAACACCACGGCGGCGCGCACCGTGCACGAGTCGCTGCTGCCCGAGCTGGAGCGCTTTGCGCAGCATCTGGCCGTCGAGCGGCGGCTGGCACCACGCACGCTGGCGTTGTATCGCGACGCGCTCGGCGCGCTACAGCGTGCGGCCGCAGACGACGGCGTCGTGCTCGAGCAGGCGCACACACACCATGTGCGAAGCTGGGTGACCGGCTTGCGTGCGCGCGGGCTTGGCGCGCGCAGCATCGCGATTGCGCTCGCGGCGTGGCGCGGCCTGTACCGCTGGTGGGGCCAGCAGGGCCGGGTGCAGCACAACCCGGCCGATGGCATCCGCGCGCCCAAGGCGGCCAAGCCGCTGCCCAAGGCGCTGGCGGTGGACCAGGCCATGGCGCTGGCCGATCTCAAGGGCGGCGGCGAAGAGCCGCCCTGGCTTCAGGCCCGCGACCAGGCCATCGTGGAGCTGCTCTATGGTTGCGGCCTGCGCGTGGGCGAGCTGGTGGCGCTCGACGCGCAAGCGTCACCGCAGGCGGCCGCCTGGGTCGATACCGCCGACCGCACCGCGCACGTGATCGGCAAGGGCAGCAAGCGGCGCAGCGTGCCGATCGGCGAGGCGGCTGCCGTCGCGATCGCGCGCTGGATCGTGCTGCGCACCGAGGCGCTGCACGGCCGCGACGAGGCGGCGCTGTTCGTCAGCCAGCGCGGCACGCGGCTGTCGCCGAGCCAGGTGCGTGCGCGCCTCGCCCTGCGTGCGCGCAGGGCCGGTTTGCCCACGCACGTGCACCCGCACATGCTGCGCCACAGCTTTGCTTCGCACCTGCTGCAGTCGAGCGGCGACCTGCGCGCCGTGCAGGAGCTGTTGGGCCACGCCAACATCGGTACCACGCAGGTCTACACCCAGCTCGACCACCAGCACCTGTCGAAGGTGTACGACGCCGCGCACCCGCGGGCTCGTCGCAAATAGCGGTGCTACTTGCCGCCTTCGCGGGTGGTCGTGATCGCGATGTCGGTGCCTTTGTCGGCCTTGCTCACATGCACCGCCAGCGTGCTCTTGGCCTTGTCGTCGAGCAGGCTCAGCGACGCGCCGTCGTTGTGGCTCATGTCGACGAACTGCTTGCCGTCGGACATCGCCTTGAGCTTGTCGCGGTAAAACGCAGCCACCTTGTCGTGGGCGTCGTCGCTGTGCAGGCCCAGCTGCATCGAGCTGTTGGCGCCGCTGACGATGCGCATCGACGAGCCCTCGGTGGGCTTGGCGCCCGGATAGAACGGCAGCCCGAGATCGGCCTCGCTGATCTTGGCGTTGCCCATTTCCATCTGGGTGGACTTGCCCGTGGCGTCGGTGGTGCTGACCTTCACGCCGCCTTCCGAGAGGTTGACCTTGGCCTGCGTGCCGTCCTTCGACAGCGACGACTCGATGGCCTTCTCGGCCACCTTCTCGGCCGCCTTCTCCTGCACCTTGCCGCAGGCGCTCAGTGCGAAGGCCGCGACGATGCCCACCGATACCGCAACGTGACGCATGGCAGATCCCTCCAGCCGGGTCAGGCCGTCATGGTGCGCCCGCGCGCTGCCGCCGTCCATCCCCACGGCGACAATCATTGTCATGAAGACGGTTCGTTTGCGTGCGGGAAGAGAGCGGTCGCTGCTGCGCCGCCACCCCTGGGTGTTCCAGGGCAGCGTCGACAAGGGCGGTGGCGACACCGGCGAGACCGTGCGTGTGCAGGCGGCCGATGGGAGCTTTCTGGCCTGGGCGGCCTACAGCCCGCGCTCGATGATCCGGCTGCGCGCCTGGAGTTTCGACGAGGCCGAGCACATCGACGCCGCGTTCATGGCCCGGCGCGTGCGCGCCGCGGTTGCGCTGCGCCAGCGGCTCGCGCCGGCGAGCGACGGCGTGCGCCTGGTGCATGCGGAGGCTGATGGCCTGCCCGGCTTCATCGCCGACCGATACGCCGACGTGCTCAGCGTGCAATGCCTGTCGGCCGGCGCCGAGCGCTGGAAGAGCGCATTGATCGACGCGCTGGTCGAGGTCACCGGCGTGGCCCGTGTCTACGAGCGCAGCGATTCCGGCGTGCGCGAGCTCGAAGGGCTGGCGGCGCGCACCGGCTGGCAACGCGGCGAAGGCCTCACCCAGGTGGTGATCCGCGAGCACGACTGGCAACTCGCACTCGACGTGGCCGAGGGCCACAAGACCGGCTTCTATCTGGACCAGCGCGACAACCGGCACGGCTTCGCGCAGTGGGTGCGGCGGCTGGGCTGCGCGCGCGTGCTGAACTGCTATTGCTACACCGGCGGCTTCAGCGTGGCCGCGCTGGCCGGCGGGGCCACGCAGGTGACGAGCGTGGATTCGTCCGGCCCGGCGCTGCAGCGGGCGAGGGACAATCTCGAGCGCAACGGCTTCGCTTCGGCAGCGGCCGATTTCGCGGACGCCGACGTCAATGCGTTCATGCGCGAGCAGTTGAAGGCCGGCGCGAGCTACGACGCCATCGTGCTCGACCCGCCGAAGTTCGCGCCGACCGCGGCGCATGCCGACCGGGCGGCACGCGCCTACAAGGACATCAACCGCCTGGCGCTGAAGCTGCTGGCGCCCGGGGGCTTGCTGTTCACCTTCTCCTGCTCCGGCGGCGTCGGCGCCGAACTGTTCCACAAGATCGTGGCCGGTGCCGGCATCGATGCCGGCGTGAACGCCGCCATCGTGCAGCGGCTCGAGGCGGCGCCGGATCACCCGACGACGATCGAGTTTCCCGAAGGGGAGTACCTCAAGGGACTCGCGTTGATCAAGGCGATGACTTGACGTCGATGCGCGGCTCAAATTTGGCGCGCCGGGTCGAGAAGTAACTCTTCACATTGCGCACGTTGGCGTCCTCCGTGAAAAGGCGCTGCACCAGCGCGTGGTAGGCCGCCATGTCGCTGACCCAGACGATCAGCACGAAATCGGGCCCCGGCGACACGCGGTAGCACTGCTGCACGGCCGGCTCGGCGGCGGCGCGGGCCTCGAACGCCGACAGCCGCTCGGCCGCCTGATGATCCAGCGACACCTCCACCACCGACGTGAGTCCGCGGTCGAATGCGGCGGGCGAGACGATGGCCACCTGGCGCTCGATGACGCCGGATTCCACCAGCCGGCGCACCCGCCGCATGGCCGTGGCCGGCGATACGTGGGCCGCCTCGGCCAGGGCGAGGTTGGAGCGCGAGGCATCGTCCTGCAGCAAGCCGAGCAGGCGGAGATCCACCTCGTCCAGGGGGACGGTTTGGTGATTCATTTCAAAATAGCATTCAACATGATATAAACAGTTTGCTTGTCATCGCATGAGATCAATCATTGCACAGAATAGGCAATAAAGACCACATACGTCCGTCAAGAGTGCCTAGCATCCCGCCACCCCGAATTCCGAAGGAAGGCCATTCACCATGTGCGGCATCGTCGGTGCAGTCAGCCAGAAGAACATCGTCCCGATCCTCGTCGAGGGCTTGAAGCGGCTCGAGTACCGCGGCTACGACAGCTGTGGCGTGGCGGTGCATCAGGGCGGCCGCCTCAAACGCACCCGCAGCACCTCGCGCGTGGCCGAGCTCGACGCGCTGGTGGCCAAGGACGACGTGTCCGGCGGCACCGGCATCGCGCACACGCGATGGGCCACCCATGGCGCGCCGGCCGTGCACAACGCGCACCCGCATTTCAGCAGGGACCGTATCGCGCTCGTTCACAACGGCATCATCGAGAACCATGACGAGCTGCGCGCCGAACTGCAGGCCAAGGGCTTCGTGTTCGAAAGCCAGACCGACACCGAGGTGATCGCCCACCTGGTGAACCACCTCTACGACGGCGATCTGTTCGACGCGGTGCAGCGCGCCACGCTGCGCCTGAAGGGCGCCTATGCGATCGCCGTCTTCTGCAAGGACGAGCCCCAGCGGGTGGTCGGTGCGCGCGAGGGCTCGCCGCTGGTGATGGGCGTGGGCCAGGGCGAGAACTTCCTCGCCAGCGATGCGATGGCGCTGGCCGGCGTGACCGACCAGATCGTCTACCTCGAGGAAGGCGACGTCGTCGACCTGCAGCTCGGCAAGCACTGGATCGTCGCGCGCCAGGCCGATGGCAGCTACAAGCGCGTGCAGCGCGAAGTGCGCACGGTGCAGGCACATTCAGGCGCGGCCGAGCTGGGCCCCTACCGCCACTACATGCAGAAGGAGATTTTCGAGCAACCGCGCGCGATCGCCGACACACTCGACGGCGTGGGCGGGCTCGATCCGTCGCTGTTCGGCGATGCAGCGGCGCGCACGCTCGACGGCGTGGATCGCGTGCTGATCCTGGCCTGCGGCACCAGCTACTACGCCGGCAGCACCGCACGCTACTGGCTCGAGGCCATTGCCGGCCTGCCCACGCAGGTGGAGATCGCCAGCGAATACCGCTATCGCGAGAGCGTGCCCGACCCGAAGACGCTGGTCGTCACCATCAGCCAGAGCGGCGAGACGGCCGACACCATCGCGGCGTTGAAGCATGCCCGCAGCCTCGGCATGGAGCGCACGCTCACCGTGTGCAATGTGGGCACCAGCGCGATGGTGCGTGAATGCAAGCTCTCGTTCATCACCCGTGCCGGCGTCGAGATCGGCGTGGCCTCGACCAAGGCCTTCACCACGCAGCTGGTGGCGCTCTTCCTGCTCACGCTGGTGCTCGCCAAGATGCGCGGCAAGCTGCCTGCCAAGAGCGAGGAGGCCGCGCTGCGCAACCTGCGCCACCTGCCGGCCGCCGTGCAGTCGGTGCTGGCGCTGGAGCCGCAGATCATCAGTTGGGCCGAGGCCTTCGTGCCAAAGCAGCATGCCCTCTTTCTCGGCCGCGGCCGGCACTATCCGGTGGCGCTCGAAGGCGCGCTCAAGCTCAAGGAGATCAGCTACATCCATGCCGAGGCCTACCCGGCCGGCGAGTTGAAGCACGGGCCGCTGGCGCTGGTCGACAGCAACATGCCGGTGGTCACCGTGGCGCCGGCCGACGACCTGCTCGAGAAGCTCAAGAGCAACATGCAGGAAGTGCGGGCCCGCGGCGGCGAGCTGTACGTGTTTGCCGACGCCGACACGCGCATCGACTCCAGCCCCGGCGTGCACGTGATCCGCCTGCCGGAGCACTATGGTGCGTTGTCACCCATCCTGCACGTGGTGCCGCTGCAGCTGCTGGCCTACCACACCGCGGTGGCGCGGGGCACCGATGTGGACAAGCCGAGGAATCTGGCGAAGAGCGTGACGGTGGAATAGGGCGCCGCGCTAGCCATAGGCCGCGCCCGCGCCGCGCGGCCAGGCCCATGCCGAAACCGCCTGGGCCTCCACGCTGCGTTGCAGTGCGCGAGCGTGCGTGAGCTGCAGCACGTCGCGCTGCGCCTGGCTGCCACCGATGCGGTGCGCCTGCGGCGGCAGCTGCCCGAGCAGCTGTGCGGCCAGCGCGACCTCGCCGCGGCCGAACGCGGCCAGCGCCCGAACCGCCGGAGCGCCCACCGCAAGCGTCGTGGCGCCGTGACGTCGGTGTGAGTGCGTCGCTTCGTGCTGCAGCCTGGTTTCGAGCGCCTGGGCGAGTCGGTGCTGGCCCGCGCCCACGAAAGCCAGCATCGCGTGGATGTCGCTGAAGCTGCAATAGGCGTCGTCGATGTGCGGCGCCCATGCATGGGCCAGCTCGGCGAAGCGCCGCCGGTGGGTCGCGCCGCGAAGCTTCAGGCGCCACAACAACGCCGCCGCGTCGATGAGGTCGCCGATGGCGCCCGAGTGGTCGGCACGGATGTGCTCGTCATAGATTGCGAGCGCCGCCTCTTCGTTGTCGCGCGCGAGCTCGTACAGCGCCATGTGCCACCAGATGTGCCGGCTCACCGCGCTGCCCGAGGCCCAGGCGGCAGCGTGTTCGTCCAACCAGCGAATCCCGGCCTCTGGGCGGCGGGCCATCTCGAAGACATGCGCCATCACATGGTGCGCGCGAGGCTCGAGCGGATCGATCGCGAGCGCTTCCTGCGCCACCTGCTCGGCTCGCGCATGCTCGCCATGCTCGCCGAGCGCGAAGGCCCGCATCGCCAGCACCGCCGCGTGCCCGGGCAGCTCGCGCGACCATGCCGGCAGCACGGCTTCCACGCGCCTGAGCAACGCCGCCTCGTCGCCCGCGAGGTGATCGAACGCGTGCGCCATCTGCAGCGCCAGTGCGTCGCGCGGCGCGAGCTGCAGCAACTCGTCGAGTCGCGCCTGCATGCGCACGAAGTCGTCGTCGATCGCCGCTTGCAGCGCGGCAATGTGTAGCCGCTCGCGTTCGTTCGCCGGCAACGCCGCAGCGCGAGCCACATGAGGGCGTGCGGCTCGCACCCGTGCCGGATCGCGGCCGTTCACCTGCTGCCAGGCGAGCAGCACGTGCGTCATCGTGAAGGCCGGCGCCAGCGCCAGCGCCGCGGCGGCGTGCGACTCGGCGCCGTCGCGCCAGTGCAGAAATGCGGCGGCGGCACGTTCGTGGTGCGGCAATGCCGCCGGCGTCGCGCCGCTGAGCGCGTTGCCGCGGCAATCGATCAAGGTGGGGACGGACATGAGTGGGCTCATGAGGCGGGCTGCAACGCTCGACTGGCCTGGGGAGTGATGTTCAGGTTCATACGGAACAAGTTGCCCGGGTCGTATTGCTGCTTGATCGCCTGCAGGCGCGGCAGGTTGACGCCGTACGACATGGCGACACGATCGGCTTCGTCTTCGGTGAGGAAGTTCACGTAGCCGCCGCCGGTGGCGTACGGCGCGCAGGCGTCGAACACCCGCCGCGCCCAATTGCGAACGGCGCTGTCGTCGGCGGCACCGCCGTTGCGGCCGTGCAGGTTCATCACGTATTGCGCCTGGCGACCCGCGTAGGCGGTCGCCTGCGCCGGCACGCGACCCATGGCGCCGCCGAGCCGACCGATGAAGATCTCGCATTCCGGGGTCGGCAGGCGGGTGGCGCCGTCGATGATCTGATCGAGCGCCGCGTCGGACAGCGCGGCGAAGTCGTGCGACTTCCAGTAGTTGCGCGCGCCCGGCGTGAGCAGCGGGTCGAATGCCGACTGGAAGCCCAGGTACGGCATAGCCCCGAGCGCGCTGCCGATCGGTGTGCCGAAGCCAAGCACCGGCGCCGTTGCGCGCTCACCCTCAACCAGTGGGCCCGCGTACATCATTGCGAAGATCACCACCTCGCGGCCGTGCACCGCTTCGGGCAGGAAGGGCAGCGGGGGCGCCTTGCGCAGCACCGCCCACACCGTGAGATCGTCGCCCGCGGTCAGCTGAAACTCGCGCCAGGCGCGCAGCACCTGCCTCGCCTGCTCGAACGGGTAGGCGACGAATCCGGCCCACACCTCGGGCCCAACCGGATGCAGTCGGTATTCGAACTCGGTGACGACGCCGAAGTTGCCGCCGCCGCCCCGCAGCGCCCAGAACAGCTCGGACTCCGAATCGGCCGACGCTCGGCGCAGTTGCCCGTCGGCGGTGACCACGCTGGCGCCGATGAGGTTGTCGATTGTCAGGCCGTGCCGGCGCGTCAGCCAGCCGAACCCGCCACCGAGCGTGAGGCCGGCGACGCCGGTGGTCGAGTTGATGCCCAGCGGCGTGGCGAGGCCATGCGCCTGCGCGGCATGGTCGAAGTCGGACAACAACGCGCCCGCGCCCACCCGCGCGGTGCGTTGCGCCACGTCGACCTGCACCGACTTCATCGCCGACAGGTCGATCATCAGCCCGCCCTCGGCGACGGCGTTGCCGGCGATGTGATGTCCGCCACCGCGAATGCTGAGCAGCATGGCGTGAGCCGCGGCAAAGCGCACCGCGGCCTGCACGTCGCCGGCATTCGTGCAACGCGCGATCAACGCCGGTTGGCGGTCGACCATGCCGTTCCAGACGCGGCGGCTGTCGTCGTACAAGGCATCGCCACGGCGGATCAGGCCGCCGCGGATGCGACCAGCCAGGTCGGCCACGTCTTCGCCGCGCAGCTGGCGGACATCCCTGTTCAGGGTGATATAGGCGATCGTCGAAGTCATGGCATGCTCCAAGGAAGGGGTGTGGTGAATTCTTTGGCGCGCGGCCACGTCTTGCTTCACCCCATGTCGCCCATGTTTGATCGTTCGTCCGCCGTTGGGATGCCACGTCGCAACGGCTTGATCGAGGCTCCAACCCACTTGATCGAGACTCCGCGATGACGCAGGACACGCTTTCCGATGCGCTGCGCGGCGTGCGTTTTCGCGGCGCCGTGTTCTTCTATGTCAGCGGACACAGCGATTGGGCCGCCGAGGCGCCTCACGGCCGCGAGATCGCTCCCCTGCTGCTGCCCGGCGTCGAGCAGGTGATGGAATACCACGCGGTGGCCCGGGGCCACTGCTGGGCCAGCATTCCGGGCGGTCCTTCGGCGCGCCTCGGCGCGGGCGACGTGGTGGTGCTGCCGCACGGCGACGGCCATGTGGTCTCGAGCGCGCCGGGGATGCGCTCGGATCCGGACTACAGCTGGTACTCGCGCGCCGAGATCGACCGGCTGCCGCTGCGCATCCGCTACGACGGCCGGCGTGTCGACCTGGCCGCGCCGCCGCAGAGCTCGGACGAAACGACGATCGTCTGCGGGTTTCTCGGCTGGGACCTGCAGCCGTTCAATCCGCTGATCGATGCACTGCCGCGTCTGCTGCACCTGCGGGCCGGCGACGACGATGCCTGGCTTGCCGCGTTCACCCAGCAGGCGGTGGCCGAGTCGCATGCGCGCCGGCCGGGCGGCGAGGCCATGCTCGCCCGCATGAGCGAGATGATGTTCGTCGACGCGGTGCGGCGTTATGCCGATGCGCTGCCCGACGGCAGCACGGGCTGGCTGGCCGGCCTGCGCGACCGCTTCGTCGGACGCACCCTGGCCCTGATGCACGCCCAGCCGGCGCGCGACTGGAGCGTCGAAGACCTCGGTCGCGAGGCCGGGTTGTCGCGTTCGGCACTGCACGAGCGTTTCGTGCAGCTGATCGGCATCGCGCCGATGCAGTACCTGACGCAATGGCGCATGCAGGCCGCGGCGCGCCTGCTGCTCGACACGCGAGCGACCGTGGCGTCGATCGCACTCGAAGTGGGCTACGACTCCGAAGCGGCATTCGCACGCGCCTTCAAGCGCAGCGTCGGCAAGCCACCGGCAACCTGGCGACGAGAACGCGACGGCCGCGACGGCCAAACGGTGTGAATGCCCCGGTCGCCGCACAGCGGCGATGCGGCTTGCCCAGCGAAGACGCCCGGTGACAGTACCCGCCCGCCCGCAAGGCCCTTCGTTTGCGTGCACACTGCGGCGGCGCTTCACATGCCGCCATGATGCCCTTCGCGTTCGACAACACCTATGCCCGTGAACTCCCGGGCACCTACGTGCCGTGGAAGCCTGCAGCCGTTCCCGCGCCTCGGTTGTTGTTCTTCAACGAGCCGCTTGCGGCCGAACTCGGGCTCGATGCGACGGCGCTGCGCGGCGACGACGGTGCCGCGCTGTTCGCAGGCAACCTGTTGCCCGACGGAGCCGAGCCGATCGCGCAGGCCTATGCGGGCCACCAGTTCGGTGGCTTCTCGCCGCAGCTCGGCGACGGCCGCGCGCTGCTGATCGGAGAGCTGATCGACCGCGCGGGCGTGCGCCGCGACATCGCCTTCAAGGGCTCGGGGCGCACGCCGTTTTCGCGCGGCGGCGACGGCAAGGCGGCCGTCGGGCCGATGCTGCGCGAGGTGCTGATCGGCGAGGCGATGCACGCGCTGGGCATCCCCACCACGCGCGCGCTGGCGGTTGCGGCCACCGGCGAGGCGGTGGTCCGCGAGACGGCGCTGCCCGGCGCGGTGCTCACGCGCGTGGCGTCCAGCCACCTGCGCGTGGGTACCTTGCAGTACTTCGCCGCACGCGGCGAGATCGACCAGCTGCGTCGACTCGTCGACTACGCGATCGCGCGGCACGATCCGGCGTTGGTGGCGCTGAGCGAGGCCGAGCGGCCGCTCGGACTGCTGCGCGCGGTGGCCGCGCGCCAGGCCGAGCTGCTGGCGCAGTGGATGAACATCGGATTCATCCACGGCGTGATGAACACCGACAACATGGCCCTCGCGGGCGAGACGATCGACTACGGCCCCTGCGCGTTCATGGAGGCCTACGACCCCGCCGCCGTGTTCAGCAGCATCGACCATGGCGGTCGCTACGCGTTCGGCAATCAGCCGCACATCGCGCGCTGGAACCTGGCGCGATGTGCCGAGGCTCTGCTGCCGCTGATGGCCGATGCCGATGACGACGCCTCGGTGCAGCGCGCCGTGGCGGCCTGCACCGATGTGATCGATGCCTTCCCCGAGGCCTTCGACAGTGCCTGGCGGCGCGGCCAGCGGGCCAAGCTCGGCCTGCAGGGCGGCGCGCAAGCCGAAGACGCCGCACTCGCCGACGACTGGCTTGCGCTGCTGCAGGCGCAGGCGGTCGACTTCACGCTCGCGTGGCGCCACCTGGCCGATGCCGCCGAGGGCCGCGGGGCGCCGCTGCGCGCGCTGTGGAGCGATGCGGCCCCGTTGGAGGCCTGGCTGGCGCGCTGGAGCGAACGCTGCGCGCGCGAGGGCGGCTCGCCGGTGGAACGTGCGGCGGCCATGCGTCGCGTCAATCCGTGGGTCATTCCGCGCAACCATCGTGTCGAGGAAGCACTGGCCGCAGCATCGAGCGACGACGACCTCGGACCGTTCCGCCTGCTGCTCGAGGCGCTGCGCCAACCATTCGACGAGGACCGTTCACGCGCGGGTTATGCCGAACCGGCACCGCGCGAGGTGACGGCGGGCTACCGCACGTTCTGCGGCACCTGAGCGCCAGGGAAACCCCTCCTTCATCCACGGGGTCACCACGCAGTTTTCGACGCGAACGTCAGGTGCAACACGTTTGGCGAGAGCGCGCGCGGATGGGCTGACGCCGCAATCGAGGGGCCCGCGTCCCCGCTCTCGCGGGGTGACGCGCCCCGAGTGCGCATCTATCGTGAGCGACATGCACAACCGTACACCACGCCTTTCCTCGACGGCGCTGCGCGCCATCACTGCTGCCGCTGCGCTGACGTTCGGCGCCCTGTCGTCACAGGCCGCCGAGGTCACGCTCGATCACTGGACCTTTGGCAGTGGCAATACCGTCCACACCTCCTCGCCGGTGTACAACGGACAGGCCGGCGGGTTCTCGGGCACGCTCGATGGCGACGACCTGCTCACCTACTGCGTCGAGCTGACGCAGGTGTTCCACTGGCACGTGCACTACACGAACTACACCGACATGGCGGCGTCGAGCTACTTCATGGCGCCCGACAACAAGGCCGACAAGCTGGGTCGCCTGCTCAGCTATGTGGCCGACACCGCCGGTGCGGTCAACACTTCGGGCGAATCGACCTCGCTGCAGCTCGCGATCTGGAACATCGTGTATGACATCGACTACACGCTGGGGTCGGGCGCTTTTCGTGACACGAGCGGGTACGCGTCGTATGCGACCACGCTGCTGTCCGCATCGCAGAACTGGACCAACTCGATGGACGTGCGGGTGCTGAAGTCACCGACCGCGCAGGACCAGTTGCACTGGGGCCGTGTGCCGGAGCCGTCGTCGCTGGCGCTGGCGGTGGCCGGGCTCGGCGCGTTCGGCATCACCCGACGCCGTCGAAGCTGACCGAAGCCGCCAGGCAGCACAGCCCTCACTAGGGCAGCAGCACCGTTCGTCCCACGAAGCGCCCGGCCGCCATGTCGGCCAGCGCCTCGTTCACCTGGGCGAGCGGCCGCAGGTGCAGCGGCGTGGGCGGCAGCGCGATGCGCTGCGCCAGCGCCACCAGCGCGCGCAGATCGGCCAGGCTGCCCACGTAGCTGCCGCTGATACGCAGGCTGCGCAGCGCAAACATCGGCAGCGGCATGCGGAACTCGCCGCCGAACAGGCCCACGATCACCACATGGCCGGTGCGGCGCACGAGTGCCACGGCCAGTGCCGAACTCGTTTCGCTGCCCACGAAGTCGAGCGCGGCGGCGATGTCGAAGCCGTTGGCCTTCTGGATCGCGCGTGCCACGTCGGCCTCGGCCGGGTCGTAGGCCGAGGCCGCACCATAGCTGAGCGCGGCGGCGCGCTTGGCCGCGTCGGCGTCGATCGCGATCACCTGCGCCGGCGTGGTGGCCTTCAGCAAGGCCACCGCGGTCATGCCGACGCCACCGCAGCCGATCACCGCCACGCGGTGTTCGGCCGTCAGCGGGCCGAGCTTGCCGATCGCGCCCATCGCGGTGATGCCGGCGCAGGCGAGCGTCGCCGCCCGTGCCGGATCGAGCGTGCCGATCGGCACCAGGTAGCGTGCATGCGGCACGCGCACCAGGTCGGCATAACCGCCGGGCAGCTGCAGGCCGAGGTTGCGCGAGACCTTGGTGCACAGGTGGTCGTCGCCGCGTTCGCAGGCACCACAGGCGCCGCAACCGATCCACGGATACACCACCACGCGCTCGCCGATCGACGCTGGCGCGTGGCCGGCTTGCGGGCCCAGTTCGACCAGCTCGCCCGCGATTTCGTGGCCCATCGTCAGCGGCAGCGTGGCGCCGGCGCGCGTGATCGACGTCTTCTGCCCCTGGCCGAGATCGAAGCCGCCGGCCACGAAGTGCAGGTCGGAGTGGCAGATGCCGCAATGGGTGACGCGCACCGTCGCCTCGTCGCCGCTGGGGGCGCTCAGGTCATCGGTGCGTTCGGCCAGGGCGCCGCCGAAGGCGGAGAAGGCCCAGCGGTGGGCGCAGCGGACGTTCATCGAAGGGGCCTCGCACGAAATCGACGACGGAACCGATGATCGCGCAGATGGTCGAAGGCGGCCAGCGGGCGAGCCGCCGGTCGCAACGCCATCGGATGGGTGATGGCAGGCATGGGCGACGACGGCGCGCATGGGCTGCGCGAGATGCACGAAGCCGGTGCCTACACGGCCGCGCGGGACGAGGCAAGTTGCGTCGTCTTCCGCATGCCCCGCGAGGCGATCAAGCTCGGCGCTGCCGACGACGTGGTGCCGCTCGCCGGCATCGCGCGCTGGATCGTGCAGACCGCAGGCAAGCCGCTGCGCCGCCCGGCCTGAGGCCGCCCGCCGCACCGGCTCGGCCGGGCGAGATGGTGGCACCATGCAGCCATGTTGGGCACCGACATCGTCCCGCGAACGTCATTGCCGCAACGCGTGCTGCTGCTCGGCGCCACCGGCACGATCGGCCGTGCCACCGCGCAGGCGCTGCACGCGCGCGGGCACGAAGTGGTGGGCCTGCTGCGTCCGGGTCGCCGCGCGGCAGCCGGCATGATGTGGCCGCCGGGCATGGTGCTGCGCGAGGCCGACGTCTGCGACCGCCATTCGCTGGCGCGCGACGGCCTGCGCGGTGAACGCTTCGACGCCGTCGTCTCCTGCCTCGCCTCGCGCACCGGCGCGCCGCGCGATGCCTGGGTGGTGGACCACGACGCGCATGTGCACGCGCTCGCGGCCGCGCAAGACGCCGGTGTGCGGCAGTTCGTGCTGCTGTCGGCGATCTGCGTGCAGAAGCCGCTGCTCGCATTCCAGCAGGCCAGGCTTGCGTTCGAGCGCAGGCTCATCGACTCGGGGCTGGACTATTCGATCGTGCGGGCGACGGCGTTCTTCAAGTCGCTGTCGGGTCAGGTCGAGCGCGTGCGCCGCGGCAAGCCCTTCCTGGTCTTCGGCGACGGCCGCCTCACCGCCTGCAAGCCGATCGGCGACGACGACCTCGCGGACTACCTGGCCGACTGCCTGAGCGACCCGGCCCGACGCAACCGCGTGCTGGCCATCGGCGGGCCTGGCCCCGCAATCACGCCGCGCGAACAGGGCGACCTGCTGTGCTCGCTGGTCGGCCGCACGCCGCGCTTCCGGCAGGTGCCGGTGGCGATGCTCGATGTCATCGTCGCGGTGCTGGGCACGCTGGGGCGCGTGGTGCCGCCGCTGGTGGCCAAGGCCGAGCTCGCACGCATCGGTCGCTACTACGCCACCGAGTCGATGCTCGTGCTCGACCCTGCCACCGGCCGCTACAGTGCCGACGCCACGCCTTCGACCGGCCATCGAACCCTGGCCGACCACTACGCACGGCTGCTGCGCGGCGAGGTTGTCGACGATCGTGGCGCGCACGCCGTGTTCTGACAACATCACGCCCCATGCCGCCCGACGACGACCTGCTCGCGCTGCGCGAACTGCTGGACAGCCAGCCCGTGGCCGCCCTGGCCACCCTGCACAAGGGCGAACCGGCGGTCTCGATGGTGCCGTTCGCGTGGCGGCCGGGCGCCAGCGAGCTGCTGATCCACGTGAGCGCGCTGGCCACGCACACACGCGACATGCTGGCGCATCCGCGCGTGGCGCTGTTGGTCACCGCCGAAGCCCACGAGGGCGTGTCGCCGCAGGCCCGGCCGCGCGTGGCGCTGCAGTGCGAAGCCGCGGTGCTGCCGCGTGAGGGCGCGGCCTACGAGTCGGCGAAGGCGGCTTATCTGGCCCGCTTCGCCGACGCGGCGGTCACCTTCGAGCTGGCGGACTTCTCCATCGTGGTGCTGCGCCCTATCGCGGCGCGGCTGGTGGCCGGTTTCGCGCGGGCGCACAGCCTGGTGGGCGAACCGCTGGCACGCTGGCTGGCGCGCTGAAGCATGGTGCCGTCGCCAATGTGGCGCGGGGGCATCGGCGTGTGCCGGCGTGCGCTCGTACCCGCCCTCCTGGCCCTGCAAGCTGCCAGCTGCACGCTCGTGCAATTGCGCGAAGAGACGCGCAGGCTCGATGCGTCCACGGTGCTGGCCGGTCGCATCACCGCGCCGCCCGGTTGGAGCGGGCCTGTGTGCGTGAGCGCGATTGAGGTCGGCCCTTCGCCGCCGCGGGTGGCGCATCAGGTGTGGCTGCACGAAAGCGGCGGCTACGAACTCTTTGTGCCGCGGGGGCGCTACCAGGTGGTGGCGTTCGGCGATGCCAACGCCAACGGCCGGCGCGATGCCGGCGAGCCGGCCGGCCGCTACACCGCGGCGGTGATGGCCGACGTGGACGGCGTGGTGGCGAGCATCGACTTCCAACTGGATCCGGGCGACGCGTCCACGCCCGTGCCTGCCTGGCCCGCGGACCGGCCGCGATACAGCACGCAGGCCGGCGCGCTGGCCGACCTGAACGATCCTGCGTTCTCCGCGGACAACGGCGTGGCCGGTTACTGGGCGCCGCTGAGCTTCTTTCGCCGGTACGGCGGCAACGTGGTCCTGCTCGAGCCCTACGACCCGGCGCGCGTTCCGGTGCTGTTCGTGCACGGCGCGGCCGGTTCGCCGCAGGATTTTCGCGCGCTGGTCGATCGTCTCGATCGCAGGCGTTACCAGGCCTGGCTGTATCACTACCCGTCGGGATCGTCGCTGGAGTCGATGGCGTATCTGTTGTACTGGAAGCTGTTCAACCTGCAGCTGCGCCATCGCTACGAGACGCTGCACGTGGTGGCGCACAGCATGGGCGGGCTGGTGGTGCGCCGCTTCATGGTCGATCACGGCAGCCAGTTTCCGCAGCTCGGCGCCTTTGTCACGCTGTCCACGCCCTGGGGCGGCGAGCCCAGCGCCGAGCTCGGCGTGCAGCGTTCGCCGGCGGTGGTGCCGTCGTGGCGCGACATGCAGCCGCAGGGGGCGTTCGTGCAGACGCTGTTCGATCGCAAGCTGCCCGCCACGGTGAGCCAGTACCTGCTGTTCAGCCATCGCGGCGCGCCGGGGCTGACGCGGCCCAACAACGACGGCAGCGTCACGCTCGCGAGCCAGTTGCGTGCCGAGGCGCAGGCCGAGGCGCGGCTGATCATGGGCTTCGACGAAGACCACACCAGCATCCTCGGCGCGCCCGCGGTCGGCACGCGTGTGCAAGGCCTGCTCGACGGTGCGGGTGCACGCGGCCTCGGTGCCGGCGCGGCCGCTGCCCACGGTGCGCG
>JAEUPI010000201.1 GCA_016790175.1 Burkholderiaceae bacterium | reverse complement strand
ACCTTCTACTACCTGCTGGCCGAGAAGACGGGCAATCTCAACAAGCTGAACTGAGGGCTTCGGCCGCCGCGCCTGCGCAATGGTGAGTGCAAGGGTCGCCGATCGACTCACCGCGCCGGTAACCTGCTGGCGACGAGCATGCCGATCGCATTGATCCCCGCCGCCACCCACACGGCAGACGCATAACTCCCCGTGCGATCGAACAGCGCCCCCGCCAACACCGGCAACCCCACCGCCGCCGCGCACCAGGCGATATAGAGCCGCCCTGCCACGTAGCCGAACTGGTTCTTGTGCCAGTACTGCGCGATGGCGCCGGCGGCCAGGCCCGAGACGATGCCGTAGCCGATGCCGATGAGGCCGAGTGCGACGGCGGCGCTCGGCGGTGTGGGCTCGAGCATCAGCAGCACGGCGCCCGCGAGCGAACACGCATGCGCGCCCACGCCCACGCGCGCGGCCGCGAAGTGGTCCACCAGCCAGCCGCCGCCGATGCGCGCGGCGCCCACGGCGCCGGTGATGAAGGTGGTGGCGCCCACCGCGAACGCCGCGCCGCCGCCGTAGGCCTGCACGATGGCAGCGGCCTGGCTCAGCACCGTGAGGCCGGCCGACGCAGCCAGGAAGAACACCGCCACCAGCAGCGCGAACGTGCGCCCGAGCCGGCCGCCTGCTTGGCCGCCCTCACCCTGCGGCGCGGACGCGTCGTGCATGTGTATGCGCGCGGCCCGTAGCAGGGCCGCCGCTATCGCGCACGCCGCCAGCACCACGGCGCCGAGGCCCGCGAGCGTGGGCCGCACCCCGAAGACCGCGATCGACCAGCCGAACACCAGCGCGCCGAGCATCGCGCCCAGTGGATACAGGCTCACCACATAGCCGTTGGCGAGGCCGCGGCGCTGCACCACCGACAGGTTCACCGCCTGCTGCGCCACGATGAACAGCACGCCCGCGCCCGGCCCGAACAGCACCCCGTAGCCGAGCGCGAACTGCGCAAAGCCCGACGCCGACGCGGCGAGCACCAGCCCCAACCCACTGGTGAGGCCGCACGCCAGCGCCAGCGTCACCGGAGCGAGCCGCCGGTAGAGCTGCGGCGCGACGTTCATGCCCACCGTGAGCGTGACGGTGGCCAGGCCGAACACGAAGCCCATCTCCGCGCGCGTTGCACCGAGCAGCGCCTCCATCGGCTTGAGGAACACGCTGAAGGCGTAGAGCGTGCCGAACGGCAGATTGACGACCGTCGCGGCGAGGAGTGCGGCGGTGGCGCGGTGGCTTAGGCTCACGGCATCCGCATCAACGACGCGGGTCCGCCGCGGGGCGCAAAGACAAGGGACAGCATCCGGGGGAACGGCATGTCTGGAGGTCGCTCGACGGCTCGGAGTATCGCGTGACACCGGCTGGGCCCTTCCAGTGGAGTGCAGCAGCGTGCCGAACCACGACGATCCGCCCGCGATGCGCACCGCAGACCCCCGATCACGTGGGCGAGAGACCGGGGCCGTAGCGGTCGAGCTTGAGCTTTTGCATCAGCGCCTGGAACCAAGGCTCACTGCGCAGACCTGACCGGCGCGAGTCGTCCTTCAGGAAGATCAGCTGCGTGTCACGGTCGTCGTAGGCGCGCTCGAGCTGTTCGAGCGCAGCGCCCGTCTCGCCCAACGCGGCGAGCACCACCGCCAGCGACACGGGCGGCACGTGGCGGGTCCTGGCCGTGTCGAGCAACTGGGCCAGGATGGTGCGGGCTTCCTCGCGCCGACCCAGGTGCGCGAGATGCATCGCCAACAGCGCGTTGACGCGGGTGTTGCCGTCGGACAGCGAGACCGTACGCCGCAGCGATGCAATGGCAAGGTCGGGCTGCCGATCGACCAGCTGCAGCAGGCCCTGGGTTCTGTGCGCCAGGTAGAAGTCCGGCGCAAACTCGAACACCCGGTTCAATCGCGCGCGGGCCTCCTCGCGCCGGCCGGCGGCCAACGAATAGCTGGCCTCGAGCGTGTTGAGCAGCGGCGACATCGGGTCGAGTTCGCACGCATGGCGCAAGTGTGCAAAGCCCTCGTTCACTCGATCCTGCGTGAGAAACAACTGGGCCAGGCCAATCGAATTCGAAGTAGTTGATCGACCGCCCGTTCAGCGACGCAGAGACGCCAGCGCTGCTGGCCTACTTGCGCAAACTCTAGCGTCGAGCCGCCACCGAGCCCCGCACGTCGCGGCGCGCCACGCATCGGAAACCGACGCGTCCGCGCTGCCCTCGATGCTGTCGAGCAGCGCAACCACGAGTGCAAAGCGCTCGTCAGCCGGCAGCCACGCTGCGGCGCCTACGCCCGCGCGCTGGCCCACCGGCACTTCCCTTGGCACGAGGCTCGGTAAGGCGCCCTGTCACGTACTTGTGCAGCACGCTCGCAATGAGGGTTTGGTAAGGCACACCCTCTTCGAGAGCCCTGGCCTGAATGTCGCTCAGATCACCAGAAGACAGGCGAATGTTGACGCGCCGATCTTTCAGCGCAGTGGCGCGCGCCGCCGCCTTGATCCTTGCCAGCTCGGCCTTGGTAGCCACCGACACCAGCTTGCCCTTGTCGAAAGCGGCAACGATGTCGCGCTCGTAGCGATCAATCTTCGGCATCGGATTCACCTCGGCTCAAGTACCGGTGGGTCGCCTTTCGGCTCGGGATGATGGCCTTGAGGAAGAAGTACTCATCCTCTTCGACGAGTGGAACCAGATGTGCGTAGCCGTCTACCGAGACCACCAGAATGCGCTGGCGCGGGTACTTGGACTGATTCGGATGAGCCAGGATATCGAGTTTTGTCACCACCGGCGATGCCCTAACCCAGCCAGCATCTCAACAGGCCGAACACCTCGGTGCTCGACAACAGGTCAAGGTGTCCCGTCTCGTGCACCACCGCCTCGTCGGCAAAGGCCAGGCGCCGATCGGGCACGGCGTGCCGGCCGAGCGCGCTGCCCACCGGCACGAGGCCGTCGCCGAGCAGCTTGGTCTTCAGGTGGTCGGTGCTCTCACCCAGGCTTGCGGCCACGGCGTAGCAGCGCGAGGTCTCGGGCAGGCTCACCTGCGGCTGTGCATGCGTTCCATCGTCCGAGGCCCGACCACTCACGATGTTGCCCAGCCGCAGGTCGCGAATGCCTGCGCTGCGCAGCTTGCCCAGGCGCGCGAGCGGCGCCGCATAAGGCGCGGCGCCTAGCAGCAACTCGACGCCATGCCCCGCACCTTCTAGCGGCGCGCCCTGGTGCGGCGTGCCCAGGGTGACGAGGTCGTTGACCCGGGTCGGCCAGCGCAGGGGGCTGCGCTGGATCTGCACGCCGTGGTGGATCGCGCTGCGGGCCACCAGGCCGCCCATGCTGTGCCCGACCATGACCAGACGTTCGATCGGCACCGGCCATGCGTCGTACAGCCGCTCCATCAAAGGCGCGAGGATGCGGCCGTTGGTGGACACGCTCAAGCCGCTGTTGTAGTGCAGGTAGATCGGTGTGTAGCCCAGTTCGCTCGCAAGCGCCATGCCGTGATCGTGACCCGCGCGCTGCCATTGCTGATCGTTCATGCACAGGCCGTGCAGCAGCACCAGCAATCGCGGCGACGCGGTCGGCAGGCGCGCGCGGATCGCGAATCGCTCGGGCGCCAACTCCCGCCCAGCGTGCCGAAACGCCATCGGGATCGCGAGCGGGTTGTTGGTGGCGGCCAGGTGGTCACCCAGCAGGCCGTTGAGTGCCGCCACGATCGCTTCGCGCTCTGCCCGCGGCGGTTGGCGCGGGTCAGGGGCAGTCAGCGCCGGCCCGAGCCAGCCCAGCAGCGCCTCGGCGCTCCCGCCCACCACGTGCGCGACGCCGCGCACGGTTTGATAGACCAGGCCCGTGAGGCCGCGCGTGCGCTCATCGCCGGGCGGCGCCGCCGAGCCGGGCAGGCGCGGCAGGCTCGCGATGCGCGCATGCATCGCCTCCACCAAACTCACCAGAGCGGCCACCGCGTCGGTGGTCAGTCGGGCGGCGCCGCGCAGATCGGCGGCTTGCAGGAGTGGCTGGGTCACGGGCGAGTGTGACACAGTCGGCAAGAGGGCCGGGCTGCGGCAGAGCGTGTCTCACACACGGACCGATCGGCGATCGAATCAGATGCCGATCCAAGCCTGACTCGGCAAGATACTGATGCGCAATTCGCGCGCGACGCTTCATTCAGAGTATGCTCGATTCCCGCGTCGGAGCAGCCAATCGTTTGTTCGGCAAGCTCAACAGAGTGGAGTTCAAACGATGCCCGACTACTGCACTGATATCCGACGCTACTCCACCGACGTCAACGAGCGCGCTGTGGCGGCGATCGTCAAGTACTGTGGGGTTGCCTCGAACCGTCCCAACGAGGCACTCGTTGCAGCGCTTGATTCGAAAGAGCTGGCGATCATTCGCGATGGATTCGCGGCCAAGATGTTGGGCCTCTCGGCATTGGCGACCGATTCCGGCATACGGCGTGTCGTCGAAGCCATGAAGGGCGCGCGCCAGAGGAGCCGTGTGACCTTCTACTACCTGCTGGCCGAGAAGACGGGCAATCTCAACAAGCTGAACTGAGGGCTTCGGCCGCCGCGCCTGCGCAACGGTGAGTGTAAGGGTCGCCGATCGACTCACCGCGCCGGTAACCTGCTGGCGACGAGCATGCCGATCACATTGATCCCCGCCGCCACCCACACCGCGGACGCATAGCTCCCGGTCCGATCGAACAGCGCCCCCGCCAGCACCGGCAGCCCGACCGCCGCCGCGCACCAGGCGATTTAGAGCCGCCCTGCCACGTAGCCGAACTGGCTCTTGTGCCAGTACTGCGCGATGGCGCCGGCGGCCAGGCCCGAGACGATGCCGTAGCCGATGCCGATGAGACCAAGCGCGACCGCGGCGCTCGGTGGCGCGGGCTCGAGCATCAGCAGCACGGCGCCCACACGTCACGCTTTGGCGAGCACGCATGCGCGCCCACGCCCACGCGCGCGGCCGCGAAGTGGTCCACCAGCCAGCCGCCGCCGATGCGCGCGGCGCCCACGGCCCCGGTGATGAAGGTGGTGGCGCCCACCGCGAACGCCGCGGCGCCGCCGTAGGCCTGCACGATGGCGGCGGCCTGGCTCAGCACCGTGAGGCCGGCCGACGCGGCCAGAAAGAACACTGCCACCAGCAGCGCGAACGTGCGCCCGAGCCGGCCACCCTCGCGATCACCCGCACGGGCACCCACATGGTCACCAACGGTGTCAGTGGTCTTCCAATAATCCCCAGATGTGGTCGTCGAATATTCCCCACCCATCAACGCCAAGGAGCGAACGATGGAAGAGGAAGGTCGATCGGTCGTCGAGCCGGATGAGGGTTGTGCAACCCAGGGCCCGAGGGCCCTGGGTTGCACGGCCGCTACCGTGCCCGTGTCCCGGGAGGACATGGAGGCACCCGTGCTTGGTCAACAGCAATGGGAGGCGGTTCAGGAGCGCCGCTCGCGGGGCCAGAGCATCTCGGCCATCGCCCGCGAACTTGAACTGGACCGCAAGACGGTGCGCAGCTGCCTGCGCCAGGCCTCGTGGCAACCGTACCGACGCGCCGAGGCGGCCAGCCTGCTGGACCCGCACCGCGCGTGGCTGGCCGAGCGCGCGCCGCAGGTCGAGTATTCGGCACGCATCCTGTGGCAGGAGCTGCGCGCGCGGCGCGGCTTTGCCGGCAGCTACGTCATCGTGCGCCGCGCGGTGGCGCCGCTGCGCCTGGCCGCCGCGGTGGCCGCGCTGACGCAAGCGCGCTTTGAGACCGGCCCCGGCGAGCAGGCTCAAGTCGACTGGGGCCAGATCAGCGTGCACTTCGGCGGTGTGCGCACCGAGGTCCACATCTTCGTCATGACGCTGGGCTACAGCCGGCGTGGCTTCGCGCTGGGGTTCCTGCGCGAACGCATGGGCGAGCTGCTGGCTGCGCACGAGGCCGCCTTCGCCCACTTCGGCGGGCGCTGCGAGTTCGTGCTGTACGACCGCATGCGCACCGTCGTGCTGGGCACCAGCGGCGGCCGGCCGCGCCTGAACCCCACGTTCGCCGCCTTCGCCGCACACTGGGGCTTCACGCCCCGGCTGTGCCAGCCCTACCGCGCCCAGACCAAGGGCAAGGTCGAGTCCGGCGTCAAGTACGTCAAGCGCAACTTCGTGCCCGGGCGGGTGTTCCGCGACCTGGAGGACTTCAACGAGCAGCTGGCTGCCTGGCAGGCCGAGGTGGCCGATGTGCGCGAGCACGGCACCACGCATCAGCGGCCGATCGACCGCTTCGCCGAGGAGGCCCGGGCCCTGGCACCCACCGCTGGTCACGCCAGCTTCCTGCAGGCGATGGTGCGCGAGCGCGTGGTCGCCGAGGACTGGCTGGTGTCGATCGACGGTAACCGCTACTCGGTGCCGTTCGGGCTGATCGGCAAGACGGTGCAGATCGTTCGCCAGGGCGGCCATTGGGTCATCCGCCACCGCGGCGCCGTGGTGGCCGAGCATGCGGTGTTGGCCGGACGCGCGCAGTTGAGCGTGCGCCCCGAGCACGGCCCCGGCGCGGCGGCGCGCAACGCTCGCCAGCGCTTCAGCTCACCCGCGGCAGCCCAAGCCAGCGACGCCACGCGCGAGGTCGAGATCCGCGACCTGGCGGTGTACGAGCAGCTGTCCGAGCTGGCGGAGGCGGCATGAGCAAGAGCAAGACAGCGCCGGCCGCACCACCGGCGATGACCACACCGGCGCAGCTCGAGCGCCTGGGCGCACACCTGAGGAAGCTGCGGTTGCTCAAGAGCGGCGAGCGGCTGGAGGCGCTGCTGCAGGAGGCCGCGGCGCACGAGCTGCCGTATGCCGAGTTCCTCGAGCAGGTGCTGGGCGAGGAGGTGGCAGCCAAGACGAGCAAGAACATCGCCATGCGCACGGCGATGGCGCGCTTCCCGTTCGTCAAGCCGCTGGAGACCTTCGACTTCGCCTACCAGCCCTCGATCGACAAGCGCCAGCTGCTCACGCTGGCCAGCTGCCACTTCATCGAGCATGGCGACAACGTGATCGTGCTCGGCCCGCCCGGGGTGGGCAAGACGCACCTGGCGGTCTCGCTGGGGTTGAAGGCGATCGAGGCGGGCTACCGGGTGCTGTTCACCACAGCCGCCAGCCTGATCGAGAAGCTGACCAAGGCCAACGCCGAGGGGCGGCTGGAAGAGAAGTTGAAGCTCTACACCGCCCCACGGCTGCTGATCATCGACGAGATCGGCTACCTGCCGATCGATCGCGTGGGTGCGAACCTGTTCTTCCAGCTGATCAGCCGGCGCTACGAGCGCGGGCCGATGATCCTGACGTCCAACCAGAGCTTCGGCGCCTGGGGCGAGGTGTTCGGCGACCGCGTGATCGCCACAGCCATCCTCGATCGGCTGCTGCACCACGCGGTGACGATGAACATCCGCGGCAACTCCTACCGCCTGAAGGACAAGCTCACGGCCGGGCTGGTCCGCTCACACGAGGACAACGCGTCTCAACCGGGTGGGGAGATTTGAACGACCATGAGTGGGGAAGATTCGGCGACCCTTGACAATCAACTGCCGCGCACGCTCGTCCTCTCGTGCGATGGCCTGAATGTGGCCGTCGTACTGTGCGATGCGCT
>JAEUPI010000207.1 GCA_016790175.1 Burkholderiaceae bacterium | reverse complement strand
GATCGACGCGATGGCGGCCGGACTCGTGGTGGCGCCCGAGGGCGTGCGGGTGCCGCGCGAAACCGCAATCACCGAGCGCATCGTCGAGGTGCAGATCCCGCCGCCGCCGCCGCTGGTGGTCGAGCGGCCGCTGCGCTCGGGCCAGCAGGTCTACGCGCAGGGGCGCGACCTGATCGTGCTGGCGCTGGTGAGCCACGGCGCCGAGGTGATCGCCGACGGGCATGTGCATGTGTACGCGCCGCTGCGCGGCCGCGCGATCGCCGGCGCCAAGGGCAATCGCGAGGCCCGCATCTTCACCACGGCGCTGCAGGCCCAGCTGCTCGCGATCGCGGGGGTCTACCGCACCACCGACGACCTGCCCGCCGCGGTCGCCGGCCGGCCCGCGATGGCGCGCCTGGTGGGCGAGCGACTGCAGATCGAACCGATCGAAAGCGGCGCCTGAACGCTGCAAGCGGCCCCACGCATTCCAACAAAGGACTGATTCCGCAATGGCCAAGATCATCGTCGTCACCTCGGGAAAGGGTGGCGTCGGCAAGACCACCACGAGTGCCAGCTTCGCCTCCGGACTGGCGCTGCGCGGGCACAAGACGGCGGTGATCGATTTCGACGTGGGCCTGCGCAACCTCGACCTGATCATGGGCTGCGAGCGCCGCGTGGTGTACGACATCGTCAACGTGATCCAGCGCGAGGCCAACCTGAGCCAGGCGCTGATCAAGGACAAGCACACCGACAACCTGCACATCCTGGCCGCCTCGCAGACACGCGACAAGGAGGCGCTCACGCTCGAAGGCGTGAAGCGCGTGCTCGACGAACTGGCGGATATGGGCATGGAATACATCGTCTGCGACTCGCCGGCCGGCATCGAGAACGGCGCACTGCTGGCCATGCGTTATGCCGACGAGGCGCTGGTGGTCACCAACCCCGAGGTGTCGTCGGTGCGCGATTCCGACCGCATTCTCGGGATCCTGGGTTCGAAGACCCAGCGCGCGATCGACGGCGCCGACCCGGTGAAGGAGCATCTGCTGATCGCCCGCTACAACCCGGCGCGCGTGGCCGACGGGCAGATGCTGTCGGTGCAGGACATCGAAGACATCCTGCGCATCCCGCTGATCGGCGTGATCCCCGAGAGCGAGTCGGTGCTCGCCGCGTCGAACCAGGGCGTGCCGGCGATCCACCTGAAGGCCAGCGCCGTCTCCGAGGCCTACAAGGACGTGGTGCGCCGCTTCCTCGGCGAGAGCCGCGAGATGCGCTTCACGCAGGCCGCGCGGCCCACCTTCTTCCAGCGGCTGTTTGCGAGGGCGGGGACGTGAGCACGCCGGGCCGCTCCCAAGTGCGAACCCCGGAGCACGCCGTGCGGAGGGTTGTCCAGTGAGCCGTCGCCGCAAAGAAAGTCCACGAGTCTCGGTTCCGGCGCGTGAGGTGAGCGCCGCCAGGCCGTGGTGGGACCATCTGCTCTTCTGGCGCCAGAAGAAGACCGCGCAGACCGCCAAGCAGCGCCTGCTCGCCGTGCTCGAGGCCGAGCGCGCCGCGCGCGGCGGCTCGCGCCTGCCCGACTATCTGCCCGCGTTGCAGCGCGAGCTGGTGCGCGTGGTCAGCAAGTACGCCAAGGTGCCGAGCAAGGAGGTGCATGTGCGCGTCGAGCGCCGGCGCCACAGCGAGGTGGTGGAGCTGAAGGTCGAGCTGCCTGGGGCCGTACGCGCCTGAGAGCGACTGCAGGCCCACCAGTGGCAGCGGCTTTGCCACAATGCTCGGCGTGTCGGACTGAGTGACGCGGAGGATTCGATGGCCAATCGCCAGCAGCGCAGCAACAAGGAAACCAAGAAACCCAAGAAGGACAAGCTGGGGTCCAAGCCGGTGTCGCCGATGCAGCCGCCGATCACCACGGTGGTGCCCGACCGGCACAAGAAGAAGGCCTGAACGCAGGCTCTCAGACGTCGAGCTCGGCGGGCTCTTCGCCGGCGGCTGGCGGCGCGCTTGGCTCGGTGGTGCTCGGCTCGGGCGGTGGGGCCTCGGCGCCGGAGTCCGTCGCCTCGGTGAACTCCACTTCAGGCCGCGTGGCAGTCTCGGCCGTCGCCGACCACTCGAAGGCCGGCTTGGCGCGTGCCGGCAACGGCTGCCCGCCGAGCCAGTAGGCGATGTTCTGCACGTCCAGCGCCCGCTCGGCGGCGGTGGGGGCGCCCATGAGCACCATGTCGACGGTGCGCTCGCCGACACGCAGGCGCATGCTCAGGCACAGGCCGGCCTCGCGGATGTAGCCGGTCTTGGAAAGCATCACGTCCCAGCCGGGCATGCCGACCCAGGCATTGGTGTTGCGCACCTCCCAGGGCTTGCCGGCCACCGTGGTGGCGACCACCGGCTGGCTGCTCCAGCGCGCGATATCCGGGTAACGGGCGGCGGCCTTGAGCACGCGGGCCAGGTCTTCCGCGCTCGCCACGTTGGCCGGTGACAGGCCGGTCGGCTCCTCGATGGCGGTGGCCTTCAGGCCGAGCGCGCGGATCTTGCGCTGCATCGCCTTCCTGAAGGCATCGATGCCCGCCCGGTAGTGGCGCGCCAGCGCCGAGGTGGCGCGGTTGTCGGAGCCCACCAGCGCCAGCTCGAGCAGGGTGGCGCGCGGCAGCGTGGCACCCACCGGCACGCCGCTGCGCGTGCGCTTCAGGCGGTCGATGTCGGCGTCGGTGATGCGCAACGTGTCTTTCGGCGATTGCCGGGCATCGAGCACCACCATCGCGGTGAGCAGCTTGGTGAGCGAGGCGATCGGCGCGGCCTGCTGCGGCGCCTTGGCCAGCAGCACCTGGCCGGTGGCCTCGTCGACCACCAGCGCGTGCGCCGACGCGAGTTCGATGTCGGACACGCCAGCGCCGGCCGATCCGATCCAGGTCAGCCCGGCAAGCAGGATCCAGGGTTTGCGCCGCATAGTGCGATATCTACGCGAAGCCGGGACAAGCCACGAGCCCGAATTGAGGGGGATTCCCCTCCAGTTGTGGCGCCGGCGCCGCAGACGCGGCGCCACGGGCGGTCACGCTGCGGCCGCGATCGCCTCGTCGAGGATGTCGAGCGCCGCATCCATCTGTGCCTCGGTGGTCACCAGCGGCGGCGTCAGTGTCAGCACGTTGCCCATCGTGGTCTTGAACGACAGGCCACGCGAGAGCGCGTGGTACAGCACCCGCTCGGCGGCGTCGCGCGCCGGGGTCTTGGTGGCACGGTCGCTCACCAGCTCGATGCCGATCAGCAACCCGCGGCCGCGCACGTCGCCGATCAGCGGGTGCCGGCGCTTCATCTCCCGCAGCCGCGCCAGCGCATGCGCGCCGACCCGCGCCGCCTGTTCGACCAGGCCCTCGCGCTCGATGACCTGCAGCGTGGCCAGCGCCGCGGCGGCGGTGACCGGATTCTTCTCGTGCGTGTAGTGGCCGAACGCATAGTCGCCGGCCACATCCAGATCGGCGCGGGCGATGCAGGCGGCGATCGGCAGCACGCCGCCGCCCAGCGCCTTGCCGAGCACCACGATGTCGGGCTTCACGCCGTCGTGTTCGGCGGCGAAGAAGCGGCCCGTCTTGCCGAGGCCGGTGGGGATCTCGTCGAAGATCAGCAAGGTGCCGGTGGCATCACACGCCTCGCGCACGGCCTGCCAGTAACCCGGCGGGGGAATGAACGGCACTGCACGGGCCGGTTCGGCGATCACCGCAGCCACGTCGCCCTCGCGCTCGAGCACGTAGCGCACCATGCCCGCGCAGGCGAGGGCGCAGCGCGCCAGATCGGGCTGGCCCTCGGCATCCACCGCATGGCCGTAGGCGCAGCGGTAGCAGCCGAACGGCGCCACATGCTCGCTGCCCGGCAGCAGCGGCCCGATGCGCCCGCCGCGAAACAGCGACTCGCCGCCGACGCTGCTGGCGCCGAAGCCGGCGCCATGGAACGCGTCCCAGAAGCTCAGCGTCTTGAAGCGGCCGGTGGCGGCGCGCGCGAGCTTGATCGCCACTTCCACGGCATCGGAGCCGCCGGTGGTGAACAGCAGCTTGCCGTCGTGGTCCGTCAATGCCTTGAACTTCGCGTTCAGTGCCTCGGCGAGTTCCACCGCCCGCTCGCTCGCGAAGCGCCGCGGCGCGAAGCTCAGTGCGTCGAGTTGGGCCCGAATGGCGCCGAGCACATGCGGATGGGCATAACCGACGTGGTGCACGTTGTTGCCGTGGAAGTCCATGTATCGCCGACCGGCAAGGTCTTCGATCCAGATGCTCTCGGCCTTGGCGATGGCGTCCAGACAGGGCGTGGACACCGACTGGTGCAGGAACGCGGCGCTGTCGCGTGCGAGCAGCGCGCGCGTCGCGGCATCGAGGTGCGCAGCCTGCCATGACGCGCGGCGCGGCGTGGAATTGACGTCGCTCTCGCTGGGCGCGGGATGTGCGGGCTGGGTGGGCATGCCGCGAACTATACGGATCGCGGATCGGATGCGGGGATGCCGGGGTGGTTCGGTTCTCGCACGGTGCTTGTGCCCTGCAGAAGCGGTCGCGAAGAGACCGCGGGCGGTTGGTCATGTCGACCGGTTTCCGGTCCCGGAGCTAACGTATTGATTGGCCGGTCATGACCGCCAGCGGGCACTGACGCCGCGCTGCCCTAGACTCGCAACCGACCCAGGGAAGACGTTTGCTGCTCTGACCGCGACGCTGCAAAGCTGCCTGCCGGAACTGTCATACCGAGTGCGTAGTGACCTGTCGAAACGCGCCGCTGGCGTTCGTCGTGTACGGTGTGCACTGCTTTAGGAGACAGCCATGCCCCGTTTCATGATCCAGGTTCGCGCCACCGCAATGAGCGAGGCTGGCGACTTCCCCGATGACCCTACGCTCGTGCCGCGCATGATGGCCTTCCACGACGAAATGGCCAAGGCCGGCGTGCTGCTCGATGGTGCTGGCCTGCAGCCCAGCAGTCAGGGATTTCGCGTGCAATACGACGCCGCCGGCCGGGCGCGCGTCATTGACGGTCCCTTCGCCGAGACCAAGGAGCTGATTGCTGGGTATACGCTGATCGACGTGCGAACGCGCGACGAGGCGCTGGCCTGGGCACAGCGCTTTCCGGCACCGTTCCCCGGTCAGCCCTGCTGCATCGAGGTGCGGCCGCTAATGGGTGGTATCGACCTGCCACCCGAAGATGCAGAGCGCATCATCCGCGAGCAGCTGGCCGCCATCAAGCAAGGTAGATGACCTCACCGGTCGAGACGGTGTGGAGCCTGGGGGCCACGGGGCATAAGGATGCTTTGCTGCGAGCAGGGGGCGGTGAGTGCATCTCGCTGCCGCATACCAGCCGGTGGTGGCTGTCCGCTCCAGGCCGGCTGCGTGACTCTCCCCGCCGCCGTTCAGTGCCCGCTCTCGCTGCAGAGGCGGCCCTTTCTTGCGGTGCAGCGCGCTCACTGCGCGTCAAGCTCAGTCTTTTATTGTGCGCGGCGTCCGCACCCGCTCGCACATGCGCGCCGCCTCACATCCGCCACATCGCACCTACCCCTGGCCATCCTCCCGATTCACCCACCGCCCGAATACGTCGCCTCCATGCCTGCGCGCACGTCCTGCTGGATGCCGTAGGTGGGAAACGGGTAGCGAAAGCCGTTGCCTGCAAGCGCCTGCAGGCCGTCGATCGCCTGGGCCATGTGCTCGGCCGGCGCGGCCATCAGCATCTCGTCGTCGAGCACGCCGCCGTAGCGGCGCTCGGCGAAACACGGGATCGACAGGCTGGGCTCGCGCGTCTTCAGCGCGCGGCCCCAAGAGTCCGCGC
>JAEUPI010000175.1 GCA_016790175.1 Burkholderiaceae bacterium | reverse complement strand
TACAACTGCTCGCCGTCGTTCAACTGGAAGAAGAACCTCGACGACGCGACGATCGCCAAGTTCCAGCGCGAGCTGGGCGCGATGGGCTACAAGTTCCAGTTCATCACGCTGGCCGGCTTCCACAGCCTGAACTACTCGATGTTCGACCTGGCGTACGGCTACGCGCGCACCAACATGTCGGCATTCGTCGAAATGCAGGAGAAGGAGTTCGCGGCCGCCGAGCGTGGCTTCACCGCCGTGAAGCACCAGCGTGAGGTCGGCACCGGCTACTTCGACGCCGTGACCACCACCATCGAACGCGAATCGTCCACAGCGGCGCTGAAGGGCTCGACCGAGGACGAGCAGTTCTTCGACAAGAAGCACGCCTGATTCGAATCGTCCAGGCTGCCCATCCGGTGGTCTGACGTGCAAGGCCCGGTCGCCAGAAGCGGCCGGGCCTTTTTTGTTCGGCCGCTGCCGATCGGCCGCTACAGCGATTCGTGCAGCATGCGCCGGTAGTCGTCGGTCGAGGCGAGCCGCGGGTTGGTCTTGTGGCAATGGTCGGCCATCGCGCCGGCAATCACGCGATCGAACACCTCCGGCGCCACCCCCAGCGCGGCCAGCCCACGGGGCAGGCCGAGGCGGGCGTTCATGTCGCGAATCGCACCCGCGACGGTCTGGCCGGTGCCGTCCTCCTGTGCCAGGCCCATGGCCTGGGCCATTCGCTGCAGGCGGCGGTCGCGCTGGATCGATTCGGCGCTGGCATTGAAATGCACGACAGCGGGCAGGAAGAGGGCGTTCAGCGTGCCATGGTGCAGCTTCGGGTTCACACCGCCCAGGCTGTGACTGAGCGAGTGCACGCAGCCCAGCCCCTTCTGGAAGGCCATCGCGCCTTGCATGCTCGCGCTCATCATCTGCCAACGCGCATCACGGTCCTGTCCATTGCGCGTGGCGCGCTCGATATGACCCCAACCGCGCTGCAGCCCGTCGAGCGCAATGCCGTCGGCTGGCGGGTTGACCGCCGGTGCCATGAAGGTCTCCATGCAGTGCGCGATGGCGTCCATGCCGGTGGCCGCGGTGAGCAGCGGCGGCAGCCCGAGTGTGAGCTCCGGGTCGAGGATCGCCGCCTTGGGCACCAGATGCCAGCTGTGAAAGCCGAGCTTGCGACCGTCGTCGACGATCACGATCGCACCACGCGCCACTTCGCTGCCGGTGCCGGCCGTCGTGGGCACGGCGATGAGCGGGGCCACGGCGGCGGTGATCTTCGGACTGCCGCCTTCGATGGTGGCGTAGGTCTTCATCGGCCCGTCGTGCGTGGCCGCGATCGCGACGCCCTTGGCGAGATCGATGCTCGAGCCGCCGCCAACGGCGATCAGGCCGTCGCAGCGGTCGCGCTTGAAGACTTCCACCGCCGCGCGCACGGCAGCCTCGGTCGGATTGCTGGGTGTCTGGTCGTACACCGCATGGGCCTGCCCGCCGAGGGCCTGCACCACGCGATCGAAGACGCCGGCCGCACGCACGCCGGGATCGGTCACCAGCAGTGGGCGTCGGATCCGCGCCGCATCGCATTCCTGCGGCAGACAGCGCACGGCGCCATGGTCGATTTCGATCTGCGTGATGTAGAAGATCCGTGCCATCTGGGGTGTCTCCGGCTTGGGTATGCTGCGAAGGCCCCGCTCGCCGGGGCACACCCACATAGCATGCCACGAGCCCGTCCGGCCGCCCGGAGATCAGCCCATGAGCGACAAGCGCACCGATTTCCGCCATCTCGAACGCCTGCGCGTGCGCTGGGCCGAAGTGGATATGCAGAAGATCGTGTTCAACGCCCACTACCTGATGTACTTCGACACCGCAGTGGCCGGCTACTGGCGGGCCATGGCGCTGCCGTACCACGACACCATGGAGTACCTCGCGGGCGACCTCTATGCGCGCAAGGCCACGGTCGAGTACCACGCATCGGCGAAGTACGACGATCAGATCGAGGTCGGTGTGCGCACCCAGCGCATCGGCAATTCGTCGATGGTGCTGGCGTGCGGCGTGTTTCGCAGCGAACAGCTGCTGGTCGGTGGCGAGCTGGTCTACGTCTTCGCCGATCCGGCGACGATGACGTCGCGCCCCATCCCGCAGCAGTTGCGCGAGGTGCTGCAGGACTTCGAGGCCGGCAAGTCGATGATCGACGTGCGCGTCGGCAACTGGAAGGAGCTCGGCTCCTCGGCGCAGGCGATCCGCAAGCAGGTATTCATCGAGGAGCAGCAGATCGCCGCCGATTTGGAATGGGACGGCGTGGACCCTGATTGCGTGCATGCCCTCGCGGTGAACCGCTTCGGCGTGCCGCTGGCCACCGGACGGCTGCTGGAGCATGTGCCCGGAGTCGCCAAGATCGGGCGCATGGCGGTGATGTCGACCATGCGCGGAAGCCGTATCGGCCGAGCCGTGCTCGACGCGCTCGTGCTGGCCGCGCGCCAGCGCGGCGACCGCGAAGCGCTGCTGCATGCGCAATGCAGCGCCGCGCCCTTTTATGCGAGGGCCGGATTCGTCGAACGGGGGCCGGTGTTCGAGGAGGCCGGCATTCCGCACGTTGAGATGGTGCGCACGCTGTAGGGCGCCACCCGCCGGTCATGCGACCGGGTCGAACCACTCCACGTGGCGCTCGCCATGCTGCCAGCGCCGCACGACGATCGCCGCCGATTCGATGCGTGCGAGCCAGGCGTCGTCGATCCCTTCAGGACAGGTCGCCCCGTCGAGCGCATAGGTTTCCATCAGCGTGACCTGTCCGCCCTTGGTCTGCGGACGGCGCAACACGCGCGTGCGCAGCTCCGGATGCGCCTGCCGCAGCGACTGCTGGAAGGCGGTGACTGCGGCGCTGGCCTGCGTCCAGTCCCCTTCGTCGACCCGGTAGTAGACGAACAGTTCGCGGCTTGGGTTGCTCACGTGGCCTCCGCTTCGGCCACCGCATAGGGCAGGGCCACGCGTTGCAGGATCGGTCCCTTCACAGCGCCGAGATGCAGGGTGCCACCTGTCAGCGCGGCCAGCTTCACCTCGGCCAGCACGAACGCTGCAGCACCAACGGGCCGGCCGGCATTGACCACCAGCCCGGCCGGCTGATCGGGATCGGCACTGTGGAAGATCTCCTGGCCAGGGCTGGCCGCGGCGTCGCACTCGAACAGCACCATGCGGCGCTTGAGCGTTCCGCGGTACTGACTGCGAGCCACGACCTCCTGACCCGGATAGCAGCCTTTCTGGAAGTTCACGCCGCCGACCAATTCGAGGTTCACCATCTGCGGCACGAACTGGTCGACCGTTGCGGCCACGATGCGCGGTATGCCGCTGGCGGCCTCGAGCGCACGCCAGTTTTCCGATGCCAGCAAGGGCAGCGGGGGTGGGGACGCGTCAGGGGCCGCAACCCACAACCAGCGAGCCATGCCCATGCTCACCGGCAGCGAGATCGCCCAGCCGCCGCCGACGCGGCGTGCCTGCCATGGGGCTTCGTCGGCACTGGCTTGCAGCCATCGGCGAGCGTCGTTTCCGACCAGGCCCCACGGCATCCAGGTCGCCGCGGCGGCCTCGATACGGCATTTGGCGCGCAGCACGAACATCGACAGGCGTTTGGCCGTCGAGGCCAGCAGGTCGGCGCTGCTGGCCAGAAGCACCTCGTCGGCTCCGGCACGCCACAGGACGAAGCTGGCCAGAAGCCGGCCCTTGGCCGAGCAATAGCCGGCCAGACGTGCGTCGCCCTCGGGCAGGGTGGCCAGTTGTTGCGTCAGCTGGCCATTCAGGAAACTCAATGTATCGGCCCCGCTCGCGCGCAGCACGCCCCAGTCGTCAAGGCGCGTTGCGCCCTGCAATGCATCGGCATTCGCAGTCATGTCGCCGATTATCATGAAGCACTATGAGCGAGCGGGCAATCAGGTCTCGTCGCGCAGGAGCGGGCGCTTGAGGCGGCTGTTGTTGGGGCTGGCGGTGCTGCTCGTGCTGGCTCTGGGCGCTGCCTCGGTTGCTGCGTGGCGCTGGCTCGACACGCCGCTGCCGTTGGCGGGCGCAAGCGCGGAGCTGTCGATCGAAGCCGGCGCCAATCCGCGTGACGTGGCGCAGGCCTGGGTGCGCGCCGGTGTGCGCGTGCCACCGCGCCTGCTGTACGAATGGTTCCGCTGGTCCGGCGACGCGCGTCGACTGCGCGCCGGCAGCTATGTCATCGGCCCCGAGACCACCCCTCGACAGCTGCTGGCGAAGATGGTGCAGGGCGACGAGGCCTTTGAGCGTGTGCGCCTGCTGGAAGGCTGGACGCTCAAGCAGCTGCGCGCCGAGTTGGCCCGCGCACCCCACCTGAAGCAGGCCAGCGCGGGCATGGGCGAGGCCGAGCTGATGGCGGCACTCGGCGCACCGAACCAGCGTGCCGAAGGGCGGTTCTTTCCCGATACCTATCTCTACGCACGCGGCGTCAGCGACCTCACGGTCCTGCGCCGCGCGTACGAAACGATGAAGCAACGGCTGGAGGCCGAATGGGCCGCGCGCCAGGCCGATCTGCCGTTGAAGACGCCGGACGACGCGCTGACGCTCGCCTCGATCGTCGAGAAGGAGACCGGCCGGCCATCCGATCGCGCACAGATCGCCGGTGTCTTCATCAACCGGCTGCGAATCGGCATGCCGCTGCAGACCGATCCGACGGTGATCTACGGGCTCGGCGACAGCTTCGACGGCAATCTGCGCAAGCGCGACCTCGTCGCCGACGGCCCATACAACACTTACACGCGCGGCGGGCTGCCGCCGACCCCGATCGCGATGCCGAGCCAGGCGGCGATTCGCGCCACATTGCGGCCGGACCCGACCAAGGCGCTCTACTTCGTGGCGCGCGGCGACGGCACCAGCCATTTCAGCGAGACGTTGACCGAACACAACCGCGCGGTAGACCGCTTCCAGCGCCGCATCAGCAGCCGATGAGCGGCCGTTTCGTCACCTTCGAAGGCATCGACGGTGCGGGCAAGAGTTCGCATATCGAAGCGCTGGCCGGCTGGCTCGGCGCACGCGGACACGAGGTCGTGCGGACGCGAGAGCCCGGCGGCACACCCCTGGCCGAGCGCGTGCGTGAACTCTTTCTGCATCGGGACATGGACGCATTGACCGAGGCGCTGCTGGTCTTTGCTGCGCGACGCGACCATCTGCAGCAATGCATCGAACCCGCACTGATGCGAGGTGCCACCGTCCTGTGCGATCGTTTCACCGACGCCACGTTCGCCTACCAGGGTGGCGGCCGCGGCTTCGACCTCGGCGTGCTGACGCAGCTCGAGGCCTGGGTGCAGCAGGGCCGGCAGCCCGACCTGACGCTGTGGTTCGACCTCGATCCGCTCGAAGCCGAACAACGTCGCGCGCTGGCCCGACACCCGGACCGGTTGGAACGACTCGACACCTCGTTCTTCGAACGGGTGCGCCATGGGTATCTCGCGCGGCAGCTTGCGGCACCAGGGCGGGTTGCCCGAATCGATGCCCACGGCTCGCGGGACACGGTGTGGATGCGCGTGCAGGACGAGGTGCAGCAACGTGGCTGGTGGTGAGCCGATGCCGGTGGGAGTCGACGACGACGGCCGACTGCCGATGCCTTGGCTCGCGGAGCCGCTTGGCCAGGCGCTGCGACTGACGACTGCGCATGCCCTGCTGCTGCATGCCGGCTTGCCCAATGGCCAGTTCGAGCTCGCCATGGCCCTCAGCCAGGCCTGGCTGTGCGAAACCGATGCCGCTCCGTGCGGGCGCTGCAAGGCCTGCCGACAGGTGCGGCAACGCACGCACCCCGACCACCGGGTGGTGGTGCCCGATGCACTTCGGGTGGCATTCGATTGGCTCAGCGAGGACGACCCGCTGCTGCGCAGCGGCGCGAAGCCGAGCCGCGAGCTGCGTGTTGAGCAGGTGCGCGCGGCGATCGAGTGGTCGCAGCGCAGCGCGGGCGCCCGAGGGGTGAGGGCGTTGGTGCTGCATCCGGGCGATGCGTTGAATCATGCCGCCGCGAATGCCCTGCTGAAGACGCTGGAGGAACCGCCGGGCGGCTTGCGCATCGTGCTGACCAGCCACGATCCAGAACGCCTGCTGCCCACGCTGCGCAGCCGTGTGCAACGCGTGCGCGTGCCGCTGCCGCAACGCGAAGTGGCGCTGGCCTGGTTGCGCCAGCAGGGAGTGGAGGAGGGCGCCGCGATGCTTGCGATGGCCGGCGGCAGTGCGGTCGAGGCGTTGGCCATGGCCGGCGAGGGGATCGATGCGCAGAGGCTTGCCGCCATCCCGGCGCAGCTCGCGCGCGGCGACGGCGCGGCGCTCGCAGGGCTGGCCCTGCCGAGGGTGGTCGATCTGCTGCTGAAGCTGGCGCACGACGCGATGGCGGTCGCAGCAGCAGGGCCGCCGCGCTTCTACGGTGCCCGCCACCTGTCGCGGCCGATTGGCATCGAGCCGTTGCAGCGCTGGCGCGACGAGCTGCTGCGTGCAGCCCGTCACGACGAACACCCCTGGAACGCCGCGCTGCTGGTGGACGCGCTCGTGACGAATGGCGCGCGATGCTGGTCGGTGCCGCAGGGTGCGACTGTGGGGCGCGCGGGGCATTCGCTACACTCTTCCGGATGAGTGAGGTGACCGGTCGACCTGCAGCCGCCAGCGCGGGCCCCACATCGCGGCCCAGTGTGATCCAGCTGGTGTTCCGCGAGAAGGGCGCGCTGTACGCCGCCTATATTCCCCTGCTGCAAGACGGCGGCCTGTTCGTGCCGACGACGCGCGAATACAAGCTGGGCGAGGACATCTATCTGCTGCTCTCGCTGCCCGACGACCCGCAGCGATATCCGGTGGCCGGCAAGGTCGGATGGATCACGCCGGCAAACGCCTCCGGTGGACGCACACAAGGCGTCGGCGTGCGCTTCCCCAACGACGAGAAGACCCGCCTGCTCAAGAACAAGGTCGAGGAACTGCTCGGTACGCAGCTACAGTCTGCGAAGCCGACCCAGACGATCTGACTCGCCCGCTGTGCGGGGCTCACGATGCCGTCAGGGTGGGTCCACTGGGCGCCGGGGCCATGTTCGTCGACTCGCACTGCCATCTCGCATTTCCTGATTTCGAGGGTCGCATCGCCGAGGTGCGCTCCGAGATGGCGCGCGCAGGCGTCACAAGCGCGCTCGTCATCTGCACGACGATCGAGGAGTTTCCGCGCGTGCACGCGCTGGCGCTCGCGTACGACAACTTCTGGGCCAGCGCCGGGGTGCATCCCGACAGCGAGGGTTGCGAGGAGCCGAGCGTCGAGCAACTCATCGACCTGGCAAAGCGCCCCCGCGTGGTGGCCGTCGGCGAGACCGGGCTGGACTACTATCGGCTGGGCGATCGCACACGCGAAGACATGGCATGGCAGCGCGAGCGCTTTCGACGTCATATTCGAGCCGCCCGCCGCGCCAGCCGGCCCCTCATCGTCCACACGCGTGCGGCGGCGGATGACACCCTTGCACTGATGCGCGAGGAGGGCGCCGAACGTGTCGGCGGCGTGTTCCACTGCTTCACCGAGACGCTCGACGTGGCGCGGGGCGCCCTCGATCTGGGTTTTCTGATCTCGTTCTCCGGCATCTTGTCGTTTCGCAACGCCGAGGCCCTGCGCGAAGTTGCACGCTACGTGCCGCTCGATCGCTGCCTGATCGAAACCGACAGCCCGTACCTGGCACCCGTGCCGCATCGGGGCAAGACCAACCAGCCGGCTTGGGTCGCGCACGTCGCGCGCGCGGTAGCCGATGCCAAGCAAATCCCGCTCGAAGCAGTGGCCGAGGCCACCTCACGGAACTTCGACCGCGTCTTCCTGTCCGCCGGGGCCGCTGCTGGAAGCACCGAAACCTCATGCAATACATAAGATATGCGATCCAACTAGCTGTCGTAGTAGTTATTTTTCCCTCGATAGCTGGCTCTTATGAGGATTTCTTCAAGGCGGTTCGATCGGACGACGTCCGTACCGTGAGCGAGCTGCTGAATCGAGGCTTCGACCCGAATGCCGTTGACGAGTCGGGCCAGCCGGCATTGACCCTGGCGCTGCGCGACGGTGCCGTGCGGGTCGGCGCCGCCTTGCTCGCACACCCGACCATTCAACCCGATCAGGTCAATGCCGCGGCGGAAACGCCGCTGATGATGGCCGCGCTGAAGGGCCATGCGGCATTGGCAAGTCGTCTGCTCGAGCGTGGCGCCGCTGTCAATCGCGCCGGCTGGAGCCCGCTGCACTATGCAGCAACGGGCCCGGATCCATCGATCGTGCGGCTGCTTGTCGAGCGCGGCGGCGCGCTCGACGCGCGCTCACCCAATGGCAGCACGCCGTTGATGCTGGCTGCGCAGTACGGTTCCGAAGATGCCGTGGCGCTGCTCCTCGAAGGGAGGGCCGATCCGACCTTGCGCAACGACCTCGGCCTCACAGCGGCGGATTTCGCACGCAGAGGCGGTCGCGACAAGCTCGCTGCGCGCCTCGACGCAGCGCGGCGTTGAAGGCACGCGACAGGCGCGGTGCGATCTATCGCACGCGCGCAGGCCCCGCGTGGGGCACGTCGGCATTCCGGCACGAAGTTCGAGGGGCGAGCCACTGTCTTCGCGACGCGTGCGTCCCTACAGTCCGAGTCATCGATCCACTCATCGACAAACCGTCATGACCGACTCGCAGTTCGCCACTCTTGCCGATCCGTTCGCGATGCTCGTGCGTCCTGAAGCAGTGCTCCATGCCATCGAGCAGTCGGGCCGCCTCGGCGCGCTGGCCAGCCGTATCTGCCGGCCGCTGGACAAGCCGCTGATTCCCAAGCGCGACGGCGATGCGCAGCAGGACTTCGACCAGCAGGTCGACAGCGCCGATGTGCAGCCAGGCATCACGCTGTATTGATCCGGCGTCTCGCTCGATAGCGGGCCTTCGACCGCTGCGTGAGGGTCGAGCCCTTCTTCATATGCGCGACAATG
>JAEUPI010000141.1 GCA_016790175.1 Burkholderiaceae bacterium | reverse complement strand
TAGCCGGGCCGGTGCGCCGCCAGTTTCGCGGCCGCCGCGGCGCTGGCCACGCCCTCGACCCGCCCCACCACGCGCCGTTCGCCCGGCTCGGCCGAGGCGTAGATCGCCACGACGCTGCCGAACGACACCACGCTCGCGAGCACGGTGGCCAGCACCAGCAACAGCTCGACCACCGCAGACCGGCCGGCGAGCTTGAATTCCTTCTTCATGATGATCTCCAAACCTGAAAAACAAGCGCACGGTCGGTTGAACACGACGCCTCGTCTGGCGCCGCGGCAGCTGCAGGCCGTTCGTGCATGGACCTGCGGCGCGCCGCGTGTTCCGGTAACGGGTTCCGGAGCCGCCCCATGTTTTGCGGCCGGTTGAATTCGCCCCCTGGCTCATTGCGTTCGCGTCCCCCGAGGGGGAACAGTCGGCTTGGGGCAGCCCGACGCCGACCGGACCTCGCGATCCACTTCGGCTGTGCCCCCTGCGCGGGCGCTCCGTCGAGCGAGGGTGCCCCGCTGCACGAAGCCCCGGCGCCGGGGCTGCGCACATCCCGCGCTGCCGGCACCCTGGGGATGGCAGCGCGGAGTGCAGGGGCACACCCGAAGTGCATCCGCTGCGGTGATTCACGACATCACGAACACGAGACCTGCTGCAAAGCAAGAGGCCCGGATCCTTTCGGATCCGGGCCTCCTTGGATTCGGGAGACCTTGGAAGCGCGACGTCTAGCTCGACGAATCACTTCCTTCAAGCGGATCCGCTGGACCTTTCACGCCCTGCATGCAGAACGACAGGCCGACGGGAAACTCGATGCCCCATGCGCACGCAACCCGCTTCACACCGGAAGCGGCGTGCATAGAGCGGTTGGTGTTGGCACAGTTCATGGATGGACCTCGATGTTGATTCGTCGGTGGGTTGTCGGATAAGCGGAATCGGTTCAGTGCGTGCGACTGGGGCACACTGTAAAGTGTCTTTACCCCGCGGGTCAACCCCCTAGAAGATTGCAGTTGTCATCACTGTCGATTGCACACGACGCTCGCGCAGCCGGATCTCTCTGCCGCATGCACAACCTCGCCGTCACCCGCCGCACCAACGTGCAGACCCTGTTTCACGTCCATGCCGAACGCGCAATGGCCGCCGGCGAGGCGCCCAAGGGCCTCGAGCAGGCCTTTGCCGCCAAGCTGCAGATCTCGCCCAGCATGTGGAGTCAGATCAAGTCATCGCGTCCGATCGGCGACAAGCTTGCGCGCCAGATCGAACGCCACTGCGGCAAGCCCGCCGGCTGGCTCGACGAAGCGCGCACGAGCGATCAACCGAGCGCCACCGAGCGTGCGTTCATGGCGCTGGCGCTGGCCGCTTGGCGCGCCGCCAATGCCGCTCAGCGTCGTGCGCTGCGCGAGCAGCTCAAGGCGATGAGCGACGTGAGGAGCGTCTGATCTCCGTTGTCAAACGTCGGGCAGCACGAGTTCCATGGCGCCCGCGGCCCAGGCGAGGTGCCAGCCGAACTCTCCGGCGCGCCTTGCCAGCGCATCGGCCCGGGCCGGTTGCGGCGCCGGCGCACCAGCGCGCGCCATGCGCACCACCACGTCGGTCGCGCGCTGCAGCGTCTCGATGCGGATCGGCGAGTGCGGTTGCGCGCTCGGCACCGCCGATGTCGCGCCGTCGATGAAGATCTGCAACGCACCCATCAGCAGCTCGTTCAGGTGATCGGGTTCCAGTTCGCGCGGCGGCAGGTCGCGCATCGGATGAAACTCGATCGGCATGCCGCGGAACCGGAAGTCGAAGCTCTGGAAGTCGCACAGCGCCTTGATCCGCGCGTTGACATCGATCCACTCGGGGCCGGCGTCGCGGGCCGCCGCGAAGTCGGTCATCTGCCGCATCATCGTGTCGACACGCCCGCATTGCGCAAGGATCTGCGCACGTGCGGCGGCCACGACTGCGCCGTCGGTCGGCAGGTCGCGTGCCGTCGCGTCGATCACGGCCAGCGGGTTGCCCACCTCGTGCGACACGTTGGCCGCCATCGTGGCGAGCGCAGCCATCTTCTCGCGATGCCACTGGCGCTCGCGCTCGGCCGCCTGCGCCTGCGCCGCATGCTGGCGATCGATCAACCGCTGGCCGTGGCGCACGATCAGCCACGACACGGCATACAGCAGCGCGAGCAGGCTGCAGACGATGATCAGGAAGTTGCGCGAGCTGCCGTCCACACGCGACTGGTTGTCGCGCGACTGCTCCTCGATGCGTTGCTGGTTGTCGGCCGTCAGTGCCGCAAACGCCTTGGCCGCCACCTTGATGCGGCCGAGGAAAGGCGTGACGTCGGAATAGAGCTCGAACACACCCACGATCGAGCCCTCGCGGCCGCGGCGCACCGGCACGTAGCTGGAGATCAGGTCGCGGTTCTCGACCACGCCCTCGAACGCGCTGAAGCGGTCGCGGTGCGTCAACTCGCTGGCCGGCATGCCGGCCGAGGCGCGCCGCCAGCCTTCGTTGCCGCTGGCGTCCTCGCCGATCTGCGCATGCTCCGACGAGTAGATCGTGATGCCGCGCAGGTCGAACACCTTGATCTTGAAGACGGTGGTGTCGTGCATCGCCGCATAGGCCTTGGCATCGAGCTGCCGAAAACCGGACCAGCCGCGGATCTGCCGGCCGATCTCGGCGAAGCAGTTGCGTCGTGCCGCACGCGCGGCATCGTCGGTCGTCGCCGCAGCTCGGCAGGCATTCACCGGCACTTTCTGCGCCGTCGCAGCCAGCGGGGCGAACTCGGTGTCCCACAGCATGTTGGCCACCAGCCGCGTGAGGTTCACATGGCTGGCCTCGTGCACGGCCAGCAGGCTCGCGCGCGCGGCCTCCTCGTGCTCCTTGGCCAGCTGCGCCTGCGCGCGCGCGAAGAATGCCGCCTGCTCGCGCTGCACCTGGGCGAAGAACTGCTCCTCGTTGTGCTGCAGCGTGGCCAGCACGAGGCCGACCACCGCAAACGCCACCAGCGTGGAGATCGCGAAATAGCGCATCAGGCGGAAGCCGCCCGATGCGCCCCACGCCGGCGCTCTCGAGCCGGCGTTGGGCGTCACTTCCACAGATCCACGGACTGCCCGCGCGCCTTCGCGCGTTCGGTCTTCTCCTGCAGGAAGCGCTGGAACTCGGGCTGCGTGCGATACGCCCCCTGCGCCACGTAGTCGAAGCCGCCGGCCAGGTGAAACGGCCGCACATAGCCTTCGAAGCGAAACACCTCGCGGTTGCCGGCGTCGAAGAACACCACCGAGGGCGTGTAGCTCAGCTTCAGTTCGCGTGCCCATTCGTTGGCACTGCGCTTGCGGCCGTCGGGCGCGATCAGTTCGGTGGCGTCGCCGAGCGCGAAGCGCACGACATCGAACTTCGCGAGCAAGGCCTTGATCTCGGCGCGGCGGAAGCCTTCGCTGTGCATCTCGTCGCAGGCCTTGCACGAGCGCGTCTCCCACAGCACGGCCAGCGGCTTGCCGCCGGCCTTGCGGCGCAGATCGAACGGCGGCTTCAGGTAGAACGGCTCCTCGGCGAGCTGGGCGTTGGCGGCTTCGTGTGCATGCTGCGCCACATGGTCGGCCAGCGAGATGCCCTTGCGGTCGAGCCGCGCGATCACGTAGTCGAGCGCCGGGTCGAACCGGTGTGGCGGCCAGTAGCCGTTGAGCCGCGACGTCACCTGCGCCTGCTCGTCCAGGAACAGCAGCGTCGGCGTGAACTGCACCTTGAGCAGCTTGGCAAACTGCTTTTCGCTCAGGCGCTGGCCGTCGGTCCAGGTCACCTCGCGGTCGCCCCAGATGTTGATCGCCACCGCCTCGAAGTGCTTGCGCGTCTTGTCGACGATAGCCTTCTGGCTGAAGTTGTTGGTCATCAGCTCGCGACAGTACGGGCAGCCGTCCTGCCCGAAGTACAGCATCAGCCGCTTGCCGCCCTTGGCCGCGGTGGCCGCCTCGTCCTTGAAGTCGAGAAAGCTCTCCAGGAACCAGCTCGGGATGTCGATCGCATGCGGCGACGGCTGCTGCGCCCGCACCCACGTGCCGACCGCGGAGGTCGCCGCGGCCGCCGCCGCGATGCCGATCACGCGCCGGCGCTTCATGGCAGCAGGATCGTGCAGCCGGTGGTCTTGCGCGCCTCGAGGTCGCGGTGCGCCTGCGCCACCTGGGCCAGCGGATAACGCTGATCGATGCGGATCTTCACCTGGCCGCCGGCGACCACGCCGAACAGGTCGTCGGCCATCGCCTGCGTGGCCTCGCGCGTGGCGATGTGCGTGAACAGCGTGGCGCGCGTGAGGTACAGCGATCCCTTCGGCCCGAGGATGCCGGGTGCGAACGGCGGCACCGGCCCCGACGCATTGCCGAAGCTCGCCAGCAGGCCGAACGGGCGCAGGCAATCCAGGCTGCCTTCGAAGGTGTCCTTGCCCACCGAGTCGTAGACCACCTTCACGCCCTTGCCGCCGGTGATGGCCTTGACGCGGTCGACGAACTTCTCGGTGCGGTAGTTGATCGCGTGCGCGGCACCATGCTCGAGCGCGAGCTGGCACTTCTCGTCGCTGCCGGCGGTAGCGATCAGCTGCAGACCCATCGCCTTGGCCCACTGGCAGGCGATCAGCCCCACGCCGCCGGCGGCCGCATGCCACAGGATGTGGTCGCCGGCCTGGAGCCCGCCCTGCGGCTGCGTGCGCTTGAGCAGGTATTGCGCCGTCAGGCCCTTGAGCATCATTGCGGCGCCGGTCTCGAAGCTGATGGCATCGGGCAGCTTGCACACCGTCTTGGCGGGCATCACGCGTACCGTGCTGTAGCTGCCCGGCGGGTTGCTCGCATAGGCAGCGCGGTCACCCGCCTTCAGATGCGTCACGCCCTCGCCCACCGCCTCCACGACGCCGGCGCCTTCCATGCCGAGCTTGAGCGGCAGCGGGTTCTGGTAGAGACCCGTGCGCTGGTAGACATCGATGAAGTTCAGCCCGCAGGCCTGATGCTTGATGCGGATCTCGCCAGGGCCGGGGTTGCCGACCTCGACGTCGACCAACTGCATCGCCTCGGGCCCGCCGTAGGCGGTGATCTGTATGGCCTTGGCCATGGCTGTCTCCTGGTGGTGCGTGGGTGGTGCAGCCGCAAGCGTAGTCGATCCGCGGCAGACCGCCGCTCGGGCCCGCCGGCGGCCTCCTACACTGGCCCGGTGAACGAACGCCTCAGCCCTCGGCTGGCCCTGATGTTGACGCTGCCGCCGCTGCTGTGGGGCGGCAACGTGGTGGCCGGCCGCATGGTGGTGGCCGACATCGCGCCGGTGCACCTGAACCTGCTGCGCTGGAGCCTCGCCCTCGCGATCCTGCTGCCGCTGGGCTGGCGTGCCTTTGCCTCGGCCGCGAGCCGGCAACAGCTGCGCGAGCGCTGGGTCTACCTGGCCGTGATCGGCCTGCTCGGCGTGGGGGTCTACAACTCGATGCAGTACCTCGCGCTGCGCACCAGCACGCCGGTGAATGTGACGCTCATCGCCGCCAGCACGCCGATCTGGATGATGGTGTTCGGTGCGCTCTTCTTCCACCATCGGCCGCGCCTGCGCGAGATCGCCGGCGCACTGCTGTCGCTCGCCGGTGTGGCCACCGTGATGGTGCGCGGCGACTGGTTTGCGCTCGCGCGCGTGCAGTTCGTGGCGGGCGACCTGCTGATGCTGGTGGCCACCGCCTGCTGGGCCGGCTACAGCTGGCTGCTGGCGCGACCGCCGCGTTCGATGCTGGGCGAGGCGCGGCCCGACTGGAACTGGGCCGAGTTCCTGTGCATCCAGATGGCGTTCGGCGCACTGTGGGCCGGCCTGGGTGCCGGCATCGAGCAGGCGGCGCGGCCCGGCGAGGTGCTGGTGCACCTCACGCCGCTCGGCATCGCGGCGCTGCTGTACGTGGCGATCGGCCCGTCGATCATCGCGTATCGCATGTGGGGCCTGGGCGTGCAGCGCGGCGGGCCCGCGCTGGCGGGCCTGTTCGGCAACCTGCAGCCGGTGTTCGCGGCGCTGCTGTCGGCGCCGCTGCTGGGCGAGTGGCCGCATCCGTATCACGGCGCCGCGCTGGCATTGATCCTGGCGGGCATCTGGGTGTCGACCGAACGCGAACACGCGGTCGCCTCGTCGGGTCGCGCATGAAACGGCTCACGCAGGCACCGAACCTCGCGCTGGCCACGCTGTGGGCCGACATGCTGTGCCAGGCCGGCTTCGATGCCAGCGTGCAGCGCGC
>JAEUPI010000138.1 GCA_016790175.1 Burkholderiaceae bacterium | reverse complement strand
GGCCGCCGCCTCGTCGATGAGGTCGATCGCCTTGTCGGGCAGGAAACGGTCGGTGATGTAGCGGTGGCTCAGCTCGGCCGCGGCCACGATGGCCGGGTCGGTGATCTCCACGCCATGGTGCACCTCGTACTTCTCCTGCAGCCCGCGCAGGATCGCGATCGTCGCCTCCACGCTCGGCTCCTCGACCAGCACCTTCTGGAAGCGGCGCTCCAGCGCGGCGTCCTTCTCCACGTACTTGCGGTACTCGTTGAGCGTGGTGGCGCCGATGCAATGCAACTCACCGCGCGCCAGCGCCGGCTTGAGCATGTTGCCGGCGTCGATGGCGCCCTCGGCCTTGCCGGCGCCCACCATCGTGTGCAGCTCGTCGATGAACAGGATGATGCGCCCCTCGTCGGCGGCCACCTCCTTCAGCACGGCCTTCAGACGCTCTTCGAACTCGCCACGGTACTTGGCCCCCGCCAGCAGCCCGGCCATGTCGAGCACCAGCACGCGCTTGTCCTTCAGCGATTCGGGTACTTCGCCGGTGACGATGCGCTGCGCCAGGCCTTCGACGATCGCCGTCTTGCCCACGCCAGGCTCGCCGATCAGCACCGGGTTGTTCTTGCTGCGCCGCTGAAGCACCTGGATCGCGCGGCGGATCTCGTCGTCGCGGCCGATTACCGGGTCGAGCTTGCCTTGCCGGGCGCGCTCGGTGAGGTCGAGCGTGTATTTCTTCAGTGCCTCGCGTTGCCCCTCGGCCTCGGCCGAATCGACCGTCGACTTGCCACGCACCGCTTCGATCGCCGCCTCGAGCGCCTTGCGCGTCAGACCGTGGCCGCGCACGACGCCGCCGATGTCGCTCTTGCTGTCGGCCAGGGCGAGCAGAAACATCTCGCTGGCGATGAACTGGTCGCCTCGCTTCGTGGCCTCCTTGTCGGCCGCCTGCAGCAGCACCACGAGGTCACGACCGGGCTGCACCGGCTGGCCGCTGCCCTGCACCTGCGGAAAGGCAGCCATGGCGGTATCCATGGCCGTGCGCAATGCGCCCGTATTCGCTCCGGCGCGGTCCAGCAAGGCCTTCGGCCCATCGGTCTGCCCCAGCATGGCGGCCAGCAGATGAGCCGGCTCGATGTACGGGTTGTCTCGGGCCACTGCAAGGCTCTGCGCATCGGCCAAAGCCTGTTGGAACGCCGTGGTCAACTTGTCGAATCTCATCGAGAGGTCCTTTCGCTTGCGGTCGACTTAGGGGCAGGCGGCCGCGATTTCAACCCCGGCCGCACGTCGATTGCGCCGCGTCAAGGGGCTGCCGTGAAAGGCTACAGCGTCTCGCCCAGGCGGCGATAGCGCCCGGCCTGGAAGACCAGCGGGGCCCCCGCGTGCGCCACGCTGTGCAGCACGCTGCCGACGAAGAGCACATGGTCGCCTTGCCGCAGCGTCGAGGCGGTCGAACACTCGAACACCGCCAGCGCGCCGGCCAGCACCGGCGCGCCATGGCGCCCGGCGCTCCAGCGCCCGAGGCTGAACTTGTCCGGCGCATGGGCTGCGAACTGCTTCGAGAGCTCCAGCTGTGACTCGGTCAGCACGTTGACGGCGAAGTGCCTGGCGGATTCGAACGGGGCCAGGCTCGGACTTTCCACCCTCAAAGCCCAACTCACGAGGGGCGGCTCCAGCGAAAGTGCGCTGAAGGAGTTGACCGTCAGGCCCACCGGCGAGCCGGCCGCGTCGGAGCAGGTCACGATCGTCACGCCGGTCGCAAAGCGCCCCAGTGCCGAGCGAAGTGCCGACGAGGCCGACGAACCGTCGAACGGGCCACGACTCATCCGTGCACCCAATGCCGGCCCACCACGAACCCCAGCACCGCGCAGCCCAACGAGCCGAGCACGTGCGCGAGGCCGTGGAGCAGCGCCATGCCGTACTGCTCGCGCTGCAACAGCACGAGTGACTCGGCCGAGAATGCCGAGAAGGTGGTGAAGCCCCCCAGCACGCCGACGATCGCGAATAGACGCATCACTTCGTTTGGCCGGGCCTCCAGCCACACGAGCGCCGCGCCGATGAGCAAGCCGCCCACTGCATTCACGGCCAAGGTGCCCAGCGGGAAGCCCTGCCACAGCGGGTTCAACCACAGCCCTGCCGCCCAGCGCAGCAACGCGCCGATGGCAGCCCCGACGGCCACCGCCGCGCCGGCCGTGACGAGACTCGCGCCCGTCACGAAGCGTTGCCCGATGAGATGCCCCAGCGCTCGAGCGCACCATCGTCGGCGGCGCGCGCATCGACCCATTTCGAACCGCCGGCCGTGGCTTCCTTCTTCCAGAAAGGTGCCTGGGTCTTCAGATAGTCCATCAGGAACTCACAGGCCTGGAACGCCGCCTGGCGATGCGCCGAACTCACGGCGACGAGCACGATCTGATCCGTCAGCGTGAGCGGCCCCACCCGATGGATCACGCGCACGTCGCGGATGTCGAAGCGCCGCCGAGTCTCGTCGATCATCGCCTCGATGGCGCGCTCGGTCATTCCGGGGTAGTGCTCCAGCTCCATCGACCGCACCACACCCGCGTCGCCGCGGTCGCGCACGGTGCCGATGAACGCCGTCACCGCACCGACACTCGCGTCACCTTCACGCAGGGCGCGCACTTCGGCTCCGAGATCGAAGTCGGCTTGTTGGATCGTCACGCGGGCTGGGCGCACGGCGAAGATTCTGGCACGCGCGCAGCGCCTGTCACGGCGGCAGGGGATCGCTCATGCCGGCTCAGCCGCCGGTGACGGGCGGAAAGAACGCCACCTCGGCACCGTCGCGCAAGCCGGCCGATTCGTCGGCCATCACCTGGTCAAGCGCACAGCGCAATGCTCGCCCGCGTGCCAGTAGCCGGGCGTGCTCGCCCCCGCGACCGATCAGCTGATCGCGCAATTCTCCGAGCGTGCTGTTCGAAGGCATCTGCACCTGCTCTTCGGTGCCCAGCGCCTCGCGCAAGGCCGCGAAATAACGTACGCGCACGGTCAGCAAGGCATTCATCCGAGCAGATTTGCGAACGGCAGGAAGCGCACTGCGTCACCTCGGGCGATCGGCTTGCCCGGGGGGTTGTCCAGGAGGCCGTCGGCCCAGACCACCGAGGTCAGCACACCCGAACTCTGGTTGGGAAACAGGACCAGCGATCCGTCCTCCGCCACGCGAACACGCAAGAACTCGCGGCGTTTGTCGGGACGGGGCCAATCGAAACCCGCCTTCATCGTGATCGCCCGAGGCACAACCGACGGCTCGCCCGTCAATGCCCGCAGCAGCGGCACGACGGCGATCATGGTCGTCACGGCAGCCGACACCGGATTGCCGGGCAGCCCGACGAACAAGGCCTCGCCGCCGACGGGGCGACGCACTTCGCCGAAGGCCAGCGGCTTGCCTGGTTTGATGGCCACCTGCCAGAGGTCGAGCCGACCTTCGGCCTGAACCGCGGGCTTCAGGTGATCTTCCTCGCCGACCGAGACGCCGCCGCTGGTGATCACCAGATCGGCCGCTGCCGCGGCCCGCCGGAGCGCCTCGCGCGTGGCGTCCAGTCGGTCCGCCACGATGCCGAGATCGATCGTCTCGCAGCCGCAGGCCTGCAACAGGCCACGCAGCGTGAAGCGGTTGGAGTTGTAGATGGCACCGGGACGCAGCGGCTCACCCGGCATCGCGAGTTCGTCGCCGGTGGAAAACAGCGCCACCCGCGGGCGGCGTCGCACCACCAGCCGTCCCGCACCCACCGAGGCCGCAAGCCCCATCGCCTGGGCGGTCAACCTCGTGCCGGCAGCCAGCACGACGGCTCCTTGCTGCACGTCCTCGCCGCGGCGGCGGATCCATTCGCCGAGCGCCGGCCGCTGGCGGATGCGCACGCGCCCCAAGCCGCGGTCGACAGCGGGCACGGCCTCGCACGCCTCCTGCATCACCACCGCGTCCGCACCCGGCGGAACCTGGGCGCCAGTGAAGATTCGCGCCGCCGTGCCGGGTACCAGTGCCTGGCCCACCGCGCCGGCGGGGATGCGCTGGGCCACTTCGAGTTCACCACCGTCGGGGCCGAGGTCAGCCAGGCGCAGCGCGTAACCATCCATCGAGCTGTTGTCCCGCGGCGGCACGTCGAGCTCCGACCGCACGTCGGCGGCCAGTACGCGGCCCAGCGCATCGAAGGTCGAGACCGTTTCGACTTCGGAAATGCAATGCGCGGTGCCTGCCTCGACCAGCCGCTGCACAGCCTCGTCGAGACTGATCATCGGCGCGCGTGCACCGCCGCTAGGCTGCACGGTGGTCATGGCAAAGGGAGCACATGGTGCGAATGCCTGGGCTGCGTCAGAGCACGTCGCGTGCCGATATGAATGCCTTGACCCGCTCGACGTCCGGCGGTAGCACCTGGCAGCGACGAGGCAGTTGCTCGATTCCCTTGAGCACTTCCGGGCGATCCGGTGCGCGGCCGATGGCCTCGACGATGGTGTCGGCGAACTTCACCGGCAGCGCCGTTTCGAGCACGATCACCCGCTCGCCGGGGCGCCGCAGATCACGCGCGACCTTCAGGCCGTCGGCGGTGTGCGGATCCACGAGCGTGCCGAAGCGCTCCTGCGTATCGCGAATCGTGGCGAGCCGGTCCGCATGCGTGCTCCGGCCGGAGACGAAACCGAACTCGCGGCAGCGCACCAGCGCTGTCGCATCGACGCTGAAGCCGCCATCACGCGCGATCTGCGTGTCGAACAGCTCGCGGGTGCGTGCGGCGTCGCGCCCCAGCAGGTCGAAGACGAAACGTTCGAAGTTCGACGCCTTGCTGATATCCATCGACGGGCTCGAGGTTTCATGCGTCTCGGCAGCGCCTCGCACCCGGTAGCGGCCGGTGCGGAAGAACTCGTCGAGCACGTCGTTCTCGTTGGTGGCAACGATCAGGCGGTCGATCGGCAGGCCCATCATCCGCGCGATATGCCCGGCACACACGTTGCCGAAGTTGCCCGAAGGCACGGCGAAGCTGATGCGCTCCTCGCTGCTCGTCGTGGCCTGCAGCCAGCCGGAGAAATAGTAGACCACCTGCGCGAGCAGACGGGCCCAGTTGATCGAGTTGACGCTGCCGATGCGGTGACGGCGCTTGAAGGCCAGATCGCCGCTGACGGCCTTGACGATGTCCTGGCAGTCGTCGAACACGCCCTCGATGGCGATGTTGTGGATGTTTGCGTCCTGCAGGCTGTACATCTGCGCCTGCTGGAACGGGCTCATGCGCCCATGCGGCGACAGCATGAACACCTGGACGCCGGCCTTGCCGCGCATGGCGTACTCCGCGGCGCTGCCGGTGTCGCCCGATGTGGCGCCGAGGATGTTGAGCCGTTCGCCACGCCGGCCGAGCTCGTACTCGAACAAGGCGCCCAGCAACTGCATCGCCATGTCCTTGAAGGCCAGCGTGGGCCCGTTGGACAGGGCCTCGACCCACAGGCCCTGTTCGAGCGCGCGCAACGGCACGATCGCCCGCGAGCCGAAACGGCCGGCGGTATAGGTCTCGTCGCAAAGCCGGCGCAGGTCAGGCAACGGAATGTCGTCGATGTAGAGCGACAGAATCTCGTAGGCGAGCTCGGCATAACCCAGCTTGCGCCATTGCTCGAGCCGGGTGGCATCCACTCGCGGATAGCGTTCGGGCAGGAACAGCCCACCGTCGGGAGCCAGGCCCTCGAGCAGGATCTCGCAGAAGCGCCGCGGCGTCGGATCGCCTCGCGTGCTCAGGTAGCGCATCAGTTGAGCTCTTCCTTGCGGATACGCACGATGGGTCCGAGCACAGTCGGCAACGCCTGCATGCGGGACAGCGCCTGGTTCATGCGCCCTTCCTGCGTGTCGTGCGTGAGGATGATCAGATCGGTCTGCCTTTCACCCTCCGCCGACTCACGCTGGAGCATCGCGTCGATCGAGATGTCATGCTCGGCCAGGATCGTCGTGATGCGTGAGAGCACGCCCGTCTGATCGGCCACACGCAGGCGAAGGTAGAACGCGGTGACCACCTCGTCGACCGGGAGGATCGGCGTGCTGGCCAGCGCGTCGGGCTGGAAAGCCAGATGCGGCACGCGGTGATCGGGGTCTGCGGTGTGCAGCCGGGTGATGTCGACCAGGTCGGCCACCACGGCAGAAGCGGTGGGCTCCGACCCCGCCCCCTTGCCGTAGTACAGCGTCGTGCCGACGGCGTCGCCCTGCACCACGACGGCATTCATCGCGCCTTCCACATTGGCGATCAGCCGCTTGGACGGTATCAGCGTCGGGTGAACGCGCAGCTCCAACCCCTGCGCGGTACGCTTGGTGATGCCCAGCAGCTTGATGCGGTAGCCGAGCTGCTCTGCATACCGGATGTCGGCCGCCTGCAACCCGTTGATGCCTTCGACATGCGCTCGCTCGAACTGCATCGGCACACCGAAGGCGATCGCGCACATGATCGTCGCCTTGTGCGCTGCATCGATGCCCTCGATGTCGAACGTGGGATCCGCCTCGGCGTATCCCAGGCGCTGCGCCTCCTTGAGCACGGTCTGGAAATCCAGCCCCTTGTCGCGCATTTCGCTCAGGATGAAGTTGGTCGTGCCATTGATGATGCCGGCCACCCATTCGATGCGGTTGGCCGTCAGGCCTTCGCGCAAGGCCTTGATGATCGGAATGCCGCCAGCCACGGCGGCTTCGAACGCGACGATCACGCCTTTGGCGTGCGCCGCGGCAAAGATCTCGTTGCCGTGCACCGCGAGCAGCGCCTTGTTGGCGGTGACGACATGCTTGCCGGCAGCGATCGCGGCCATCACCAATTCGCGCGCCACGCCGTAACCGCCGATCAGCTCGATCACGATGTCGATCGTCGGATCGTTGATCACCTCGCGCGCGTCGCCAACGACCCGAACGCCGTCGCCGACGACGGCCCTCGCGCGTGTCACGTCGAGATCGGCCACCACCGAGATCTCGATTCCGCGGCCCGCCCGGCGCCGGATCTCCTCCTGATTGCGCCGCAGCACCTTGAACGTGCCGCTGCCGACCGTGCCGATGCCCAGCAGGCCAACCTGGATGGGCTTGCCATCGCCCTCGGATCGCTGCGTGGCGTCGGTCCGTGCAACGAGGCTTCCTGGAGTCATGTGCTGTGCCTCTTGCGCAGGTGCGAAAGGAATCGGTCGATACGGCCGATGGCCTCGGTCAGATCATCGGCGTTGGGCAGGAAGACGATCCGGAAGTGATCCGGTTGCGGCCAGTTGAAGCCTGTGCCCTGCACGATCAGCACCTTCTCCTCGGCCAGCAGGTCGTATGCGAACTGCTGGTCGTCGGTGATCGGGTAGATCTTCGGGTCCAGCCGCGGGAACATGTACAGCGCCGCCTTGGGCTTGACCACGCTGACGCCGGGTATCTGCGTGAGAAGCTGATGGGCCAGGTCGCGCTGCTTGCACAGGCGGCCACCGGGTGCGACCAGGTCCTTGATGCTCTGGTAGCCGCCCAGGGCGGTCTGAATGGCCAGCTGGCCGGGAGTGTTTGAGCACAGACGCAACGACGCCAGCATGTTCAGGCCTTCGATGTAGTCGCGGGCGTCGCGCTTGTTGCCCGAGACGACCATCCAGCCCGCGCGGTAACCGCACGACCGGTAGTTCTTCGACAGGCCGTTGAAGGTCACGAACAGCACGTCGTCGGCGAGCGACGCGATGCTGGTGTGCGTGTTCCCGTCGTAGAGCGTCTTGTCGTAGATCTCGTCGGCAAAGACGATCAGCTGGTACAGCCGGGCCACCTCCACCAGCTCGCGCAGCAACTCGACCGGATAGAGCGCGCCGGTCGGGTTGTTTGGGTTGATCACGACCATCGCCTTGGTGCGCGGCGTGATCTTCCGTCTCAGATCGCCCAGATCGGGCAGCCAGCCACTGCTCTCGTCGCACAGGTAGTGCACAGGCCGGCCGCCCGAAAGGCCCACCACGGCCGTCCACAATGGATAGTCGGGCGCCGGCACCAGCACCTCGTCGCCGTCATCGAGCAGCGCGTTGAGGCTGAACGCGATCAACTCCGAGGCGCCGTTGCCCAGGTAGACGTCGTCGACCGTGACGCCGGCAATCGCCTTCTCCTGCGTGTAGTGCACCACCGCCTTGCGCGGCGCGAACAGTCCCTTGCTGTCGGTGTAGCCCGCGCTCGACGGCAGGTTGCGGATCATGTCCTGCACGATCTCGTCGGGCGGTTCGAGCCCGAACACGGCGAGATTGCCGATGTTCAGCTTGATGATCTTGTGGCCCTCTTCCTCCATCTGGCGCGCCTTGTCGAGCACAGGGCCACGTATGTCGTACGCGACATTCGCGAGCTTGCTGGACTTGGCGATCGGCTTCAAAGCGCGCACTCCTGGACCATCGAACCGATGCGGACGCATGCTGCGCCGCAAAACTTATAATTTAACCATAGCAGCCGTTGTCCCTTTATCTCGTTAGGCGGCAGCAAACCGAGCGCCCGACGCGTGAAATTCCAACCGGATCACCTCGATGGCGTGAACACCATCGCGCGCCACGACGGCACCAGCATCTGGGCCGCCGGGCGACAGTACACGGGCTCGGTGATCGTCCCCTGGACGGGAAGCCCGTCGGCCTGGTCCGCGCCGGATTTCGATTCGCTTGCGCCTCTGCATTTTCATGCGCTTGCCGCGCTCGGACCGGAACTCGTGATCTTCGGCAGCGGCTCACGCCTGCGCTTTCCCGCGCCAGCGCTATTGGCGGGTCTGATCGAGAGGCGCATCGGCTTCGAAACCATGGACAACGCCGCGGCGTGCCGTACGTTCAACGTGTTGGTCAACGAAGGTCGATCGGTGATCGCCGCACTGCTGCTCGACGCAACGAAGCGCTGAGGCAGGCCGGCGACCCCTGGGTGTGCGCCGATCACCCCATCATCGGGACCTGCGCGCCGGAACTTTATAATGCCCGGCTGTGCCTCGTCGGGCACGCACACCAACGACAACGCCGCCGTCATGACGCCCGTGCTGAACAAACCGTTGCCCGAGTTCGAGGCCTTCGCCACCAGCGGTGTGAAGTTCACGCCACAGGCGTTCGAGGGCAAGACGGTGGTCTTGTATTTCTATCCGAAGGACCACACACCCGGCTGCACCACCGAGGCCATGCAGTTCCGCGATCGCCACAAGGACTTCCTGAAGGCCGGTGCCGTGGTGTTCGGCGTGTCGCGTGACAACATGGCCTCGCACGAGAAGTTCCGCCAGAACCTGGATTTGCCGTTCGACCTGATTGCCGACACCGAAGAAAAGCTCTGCCACATGTTCGGGGTCGTGAAGAACAAGATCATGTACGGCAAGAAGGTCAAGGGCATCGAGCGAAGCACGTTCCTGATCGACGCCAAGGGCGTGCTGCGCGCCGAGTGGCGCGGCATCAAGGTCGCCGGACACGTCGACGACGTGCTCAAGGCCGTGAAGGAGTTGAAGAAGACCGGCTGAAGTGCCCCGGAAGCGCTGGGGCATAATCGTCCGCATGACCGTGAGTCGCCCCGCGCGTTTCACTTTCTCACCGAAAGCCGCACAGACGACTGTGCGGCTTTTTTGTTGACGCCAGCCACACATGCCTCTGCCAAAGCCCCCTGCCTCCAAGGCTGCGCTGCTCGCAGCCACCGACTACGACACACAGGCGGCTGCGCGCACCGTGAAACGCTCGCTGCAGGCGCCCGTTGAAGCCAAGGCGCCTCTGGATCTGTTCGACGACGCCGCGGCGGTCGCCGCACCCCGCGTGGACGCGCCGCTCAAGGCCAGTTCGGCCTCACCCGGCCCGAAGACGCGCGTGCGCACTCCTCGAGGCACCGGACCGGCGCGGCTGTTCGTGCTCGACACCAATGTACTGATGCACGACCCGCTGAGCCTGTTCCGGTTCGATGAGCACGACGTCTACCTGCCGATGGTGACGCTGGAGGAACTCGACAACCACAAGAAGGGCATGAGCGAGGTCGCGCGCAATGCGCGGCAGGCCAGTCGGGAACTCGACGCCCTGGCCAGCGATGCCACGCTGGATCCAAAGGCCGGCATACCGCTGGCCAAGACCGGCAAGCGCGAGGCGCTCGGGAAGCTCTACTTCCAGACCACGCATTTCGACGTGAAGCTGCCCGACGGCCTTCCCCAGGGCAAGGCCGACAACCAGATCCTGGGCGTTGTGCAGTCGCTGCAGCAGCAGTTCCCCGATCGAAACGTGGTCCTGGTGTCGAAGGACATCAACATGCGCGTCAAAGCGCGCGCGTTGGGTCTTCCGGCAGAGGACTACTTCAACGACAAGACGCTCGAAGACGGCGATCTGCTCTACACAGGCGTGTTGCCGCTGCCGTCCGATTTCTGGGAGCGCCATGGCAAGACCATGGAAAGCTGGAGTCAGGGCGGACACACCTACTACCGCATCGCCGGCCCGATGGTGCCGGTGCTCCTGATCAATCAGTTCGTCTACCTTGAAACGCCGGGAGCAACGCCGCTGTACGCGCGGGTCAGCGAGATCACGGGCAAGACGGCCGTGCTGAAGACGCTGAAGGACTACACCCACGCGAAGAATGCGGTCTGGGGCGTCACCGCACGCAACCGCGAGCAGAACTTCGCGCTGAATCTGCTGATGGATCCCGAAGTCGACTTCATCACCCTCACCGGCACCGCCGGCACGGGCAAGACCCTGATGACACTGGCAGCCGGGCTGTCGCAGGTGCTGGACGACCGTCGCTACAGCGAGATCATCGTCACTCGCGTGACGGTGCCGCTGGGCGAGGACATCGGCTTCCTGCCCGGCACCGAGGAAGAGAAGATGGGGCCGTGGATGGGTGCCCTCGACGACAACCTCGAGGTGTTGGCCCGCGGCGATGGGTCGGCCGGCGACTGGGGACGGGCCGCGACGCAGGATCTCGTGCGCAGCAAGATCCGCATCAAGAGCCTCAACTTCATGCGCGGACGCACGTTCCTGAACAAGTTCGTGCTGATCGACGAGGCGCAGAACTTGACACCCAAGCAGATGAAGACGCTGATCACGCGGGCCGGTCCGGGCACCAAGATCGTGTGCCTCGGCAACTTGGCGCAGATCGACACGCCCTACCTCAGCGAAGGCAGCTCGGGGCTGACCTTTGCCGTTGACCGCTTCAAGGGATGGCCGCATTCGGGCCACGTCACGCTCGCGCGCGGCGAGCGCTCGAGATTGGCCGACTTCGCCAGCGAAGTGCTGTAGCGGCGACGCCGCGGCCTTCTTGCGCCCACTACCTTCCGGCGACCAGGTCCTTGATCTGCTGCAGTGCTGTCGGATCTTCGATCGTGGTCAGGTCGCCTGGATCCCTTGCCTCGCAGACGGCCTGGATCGCGCGCCGCAACAGCTTGCCCGAACGCGTCTTGGGCAGCACCGTCACGAAGCGCACGCGCGCTGGCCGCGCCACGGCACCGAGTTGCTCGTCGACGACCTTCATGATCTCGCCCTCGAGCTTCAGTGCCGCTTCCGGTGTGGCCGCCTTCGATGTGTCCTTCAACACGGCGAATGCCATGGCCACCTGACCTTTCAGCTGGTCGGCCACGCCCACCACGGCGACCTCAGCCACGTTCGGATGGCTGGAAATGCTCTCCTCGATCTCGCGCGTGCCCAGTCGGTGCCCGGCCACGTTGATCACGTCATCAGTGCGGCCGAGTATGAAGAAATAGCCGTCGTCGTCGCGAATGCCCCAGTCGAAAGTGCTGTAGACCAGCTTGCCGGGAATGCTCTTCCAGTAGGTCTTCACGAAGCGCTCGTCGTCGCGCCACACCGTCTGCATGCAGCCGGGCGGCAGTGGCCCTTCGATCGCCACGACGCCTTTCTGGTTGGCGCCCTTGAGCTCCTCACCGGTGCTCTCGTCGAGCAGCTTGACGTCGTAGCCGTACACCGCCTTGCCGGGTGAACCGAACTTGCTCGGCGCCTGCTCGATGCCGTTGCAGATCGTCAGGATCGGCCAGCCGGTCTCGGTCTGCCAGTAGTTGTCGATGATCGGCCGGCCCAGCGCATCGGCGATCCATTTGGCCGTCGGCTCGTCGAGCGGCTCGCCGGCCAGGAACAGTGCGCGCAGGCTGGACAGGTCGTGCTTCTTCAGCGCGGCGGGATCCTGCTTCTTCAGCACCCGCACGGCAGTGGGCGCGCTGAACATCGAGGTGACCTTGTACTTCTCGACCAGGCTCCACCAGACGGCCGCATCGGGTCGGATCGGCAGGCCCTCGTACATGATGGTGGCCATGCCGGCGATCAGCGGCCCGTAGATGATGTAGCTGTGGCCGACCACCCAGCCGATGTCGCTGGTGGAGAAATAGGTTTCGCCGGGTTTACCCAGGAAGATGTGCTTGATGCTCGCAGCGAGCGCCACCGCGTAGCCGCCCGTATCGCGTTGAACGCCCTTGGGTTTGCCGGTGGTACCGCTCGTGTACAGCGTGTAGCTCGGGTGCGTGGAATCGACCCATACGCACGGCACGGTCGTGTTCAGGTGCTGCTCGCGCAGCGCCGAGTAGTCCACATCCCGCCCCGGCGTCATCGGCATGTCGGCGAGGCCGCGGTTGACCATCAGCACCTTGGCCGGTTTGTGGCTCGACAGGCGGATCGCCTCGTCGAGCAGCCCCTTGTACGGCACGACCTTGCCGCCCCGGCTGCCTGCGTCCGCACTCACGATCACGGTGGGCTGGGCATCGTCGATGCGACTGGCCAGGCTCACGCTGGCAAATCCGCCGAACACCACCGAATGCAGTGCGCCGATGCGCGTGCAGGCCAGCATCGCGAAGGCGGCCTCCGGGATCATCGGCATGTAGACGAGCACACGGTCGCCCTGCTTGACGCCGAGGGCCTGCAGGCTGGCAGCCATGCGCTGCACTTCGGCATGCAACTGTGCGAAGGTGTAGACCTGCTCACGGTCGACTTCGGTGGACACGAAGATCAGCGCGTTCTGGTCGGCGCGCGCCTTGAGGTGTCGGTCCACCGCGTTGTGGCACAGGTTCGTGCGTCCGCCGACGAACCAGTTCGCGAACGGTGGTTTGCTGTAGTCGCACACCTTGTCGAACGGTCGTTCCCAGTCGATCAGCTTGGCCTGTTCGGCCCAGAAGATGTCCGGCTGTTCGATGGACTGTCTGTGGAAGTCCTGGAATCGCATCAATGTCTCCTCGTTTCGACTGGGGGGCTTCCCAACGTTCGTCGGTGCAGCCGGTTCCCGGATTCTCGCGCCGGCACTTGCAGCACCCTGACGCGGATCCGCGATTCGGCGGCTGCCCGAGGGACGGCGACAGGCTCCGCCAGAAGCGACAAAACACTTTAGATAATTAACGTAAACCATTGCAAACAAATAGGAATGCGTTGACGCATCCAAGGGATCTGATAGGCTCGCCAGCCATGCGACGATCGGTTTGCCTGCTCATGGTGTTGGCTTGCGCCAGCGCCGTGCTGGTGGGCTGCGCCGGCCCGCCGTTGGCGCCCCTGAACGTGCCGGCGGAGGTCGATCCGATTCCGCAGGCCGACGTCAACGCCTGGCGTGCAGGCGCACCGCGATCGCGTGCGGGCGACGTGGTGCTGACGGCGCTGACCTACCTCGATACGCCCTACCGCTCCGGTGGCCAGTCGGCGACCGCCGGCTTCGACTGCAGCGGATTCACGCGGGAGGTGTATGCGCAGTCGCTGGGGGTCAACTTGCCGCGCCAGGCCGACGACCAGGCGCTTGCGGCCGGCCTTCTGAACGTGCGTCGCGACGAGCTTCGCCCCGGAGATCTGGTGTTCTTCAACACCCTTCGCCGCACCTACTCGCACGTCGGGATCTACCTTGGCGAGGGCCGCTTCGTGCATGCGCCTCGCCAGGGCGCGCAGGTCAGGGTCGAGCAGATGGCGATCAGCTACTGGGCGAGGCGTTTTACCGGCGCCCGCCGGCACACCGCTCTGACGCAAAGCCCCTAAAGAGCGACAGTGGCCGCCGCCGGCCCGGACGCGCCGGCACAATCCTGCACATGGGCGAGACCATCATTGCTTTGGCCGATCTGCGTTATGCCGCGCCGGTCCCCCAGGTGCCGCCCACGTGGAGCGCGCCGTCGGGGCACCTGGCCGACCGACTCCATCGGCCCTTGCGCGACCTGCGGATCTCGGTGACCGATCGCTGCAACTTCCGCTGCAGCTATTGCATGCCCAAGGAGGTCTTCGATCGCGACTACCGATTCCTGCCCCAGACCTCGCTGTTGACGTTCGAGGAGATCACGCGTCTTGCGCGCGCGTTCGTGGCCCATGGCGTGACCAAGCTGCGGCTCACCGGCGGCGAACCGCTGTTGCGAAAGGGCCTGGAGGATCTGGTTCGCATGCTGGCCGAATTGCGCGGCGCCGACGGACAAGCGCTCGACCTCACGCTCACCACGAATGGCTCGCTGCTGGCACGCAAGGCACAGGCCCTGCGCGAGGCCGGGCTGAAGCGTGTGACAGTCAGTCTCGACGCGATGGACGACGCGGTGTTTCGCCGCATGAACGACGTGGACTTCCCCGTCGCCGACGTGCTCGAGGGCATCCGCGCGGCGCAGCACGCGGGCTTCGGGCCGATCAAGGTGAACATGGTCGTCAAGCGGGGCACCAATGACCACGAGATCGTGCCGATGGCGAAACACTTTCGCGGCAGCGGAGTCGTCCTCCGGTTCATCGAATACATGGACGTCGGCGCCACCAACGGTTGGCGCATGGACGAGGTGCTGCCTTCGGCACAGGTGCTGGCGCGGTTGCGCGAACGCTGGGCGCTCGACCCACTGGAAGCCACCACCATGGGTGAAACGGCCGAGCGTTGGCGCTACGCCGACGGCGCCGGCGAGATCGGGCTGATCTCGAGCGTGACCCAGGCGTTCTGCCGCGACTGCAACCGCGCACGCCTGTCGACCGAGGGCAAGCTGTTCACCTGCCTGTTCGCCACGCGGGGGCACGACCTGCGTGCCCTCTTGCGCAGTGGCCACAGCGACGACGAAATCGCCGCGGCGCTGGCACCCATATGGTCTGAGCGCGCCGACCGCTACTCAGAACTACGCAGCCAGGCCGACCACGCAGAGCCAGGCGGCGAACGCCGGGTCGAGATGCACTACATCGGCGGCTGAAGCTGCGGCTGACGCCCGCGGCGATGCCTACGCGTGCGCCACGTCTTTCGCATCCGCCGCTTCCGGCGTACGGATCTCGCCCGGAACGCCCTTGCGCGCAAACAGCGTATACATCGTCGGCACCACGAAGACGGTGAGCAGCGTGCCCAGCGTCATTCCGCCCACGATGACCCAACCGATCTGACGCCGACTCTCGGCGCCGGCGCCTTCGGCCAGCGCCAGCGGCAGGGCACCCAGCACCATGGCGCCGGTGGTCATAAGGATCGGGCGCAGTCGCAGGCTGGCCGCCTCGATCACCGCATCGCGCACGGCACGACCACGCTGGCGCAACTGGTTGGAGAACTCGACGATCAGGATGCCGTGCTTCGTGATCAGGCCGACCAGCGTGATCATTCCGATCTGTGAATACACATTCAGCGTGCCGCCGCTCAAATGCATGGCACCGAGCGCGCCGACGATCGACAACGGCACCGACAGCAGAATGACGAACGGATCCACGAAGCTCTCGAATTGTGCCGCCAGCACGAGAAAGATGAACAGCAGCGCCAGCACGAACACCAGGCCCAGCGCACCACTGGACGCGCGGAACTCCCGCGAAACGCCGTTGAGTTCGGTGGCGTAGCCGGGCTGCAAAAGCTTGCCTGCGGTGGCGTCCATGAACTGCAGCGCCTCGCCGAGCGAGTAGTTCGGCGCCAGGTTGGCCGTGATCGACACCGATCGTCGCTGGTTGAAGTGATTCAGCTCGCGCGGGCTCACCGACTCGCGAATGCGCACCAGCGACGACAGCGGCACCATCGCGTCGCCGCGGCCGCGCACGAAAAGCTTGTCGATGTCCTCGGGCGTCGTGCGCCCCCTTAGCGTGGTCTGAACCACCACGTCGTACTGCTCGGCGTCGCGCTTGTAGCGGGTGACGGCGCGACCGCCCAGCATGGTCTCGACGGTGCGCGCCACCTGGTCGACGCTCACCCCGGCGTCGGCGGCGCGGTCGCGGTCCACTTCTAACAGGATTTCGGGCTTGTTCAGGCGGAGGTCGGAATCCGCCGCGACGAATCCGGGGTTCCTGGCCATTTCGGCCAGGAACTGCTGAGTGGTGCGTGCCAGATTGTCGTAGCTGTCGCTGGTGACGATCACGAAGTTGATCGGGCGTTCGCGAAAGCCCTGTCCCAGGCTCGGCGGCGTGACCGGAAAGGCCGTCACGCCGGGCAGCCCCGACAACTGAGGTTGCAACTCGCGCGCGATCTGCAGCGTGGTCTTCTGGCGCTGCTCCCAGTCCACCGCGCGCAGGAACGACACGCCCTGCGACACGGTGGGGTTGCCGGCCACGACGAAGACCCGGTCGAACTCCTTGTAGTTCATGCCGATGCGTTCAATCGCTCGCAGGTACTTCGCCGTGTAGTCGAGGGTCGCACCATCGGGCGAACTCACCGTGGCCATGATCACGCCGCGGTCTTCCAGCGGAGCCAGTTCGCGCTTGGCTGTCGAAAACAGCCACCAGCTGACGACGCCGCTGCCCAGCATGATCGCCAGCACGATCCAGCGCCGGTCGAGCACCCGGCGCAGAATTCCGCCGTAAGCATCGGTCAGCCCGGTCAGCGCGGACTCAACCAGGCGATCGAAGGCATTGGGCTTCGGGTTGTGCCGCAGCAGTTTGCTGCACAGCATCGGTGACAGCGTCAGCGCCACGAAACCGGAGACGATCACCGCGCCCGCCAGGGTGAGCGCGAATTCGACGAACAACCGGCCCGTGCGCCCCGGGGTGAAAGCGAGCGGCGCAAAGACCGCTGCCAAGGTGAGTGTCATGGCGACCACGGCGAACGAGATCTCGCGCACGCCCTTCAGCGCGGCCTGGAACGGCGGCAACCCCTCTTCGATGTGGCGATAGACGTTCTCCAGCACGACGATGGCATCGTCGACCACAAGGCCGATGGCCAGCACCAGCGACAGCAGCGTGAGCGTGTTGATCGTGAAGCCGGCCAGCGCCATCAGCGCGAACGAGCCGATCAGGCTGACCGGTATGGTGACCAGCGGAATGATCGACGCGCGCAGCGTGCGCAGAAACACGAAGACCACGAGCGCCACGAGCACCGTCGCCTCGGTCACCGTCCGGTACACGGACTTCACCGAGCGGTCGATGAACAGCGAGTTGTCGTTGGCCACCTGGACGCGCAAGCCGGCCGGAAGATCCTGCTGGATCTTGGGCATCACCTCGCGCACGCCCGCCGAGATGTCCAGCGGGTTGGCCGTGGCATTACGGATCACGCCGACCGACACCGCAGGCACGCCGTTCAGACGCACGCTCGAGCGCTCGGAAAACGCCGCCTGCTCGATGCGCGACACGTCCTTCAGTCGCACCGTGTGGCCGGCGGCCGTCTTCAACGCCACCTCGCCGAACTGCAACTCGGTATTCAGATCGGTGCGCGCCGTCACGTTGAACTCGCGCTGCTGGCTCTCGATGCGCCCGGCCGGCACCTCGAGGTTCTGGCGCCGAAGCGCATCTTCGACGTCCTGGGTCGTCAACCGGTACGATGCCAGTCGATCCGGATCGAGCCAGATCCGCATCGAGTACTTGCGGTCCCCGTTGATCTGCACGTCGGCCACACCGGGCACGGTCTGCAGCCGCGGCTTGACGATGCGGTTGATGACGTCGGTGATCTGGAGCGGATTCAGCGAGTCGCTGCTGAAGGCGAGCCAGATCACCGGGAAGGCATCGGCCTCCACTTTGGCGATGATGGGCTCGTCAATGGCGTCGGGCAGGCGGCCGCGAATGCGCGAGACGCGGTCGCGCACGTCCGCCGCGGCGTCGTCCGGGCTCTTCTCGAGCTTGAAGCGGGCGCTGATCAGGCTCTGTTCGGAGCGCGAGATCGAGGTCAGGATATCCACCCCGTCGATGCCGGCGATCGAGTCCTCGAGCGGTTTGGTGACCTGTGACTCGATGACCTCGGCCGAAGCCCCGATCAGCCGCGTGTTCACCGTCACCACCGGCTCATCGATGCGCGGGTACTCGCGAACGGACAGCTTGTTGTACGACACCGCACCGACGAGCATGATCATCAGCGACAGCACCGACGCGAACACCGGGCGGCGCACCGAGGTCTCGGACATCTTCATGTGCGCGCTCCTGCGGCTGCCTGTGCGCTCGGTGCAGCGGGCCTCAGACGGCCGCCGACGCCGCCTTCGCACCGCCACTGGCGCGCGAGGCCGGGGCAGATCCCGGCCGAGCGTCCTGCGGCCGGTTGAGATCGACGATGCGCACGGGTTGTGCATCGCCCCTGGCCAGGCGAGCCTGACCGGCGACGACCACCACGTCACCGGCCTGGACACCATCGAGCAGTTCGACCTTGCCCGACACCCGTTGCCCGATTCGGGCCTCGATGCGGTGGGCGGTCTTGTTGCCCGCGCCGTCATCGACGATCCTGAAGACGAACTGCTTGTCCCCCATCGGCACCAGCGCCTCCTCGGGCACCACGAGCGCGCGCTCGCGAACGGCGAACACGACGCGCGAGCGCGCGTACATGCCCGCACGCAGCTGGCCGCCTGCATTTGCCAGACGCGCACGCACCAGGACCGATCGACCGTTGGCGTCGAGCTGCGAATCCAGCGCTTCGATGCGTCCGGTGAAGCTCTTGCCGGGCAGCGCATCGAGGGTCACCTCGACGCCCTGGCCGGAACGCAGACGGGCCATGTAGCGCTCGGGCAGCCGGAAGTCGACCCACACCGACGACAGATCCTCCAGGTTGACCAGATCGGCACCGTCCTTCACGTAGTCGCCGACGTTGACGCTGCGGATGCCGACGACGCCGTCGAACGGCGCCACGATCCTCATGCGAGCAAGCTGAGCCTGGGCCAGCGCGACCTGAGCCTCTGCCACCTGCAGGTTCGCCACGCTCTGGTCGACTGCACTCTGGCTGATGAAGTTCTGGCCCACGAGCTCGCGGTTGCGCTGCAGGTTCGTGCGTGCGATGCCGGCCTGCGCTTCGGCCTGCCTGAGCTGGGCCAGTTGCAGCGTGTCGTCGAGCTGCACCAGGAGCTGACCCTTGCGTACCTGCTGGCCGTCAGTAAACGCGAGGCGCGCAATGCGGCCGCTGACCTCCGGTCGCAGCATCACGCCCTGTCGTGAGCGCAGCGTGCCGACCGCCTGGGTGTCGTCCTCGATGCGCATGGCCTCCACGCGGCCGGCCTCGACGGCCACCGGCCCGGCGGGCCCTTGTGGCGCGCCGCCTGCCGCGCCCGCACTGATCCGGCCCGGCGGCGGCACCGCGGCCTGGGCCGATTGGGCAGCCGGCGCATTGGCTGGCCGGTTCTGCAGCCACCAGGCCAACACGAAAGCGGCGCCGAGACCGAGCACGGCCAAGCTGGTGTGAAGTGCTTTCATCCAAAGGCTACTCTACGCGCATTGACGGAATGCGCGCCTCGGCATTCGCCTGGGTCTGCCAGGTCAGGCATCACCGCGTCCGCGGGGTTGTCACCGTGGTGACCCCCCGGTTGGCGAGTTCATCGGCGCGCTCGTTGCCCGGATCGCCGTCATGACCCTTGACCCAATGCCATTGCACGTCGTGCATGCCGTTCAGTTCGTCGAGCCGTTGCCAAAGTTCCACGTTCTTCACCGGCTTCTTGTCGGCTGTGCGCCAACCACGCTGCTTCCAGGCGTGGATCCAGCTCGTGATGCCATTGCGCACATAGGCGCTGTCGGTGTAGATCGCCACGCGACAGCCCCGCTTGAGCGCGGCCAGCGCCTGGATCACCGCCGTCAGCTCCATGCGGTTGTTTGTCGTCTGCGCCTCGCCGCCGAAGAGCTCTCGCTCGTGCGTGCCCCAGCGCAGCCATGCCCCCCACCCGCCGGGGCCGGGATTGCCCTTGCAGGCACCGTCGGTGTAGATCACCACGGTGTCGCTCACTGGACCCCTTCCGCCACTTCACGCCCGCACCGCCGGGGCGGAACGGGTGTTCTCGGAACGACCCGGCAACGGCTCACTCCACCTCCGCAGGTTCGCGCCGACTGTGCGCCACCACGGCCGGGGCCGCCTGGGGCTGGAGCCGCTCGCGGCGCGCGAGCCCGACGAGGCGCATGCCCCGCACGCGCTTCACGGCCACCAAGAAGTACAGCGCACCGAGCACGGGCCACCAGCGCTCGGCGATCGGTTCGATCCATTGATACCGGTCGAGCCATCGCTGCGATCGCAAAGGTGGCCGCCAGCAGCCGAATCGTGCGTGTTCCACCTCGAAGCTCAGCAATCGCAACCAGTCGCGCAGACGCCAGTACCCCACGAACTCCCCCGCCGCCGGCAGATAGAGCGGGCGCCCCGACATGCGCAGGTTCCGCCGCAAGTGACCCGCCCTCTGGCGCAGGCCCCACAAGCTGGCCGGATTGAAGCCCGCGATCACGACCCGGCCCTCGGGAACCAGCACGCGTTCGACCTCGCGCAGCGTTTCGTGAGGATCCCGCGCCAGCTCGAGCACATGGGGCAGCACCATCAGATCAATACTCTGACTCGGGAACGGCAGCGCGTCGAAATCGCAATGCAGCGCCACACGGGCGTCGGACGCCTGGGTACTGATGCCTTCGGCCGGCAACGGCAGATCGAGCGCTGCAGGCACCAACAGGCTATCGTGCGCGGCCCAGCGATGCGGCATGCGATTGGCCCGCAACGCGTCGATCTGCGGCAGGCCCAGCTGAACCGCGTGAAACCCGAAGATGTCGGACACGCAGCGGTCCAGCTGCGCCTGCTCCCAGGCCAGCACATAGGCACCGGCCGGACTCTGCAGCCACTGTCCGAACTCTATAATCGCGGCCTCTCGCGGTGTCATGGGCGGGTTATACGGGCCTGCACGGATATCGGGCGCCAAATGCCGCCAGCTGGCGGCATCGAAGATCGCGGCGTTGTCGTGCCGACTGCGATCACATCAACCGGAGCCGTCGGGCCTTCATGCTCCGCATGACGCAGCACCATGGCCAGCATCGCATTCTAGAGACCTGCCACGCAACCGTGAACGATGCAACATCCTTGCCCAGGCGCTCGCGCGAAGTTGTGACGCACGCGGCCGCACGCGTCGCCGCGCGCGTACGCTGCCACCACGGTGCCGCACGGCACCGCGAAGGCGCCACTCGATGAACTGTTCGCGTCAGATCCGATTCAGTGTCACCGCCCTTGCTCTCGGCCTTGCGCTGGGCGCATGCACGACGGTGCCCGTCGATCGCGCAACGCCAGGGATCGCCGACGCCGCGTCCAGTGACACCGAGTCGCCGACACCAACGATCCCGGAGGCACAGCCGAGATCGGCCCTGTTGCTGCCTCCGCCCACGGCCGCCACGCTGGAGGCGCAGAGTGAAGAAAGGGCCCCCGCGGCGGCCGAGGCAGTCGATACCCTGCGCCCGGAGGCGCGGGTCGACTTCGACGACCCGGGCGCGCGGGTCGATCTGTGGTCGCACATCCGCGGCGGCTACGGCGTGGCCGACGTCAACAACTCGCTGGTTCGCAAATGGGAACGCTACTACGCCGAGCGGCCCGACTACGTGGCGCGCATGAATGAACGCGGCGGACGCTACCTCTTCCATGTGGTCGAGGAACTGCGCAAGCGCGACATGCCGCTCGACCTGGCGCTGCTGCCGTTCATCGAGAGCGCGTTCAATCCGCAAGCCACGTCGGTCGCGCGGGCGGCGGGCATGTGGCAGTTCATGCCGTCCACCGGACGCGTGTACGACCTGCACCAGAACATGTTCCGCGACGATCGGCGCGACGTGCTGGCCTCCACACGTGCGGCCCTTGACTACCTGCAACGCCTTCACCAGATGTTCAATGGTGATTGGCAACTTGCGCTGGCGGCCTACAACTGGGGCGAAGGCAATGTCAAACGCGGCCTGGCGCGCAAACGCGATCGGCGTGCGGCGACGCCTTACCTCAGTCTCCAGCGCATGCCGGCGGAGACGCGCAACTACGTGCCGAAGTTCCAGGCCATCAAGAACATCGTCGCGAGACCGCAGGATTTCGGCGTCACGCTGCCGCCGCTGCAGAACCACCCCTACTTCCTCAGCGTGTCGATCTCGCGCGACATCGACGCCGAACTCGCTGCGAGCCTGGCCGGCGTGTCGCTCGAGGAGTTCCAGTACCTCAACCCGCAGCTGAACAAGCCGGTCGTTCTCGCCGCACTGACACCGCAGATTCTGCTGCCGTATGACGGCGCGAACGCCTTCGTCCGCAAGCTGCCGCAACACGACGGGCCGCTGGCCTCCTGGACAGTCTGGGTCGCGCCGCGCACGCTCAAACCCTCCGTTGCCGCGGAGCTCGTGGGCATGAGCGAGGCCGAACTGCGCGATGTGAACGGCATTCCGCCGAACATGCTGATCCAATCGGGTTCCACGCTCCTGGTGCCACGCCCCGAGGATCGCGAACACGACGTCTCGGTCAAGCTGGCCACCCAGGGTCGGCTCTCGCTGGCGCCCGACGGAACGATGCGACGCGTGACGTTTCGTGCCGGACGGCGCGGCGATTCCGTGGCCGCCGTCGCGCGGCGCTATCGTGTCAGCGCCGAGCAGGTGGCGCACTGGAACGGGGTCTCGGTGGACGCGGCATTCCGCCCGCGGCAGAACATCATCGTGATGGTACCGGTCAAGTCCCGCGCGGCCCCGGCAGCACGCACGGGCACGAAGACCGCGGCCACACATCAGCCCCAACCCTGAGGCCGGACGTGCAAGTCCGGTAGGCCTTGCGCGCCTGCTGAAGGCCCGAGCGCGCGATTTCACGCGCGCGGGCTGGCAAAGGTCCGCGGTCAGCGCCGGTCGCTCAGTGCCTGCGCCAGCGTGGACAGATCCACGTACTCCAGCTCGCTGCCCACCGGCACGCCACGGGCCAGTCGGGTGACCTTGATGCCCCGTGCACCGAGAGCCTGCGCCAGCAGGTGTGCGGTGGCTTCGCCCTCGGCGGTAAAGCTCGTGGCCAGGATCACCTCCTTGACTGCACCGTCGGCCACGCGGTCGAGCAATTCGGCCGCGCCCAGGTCTTGCAGGCCGACGCCATCGAGCGGCCGCATGCGGCCCATCAGCACGAAATAGAGACCCCGGTAACTGCCGCTGCGCTCGAGAGCGGCCTGATCGGCCGGCGTCTCGACGACTGCCAGCTGGCTCGCGTCGCGGCGCGGATCCATGCAGGTGGCGCACACCGGGGACTCGCTGAACGTGTGGCAACGACGGCAGTGGCCGATGCGTGCCACCGCCGCCAGCAGAGCCTGGGCCAGCTCCCCCGCGGCCGCCCGTTCGTGCTGCAGCAGATGCCACGCCATGCGTTGAGCCGACTTGGCGCCGACGCCAGGCAGGCGACGCAGCGCCTCGATCAGGCGCTCGAGCGCAGCTTCGGCCACGACGGGCGCCCGAGCTTCAGAACGGGAACTTCATGCCCGGAATCTGCGGCATGCCGGCGGTGAGCTTGCCCATCTTGGCCTGCGAGGTCTCTTCGGCCCGGCGCACACCGTCGTTGAACGCGGCAGCCACCAGGTCTTCGAGCATGTCCTTGTCCTCGCCGAGCAGACTGGGATCGATGACCACGCGCTTCACGTCGTGCTTGCAGGTCATCGTCACCTTCACCAGGCCGGCACCGGACTGGCCCTCGACCTCGATGGTGGCGAGTTCCTCCTGCGCCTTGCGCAGGTTCTCCTGCATGGCCTGGGCCTGCTTCATCAGGCCGGCGAGCTGGTTCTTCATCATGGTGTGGGGTTCCTGGAAGTCGGTTTGATCGATCCGGGCACGATGCGCGCTGTCTTGAACTGTGCCATCAACTCCTGCACCACGGGATCGGCCTGGATTGCCTGCTCGGCGGCCTGCATGGCACGGGCCTTTGCGGCCGCCTCGCGCAACGCAGGCGAATCGCCCGCGGAGCCCGCCTCGAGTTCGACTTCGTGCGACCCACCGTCGGCAGCGGCCAGTGCGGCCTGCAGCTTGTCGCGCAAAGCCGGCACTCGCAGCGAATCGCGTTCGACCCGGAAGCGCCAGCGCGTGTGCCTATCGTTGTGCTCGCAGGCCAGGCATTCAGCCTGCATCGCCAGCTCGCGCACCAAAGCCGCGACGAGCCCGTCGCGCTGCATGCGCGCCACCTGCTCGGCCCATCGTGCGCCGAGCTCTGTCGGCTGGAACGTCGCGGCGGTCGGCAGCGCTTTCGGCGGGGCGCGCAATTCGCCTTCCGAAGGCACCGCGTCGACCCATGACGCGGACACCGTCGGTTCGGGCGGCGCCGCAGCGGCGGTTCGCTGCGCCGACGCCGCGTCGGATGACGATCTCGGCACCGCCGGCCCCGACGTTTGCTCGGCGCGCGCCTGCACCGGCCCCCCCGCTGGCGGAAAGGCCAACAGGCGCAGCAGCACCATCGTGAGCGCCGCATACTCGTCGGACATCAGGGCCAGTTCGGCGCGACCGTGCAGCGCGATGCTGTACAGCAGTTGCGTCTCGTCGGCCGGCAAGACAACGGCCAGCGCGGCCGTCTCGGCGGTGTCGGGATCATTGGCGTCGAATGCGCCGGGCACTGCCTGAACCACCGCCATCCGCTGCAACAGCATGGCCATCGACTCGAGCGCGCCCGACGCCGAAAGACCGTGCCGACGAAGCTCATCCACGGTCGCCATCACGGCCGCACCATCCCGCACCGCGAGCGAGCGCACCAGCGCGGCAGCATGGCGTGCGTCGACGCTGCCGAGCATGGCCCGCACGCCCGCCTCGTCGAGGCGTCCGCCGCCGAAGGCAATGGCCTGGTCGGCCAGCGACAAGGCATCGCGCATCGAGCCGCGTGCCGCTCGCGCGAGCAGTCTTACCGCGCCAGCGTCGTGTGCCACCTGCTCGGCATCGAGCACATGCTCGAGATACTCATGCACGGTGTCTGGTGCCATCGGCCGCAGATTGAACTGGAGACAGCGGCTCAGCACTGTCGGCAGCATCTTCTCGGGATCGGTGGTTGCCAACACGAACTTCAGGTATTCCGGCGGCTCCTCCAGGGTCTTCAGCAGCGCGCTGAACGCATCCTTGGTCAGCTGGTGTGCCTCGTCGATCATGAACACCTTGTAGCGGCCAACACTCGGCTTGTAGGCCGCACGTTCGATCAGTTCGCGCGCTTCGTCGATGCCCCGATTGGATGCGGCATCGAGCTCGATGTAGTCGATGAAACGGTCGGCGTCGATTTCCATGCAGGCCTGACAGCGGCCGCAAGGCGTGGCCGTCACGCCGCCCTGGCCGTCGGCTCCGGTGCAGTTGAGGCTCTTGGCCAGGATGCGTGAGACCGTGGTCTTGCCGATCCCACGGGTGCCGGTGAACAGGTAGGCATGATGCAGCCGCCCGGTCGACAGCGCGTTGGTCAGCGCGCGCACCACATGCTCCTGCCCGACCATCTCGTCGAATCGGCGCGGACGGTACTTGCGCGCCAGAACCACATCAACCATGCAGACGATTCTACGGGGCCCCCTCTTCGGACCCGAGAACCTGCTCCGGGATAATCGCGGCATGCATGCCGCCCATCCCGATCGCACGCCGGGCTCTCTCAGCTATGAGCAGGCCGGCGTCGACTATGCGCAGATCGACCCCTTGAAGATCAGCGCACAGCGCGCGGCAGCGGCCACGGCCGGGCAGCTCGCTGCGCACGGCTTCGCAGAGGTCGCGGCCTCGCGCGGCGAATCGGCCTACGTGGTGGACGTCGGGCCGTTTTACCTGGCCAGCATTGTCGAATGCCTGGGCTCCAAGGCCCTGGTCGCCGACGAGATGGCGCGCCTCACGGGGCGCAGCTGGTACGACGCGATCGCGCAGGACACCATCGCCATGGCGGTCAACGATCTCATCACGGTCGGCGCGACGCCACTGGTCGTCCAGGCTTACTGGGCGGCGGGGGGTTCCGATTGGTTTGCCGACGCGGCACGCTCGCAAGCCCTGGTCCAGGGATGGCGTCGCGCCTGCGAGACCTGTGGCGTCGCCTGGGGTGGTGGCGAGACGCCGGCGTTGGCAGGCATCGTGGAGGCCGGCCGCGTCGATCTGGCGGCCGCCTGCACAGGCATCGTCCAGCCCAAGGAGAGGCTGTCGCTTGGCGAGCGCCTGGCTCCCGGTGATGCCATCGTGCTTTTGCATGCCAGCGGTATCCACGCCAATGGCCTGAGCCTGGCCCGCAAACTCGTCGAACGACTCCCTCAGGGATGGCTGACCGAAGTGGCACCCGGCCTGAGCTACGGCGCGGCCCTGCTCGCGCCGACTCCCTTGTACAGCCCGCTGCTGCAGGGGCTCTGGCAGGAGGGCATCGTGCCGCACTACTGCGCCAACATCACGGGTCACGGCTGGCGCAAGCTGATGCGGCACCCTCGTGAGCTGACGTACAGGATCCACACGCTGCCACCGGTCCCGCCCGTGCTGCGCTTCATCCAGCAACATGCCGGCATGGATGACCGCGACGCCTACGGCACGCTGAACATGGGCGCCGGCTTCGCTCTGTACCTGCCCGCGAACGCCGCGGGAACCGCGGTCGCATGTGCCCGTCGGCTCGGATACGGCGCCACGCTCGCCGGCGAGGTCCTGCCCGGGGCCAAGCGACTGGTCGTCGACCCCCTGCGCCTCGGCTTCTCCGGCGCCGACCTGGACCTGCGCTGACCCCCCAGTCCGATCAGCGTAAACCCCAGCCTACAATGCGCCGTGACGGGCCTCCTCGCATGGAAGCGCGGCCAACCGGGTCAGGTGGGGAACCAAGCAGCCCTAACCGTTTCGACCAGTGCCGAGGGCAAGGCTCGTCACCTGTGTTCGAATGCGGCGTCGGCGCAACGCTTTGACACCAGCCGACAGCCGCGCCATCGTCCGGAGGTCAACGCCGCCCGGAGTGCAACGTTAAGATGCCTGATTGAGGCCTCGCTCCCTTCGGCGGATCTGCCACGAAGGCGTTTAGACCAGATGAGGGTTCATGGTCCGAGCGTAGTGGCTCCATCGCGTAGTGTCCGTTCCCTCGTATCCACCTAGGAGTCCTATATGAAGACGAAGATCGCTCTCTCGCTGGTCGCTGCCGCCGTCGCCATGCTGTCGCAAGGCGCGTTCGCGCAAGACAAGTCGCGCGCTGAAGTGAAGGAAGAAACCAAGGCCGCCGTCAAGGCCGGTCAGACCAAGGCTGGCGAGGGTTCCCCGACCGCGCCCGCGGCGAAGTCCGAAAAGGCCCGCGCCGACGTCAAGGCCGAGACCAAGACGGCTGTCAAGGCCGGCGAAACCAAGGCCGGCGAAGGCAAGCCCGCCGAGAAGGCGCCCAAGGGCGAGAAGGCCCGTGCCGACGTCAAGGCCGACACCAAGAAGGCTGTGAAGGAAGGCACCACGCTGCCCGCCGGCGAAGCCGCTCCCAAGAAGTGACGTCGGGCGCGCCGCATCGGCGCGCTTGGCCCGCCCGAACGGCTGCCCCAGGGCAGCCGTTCGTCCTTGAACGTCGCGGCGATTGCCGCCGTCAACCCGCGGCGCGGAAGGCCATCACGGCCTGGTTCCGCAGCGTGCGCAGCAGCGACAGCTCTCGCTCCCCGATGGGCAGTCCGCCACCCCGCTCGCAATCGGCATAGATCAGCCCGAAAGGCGCACGCTTCATCGTGAGCGGCAGCAGCAGGAACGACAGCCCGGCTGCCTGCGGCCTCAGCCAGGCAGGCAAGCGCGGCACGACGTTCTGTGCACCGGCATCGACGACCTGCATGTCGGCGCCCTTCTGACAGACGGCGGCAAGCAAGTCGGGTGTGCCCTGGGCATGCGAACCCACGGGAATGCAGAACTGGCGTGCGAAGGCCTCGACCTGCTCGCCCAGCCCGAATCGACCGGTAAGCGTCTGGGCACGCGCGTCGCGAAGACACAGCACGATGCGGCGGAAGGCCAGCGCGCGAAACATCGTCTCCAGCACCATGCGCAACACCTCGTTCAGCTTGAACGACTCCTCGGCCAGCGTGTTCGTGATGTCCTGGATGCCGGCCGTCAGGAGCTCGCCGGCCTGGGCGTTCATTGCCGGCGCAACGTGGATTCGGGCCGACGAACCCGGCAGAGTGGGCAGCGACAGATCCAGGAGCTTGGCGGATTCGACGGGCACCGAGGCCAACGTCTTCACGAGCCGCTCGGCCTCGGACCCGCGCGGCAGCACCAGCCCCGTGGCGCGGGTGAACTCGCCGAGTTTGAGGCGCGCACCATCGACCGCCTTCTTGAGCTCACCGGTGCTCAGACCGAGCGCCGCGCCGAATCGCTGCTCGATCTGCCCGAGGCGGGTCTCGAGCATCTGCGGGTCGGTGGACAGGACGGATTCGGCCACCTCGTTGGCCACCCTGGCGACCCAACGCAGGCGCTCGGCGGTCTGCTCGACGCGGCGGCCGGGTGGCTCCCCCTCCGGTGCGCGCATCGTGCGCTGCAGCGATTCAGGCAAGCCCCAGGCCTTCGCGGCGCCGATCCCCAACTCCTGGAATCCGATGCCCAGAACGCGCATGGAGGCTTGCTCGGCCGTGATCGCCGATGTGCCCCTGGCGGCGTGAGGGCGCATCTCGTCGCGGATGGCCCGGGCATCGTCGGGCAGGTAGAACTCGGTGAGCATCCGACCGAGGTTGTGCATCATCGCGCCCAGATAGGCTTCTTCGCTTTCGCGCGTGGCCAGGGCCATGTCGCTCGCCACCTGCCCGGCCAGCAAGGCGCAGAGGTACCGTTCCTTCAGCTGCGCCGCGTGCTGCTTGTCCTGCATGTGTTCGAGCAGAACGAGCGACAAGGCCTGGTTTCGCACGCCGGCGAAACCCACCAGCGCAATGGCCCGCGACACGGTGGAGATCGTGCCGCCACCGGCATGGCGGAACTGCGCGCTGTTCACCAGGCGCAGCAGCTTGTTCGTCAGCGCCACGTCCTTCAGGATCTCGCCGGCCAGGCTGTTGAGGTTCTCGCTCTCCGAGCTCGCGACCCGCTGGATGCGCAGCACCGCGTCCGACAGCGCCGGGAAGTCGCTGCGCTGCCGCATGCGGCGCAGCAGGAACTCGAGCGTCGCGTCGCCAGCCGCAGCCTGCGTGGATGTTTCGCCTGCTCCGAGCCAGCCCTGCAGGGCCTCGATCATGCTGCCGACGTCGGCAAACCGTTGCCCCGGCTCGCGCGCCAGCGCGCGATGCACGATCGAACGCAGCGCGTCGTCGACCTCGGCGCTGTCGGGCAGCCGCATGTCCTCGTCGATGACGCGGCGCAATGCGACGAAGGGATCGCGTTCGCGCAGCAGTCGAGTGCCGGTCAGCAGCTCGGCCAGGATCATGCCGGCAGCGAACAGGTCCATCGACGGTGCCGGCGTCTCGCCACGAGCCGCCTCCGGCGACATGTAGCCCGGCGTGCCGCAGATGCGACCCGCTTCGGCATCGTTGACCCTGGCCGCGATGCCGAAGTCCATCACCCGCGGTCGGTCGTTGAGGTCGAGCAGGATGTTCGATGGCTTCAGGTCACGATGGACGATGCCTTCGGCATGCGCGGTCCGCAGACCTTCCAGAACCGCCAGCATCAGTTCCACTGCATGGCGCGGCGACATCGCGCCGCCGCGGCGCAGCGCCTCGGCCAGGGTCTGACCGCGCACGAGCTCGAACACCAGGTACGCGCGGTCGTCGATCGCATCCGCCTCGAAAACCGGCACGATGTTCGGATGCGACAGGCGACCGACCGCTCGCGCCTCCTGCAGCCACTGGGCCACGGCGTCCGACGTGGCGCCGGGCGATAGCAATTTGAGCGCCACGTCGCGTTCGAGACGCTCGTCGTGCGCGAGCCACACCACCGCTTGTGCCCCGCGACCGAGCACCTCGCGCAGCATGAAGCGGCCAATGCGCTCGCCGTTCATGCGACGCGCCGCGCGCTGTCGGCGTCGCCGGTGTCCGAGGCGTCGTTGCGCCCCGCCGCTTCGTCATCGGAGATCTGCGGTGCCTGCCCTTGCGCGACCTGTTGCAGGTCGCGCAGCGTGAGTCCGAGCGCACGCGCATAACGATGGGCCACGCGCTGCAACGCCTGCACGCCCTGCCCCTGCGCCAGCGTGATCGCGTCGACGACTTCGTTGGCGCAGCTGGCGGTCACGCGCAGCTGGTCGTCGTCGGTCTCCGGCGCACGCACCGGCGCCGACGGCGAACAACGATGGATCATGTGCAGCACGCTGTCGTCGAGTCCCCAGTGTCTCGCCACTGCCGTGCCCATCTGTTCGATGTCCACGCCGAAGACGGCGAACGCGGCCGTGTCCTCGGTCATGCCGGGCTCGTCCGGCTGTCCCGCTTCGTCGGACGGGTGCTGCTGCATCAGGCGCCAGACCTGCGCGGTCTCGTCCGGAAAGTGATAGCGGGCCACGAGTCGGCCGAGGTTCTGAAGCAGCGCCACCAAATGCACAACCTCGGCGTCGTACCCCGGCGGGCGCAACAGCTGCGCGATGCGACCCGCCCGCTGCGCTCGCGCGATGGCCTGCTGCATCTGCTGAGCCTGCGCTTCGTCAAGCGGGCCCGGCCAGTCGCGCAGCGACAGCGCCGCCCGGCGCACGCCCTCCAGGCCGAGCAGCGCGATGGCGCGCCGCACGGTGATCACCGGGCCGCTGCCCGCACCCATGGCACCGCGCGTCTGCGCCGTGTTGATCATGCGCAGCAGCTCGAACGCGAGGGCAGGATCCTGCAGCACGGTTTCGGCGAGCTCGCTGGTTCGTTCCCGCTCCATCAAGGCCAGACGCGCCGCGCGGCGCGAGGCACCGGGCAGCGACGGCAACGGACCGTTTCGCCGCATGCGATCGAGGAGCAGTGCGATCGGGCCGCTGTCTGTGCTCGCATCGGCATGGAACCAGCCCTCCAGCGCCCGCGCCAGCGTGCGCGCACTGTGGTATCGCTGACGGGGCTGGCGGTCGGTCGCGCGGTTGGCGATCACCCGCAACGGCTCGGGGATGGTGCGACCGCTGTTCCATGGCAGCCGAACGATCTCGCGGCCGGCCGGAGGCATCGTGTCGATGACAGCCGACAGATCGGTTCGATCGAGCGGGTACTGCCCGGTCAGCGCGTAGTGCAACAGCAGGCCGACGCCGAGCACGTCGCGCTCGGCCTCGTGGCGCAGCGCCTGCAGTGCGGCCGCGCCCAAGGCCTGGTCACCATAGGCCGTGGCCCGCTCGGCAGCCACATGCGCCAGCTCCAGCCCGATCAGGCGCGCGCCGTGGCGCTCGTCCAGCAGAACCATCGAGGACTGGATGTCGCGATGTGCGAGTCCTGCTTCGTGCGCAAAGGCCAGCGCATCGAGCACCTGCATGCATGCCAGCGCGGACTCCTGCGCCGTCAGCCCTTTGGTGCCTGCGCGCTCGGCCAGGGTGACGGCTTCGCCGCGCGCATAGACGGCATAGGGCCATCGGTCCTGCTCACCTACCTCCAGCGGGACAGCAAGCCCCGGATGTGATACGCGCATCGCACGCCGCGCGGCATGCAGCTGATGCTCGAGTTCGACGCGGCTCGCCGCCTGGGCGCGCGGCATGACAAGCATGCATTCCACATCGCCGCGCGAATCCATGGCGAACCAGACCAGCGTCCGACCGCTCTTGCCGACCAGGCGCAGCAGCTGAAAACGACCAAACACCGGCGCCGCGCCGGCACCGGATCGGTCTTCGCGATGAGGGTCCGCCGATTGCATGGATCGAGGGTTCGCATGGGCCGCCGCGCCTGGCGCGCAGGCGGTCACGAACCGATTGGAGCGAAGTGCGGAAGACCCGAAACGCCGAACAAGCGGGCGTTGGCGGCTCAGATCACGACCTGAAGATCGCCGTTGCCCGTGATCACGGCGGCGCGGACGGGCGCGCCGGCAGCCAGTGGTGCCACCGCGCGGCAATAGCGTTGCAGTTGCTCTCGCACGTTGGGGTCGGCGGCCGCCTGGCCCTGGAGCTTGTAGTCCAGCACCCACCAGCAAGGCGCCTCCGGCGGTCCGAGGCATACCAGGCGGTCGATCCGCAACACCTCACCGTCGAGTGCCACCGGCACTTCGTTGCCGGCCCAGCACAGCGCGGCGCGATCGAAGAAGGCGGCGCCCTGCGCGCTGTGCACGATACGTCCGGCCAGTCGGGCCACCTCGTCGGCCGGGGCGCCGAACTCGGCGACCGTGCCTGCGGCAAGAGCCGGCAGATCACCACCTGTACCGGAATACCACTCCAGCACGCGGTGCACCGCTCGCCCGAGGCGGGCGGCCGCAGTGTCTTCGCCCGCCCCGGGCGGCATGACCGGCTCGGCTGGCGCGCCGCCCCAGCGCGGAAGTGCGAGGACCTGGGGCTCCGGTTCGAGGACTGGCCGAGCCGGAGCGTCGTCGGGCGGTACAGGCACCGCTGCGCACGGCACCACGCGTTGCCACCAACTCTCGCGCTCGCCTGGCCGGTGCGGCTCGGTGGCGCTGAAGACCAGTGCGCGGCGAGCACGCGTCATCGCCACATAGAGCCCATTGAGCTCCTCGCGGTCCCGTGCGCGCTGTTCGTCGGCCATCAGGTCGGCCAGATCGGACGGCACCTGTCCCTCGCTATAGACGAAGGCACATCGACGCGGCGCACTGTTGCCCACGGGCCAGTCCACGAGCAGTGTGGCGGTGTCGGTCTGGGTTCGCTCGGGGTCGGCATCCATCACGAACACGACGTCGGCCTCGAGACCCTTGGCGCCGTGCATCGTGAGCAGACGCACAGCACCGCCGAGGTCTGGTGCCGGTACGTTGATCGTGCGCCGGCGCAATGCGCGCACGAAACCGTAGGGGGTGGCGTATCGGCCACCATCGAGCGCGAGCGCCTGGACCAGCACCGCATCCACCATGGCCAGCGCGATCGTCCGTCGCGCCGCCGGCACGCACGACGCCAGGCGTTCGCGCAATACACCCTGCGACACGATGCGGTCGAGCAGGTCGTGCGGCGGCAGGCGCTTCGCGTCGTGTTGCCACAACGCCAACCAACGACGTGCGCGAGCCAAGGGATCGCTCGCCCCGTCCCATGCCATCAGCGCTGCCCACCAGTCGCCGGAGGGCTCGGCGCGGCGTGCCAGCGCCAGCAGATCGGCATCCGACACGCCGAACAACGGGCTGCGCAATGCACGCGCGAGCGACAGGCGATGCTGCGGCGAGACCAGCGCGTCGAGCACGGCCAGAAGGTCCTGCGCCTCGGGCGCCTCGACCAGCGTGGCATCGTCCACCGCCACGAACGGCACATGCCGGTGGAGCAAGGCCTGCGCCAGGGAACGCAAAGGCGCGCGCTTTCGTGCCAGCACCATGATCTCTCGTGGCGCGCTGCCCGCCGACAGCTGCCGCGCGATCTCGTCGGCCACCGCCTGCGCCTCGGCTTCGCGGCGCGCGGCCTCCGGCTCCCGACGCGGCTCGGTGAGGCTGTCGCGCCAGCGCGGTTCGACGTCCGTAGCCGGACTGTCCTTCCTGAGCGGTCGTGCGACACGCGGCAGCGTGCGCAGCCCGGGAGCCGGGTCTGCTGCCGCCTCGGTGGTGTGAACCCGGAATCCCTCGAACAGCCCTGTCTGCTGCGCCGGCTCGAACACCGCGTTGATCGCCTCGATCACGGGGCCGGCGTTCCGGCGTGTGTGATCGCACTCGAGGACGGAACCGTCGAGCGCCTCGACCACGAACTCGCGCATCGCGGCGAAAACTCGCGGCTCCGCCCGGCGGAACCGGTAGATGCTCTGTTTCGGGTCTCCCACCACGAACACCGACGGCGGCCGCCGGCCGCTGGTACCGCCACCGGCACCGGCATAGGCCGACAACCAGGCATGCAGTGCGTGCCACTGCAGGGGGCTGGTGTCCTGGAATTCATCGATCAACACGTGTCGAACACGCATGTCGAGGCGCTCTTGCACCCAGCCGGTCAGGGTCGCGTCGCGCAGCAGGTGCAGCGCACCGAGCTCGAGATCGTTCATGTCGAGCAGGCCGTGCGCGCGCTTGAAATCGGCATACTCGGTGAGCAGCACACGTGCGACGCGCACCATGCGCAGGTGCTCGAGGCGACATTCGTGCCGGTGTTGCCGGACGGCTATGTCCTGCAATCGCCGCTGTAGGTCAGCCAGACCGGCGACGTCACCGAGCTTGCGCGGCTCGTCCTGCTTGGTGAACAAGGCGTCCCGCACTGCGGAATAGAGCTCGCCGACCTCCGCGATGCCGATGGCCTGGGCCAGCAGATCGCCTTGCCGGGCGGCCCGGGCACCGCTCCTGCGCAGGGCCTCGGCCAGTGCTCCGAGCTCGGCCATCCAATCTGGGGACGCCACGATTTCGCGCGGCGCCGCGGCGCCTTCGACCACGACGGCTGCAACACTGCCTTCGAGGGTGCCGGCGCGGTCTGCGAGTTCCATCTCGATGCGACGCGACAGCACCTGCTCGAACCACTTGGTCGCCTGGCTGCGGCCGCGCTGGGCAATCAAGGCCTCGTAGTCCGACCGTCGTGCTCCATCCTGCAGCAACGCGGCGTGAAACCGCCGCATCAGTTCGGCTCGATGGTCCTCGATGTCCTGAAGCAGTTCGGCCTCCGGGTCGAGGCCGAGCTCGTCGAGCAATTCGAACGGCGCAGCGCGCAACAGCTGGGCGAACCAGGCGTGGAAGGTGCGTACTTCCACGGCTCGTCCACTGTCCAGCACGCGGCGCTGCAATCCGGCGAGCGCGTCGGCCCAGGCCGGCGCGACGTCGGGCGGCACGCCTCGCTGGACCAGCTCGTCCATCCGCTGCTCAGCGCTCGCCGTCGGCGCGGCAAACGCACGCAGCCAGGCGTCGAGTCGCTCACGCATCTCGGCGGCCGCCTTGCGCGTGAACGTGATGGCCAGGATTTCATGCGGCAGCGCACCGTCCAGAAGGGCTCGCACGATGCGCGAGACCAGCATCCAGGTCTTGCCTGCGCCGGCGCAGGCCTCGACGACGACGCTGCGGCCGGGATCGCAGGCCATCGCATAGAACGCGGACCGCGACACGCGCTGCCCGTCGGCGCGAAAGGCCGGTTGATGACTCACTGGACTACCCTCAGCGGCGCGCGCTGCGGGGTTCGCGCCTGAGAGCGTCCCGGCTCGCTCATGCGCCGGCTCCGTCTGGCCAATGGTCGCGCCGGCACAGGCCCCGCGCTTCGCAGGTTTCGCAGACCTCGCCTTCGCCCAGCGCCGGCATCGGCGCACCCGCGCGCAGGCGCCCGAACTCGCCCGCCAGCTCTCGCACCAGCACTTCGGCGCTGTGCAGCACCTGCTCGTGCACAACGGGCTTGATGCCGTCGGCCTGATCGAGCGGAAGGTAGCAGGCACGCAGCGGTTCCTGGACTTCCGGCGCAAGCAGCGCAGCATAGAACGCCAGCTGCGTGTCCTCGAGCGGTTGCTTCACCTTGTCCTTGAGACGCTGGATCGCCGAGGTCTTGTAGTCGATCAGCTCGAGCGCTCCGCCGGGCGCGATGCGGTCGATGCGATCGATCACCCCGTGCAGTTCGACGCCGCCGAGCGGCGCCGGCTGCAGACGGATCTCGCGTTCGCCGTCCAGCCAGCGGATGCCTTCAAGGTCACGCGCATGCAGCCACGCGAGATACGCGGGTGCCATACGGGCAAAGCTGGCGGCGAAAGGCAGGAACTCGTCATCGCCGATACCGAGTGCCATCTGCTGCTGTTGCGCCACGTGCTCGAGCAGATGGAGGTCCGCGCCCGGGCCGGCAGAGGCGTCGCGCCGCCGATGAAAGTCCAGCAGCACGTGATGCAGCCACACGCCGTAGTCGCGCTTCTCCAGTTCGGTGTCGAGTTCGTCGTCCTCGCGCAGGCCGAGCACATGGCGTGCGAAGAAGCGGTAAGGGCAATCGCGCAAGGCCTCGACGGCGCTGGCCGACACGTGGGTCGGCAACGCGTTCGGAGCACTGGGCAACGGTCGAGCCAGCGGGTGGACCGGCATGCGCCGCACCGTGCGCGGGTCCGTCCACGCGGACGGGGCGCGCCCCTGTTGCGCCAGGTCCAGCACCAGACGCTGAAGCAGCGCGCTCTCGGCCAGGGGTTCGCCGCTGGCGTCGATCTGACGACGCAACAGCGTCACGCGAGGCAAGGCGAGCGCGTGCGCGAACGCAAGCCCATCGCGGCGCAGCTGTGCGGCACGGCCCCCGAGACCGAGCGCGACCTGATCGGCGTCCGACAGAAGCGTCTGTGCCGACGGCGGAGCGCCGAGGTGACGGTCGTCGGCTCCAGGGCAGACAACGGCCGCAAAGGGCCGGCACATCACGCGCCCCAACGGTGTGATCACCACCCGCACCGCCTCGGCCGCGGGCGCGGCCGGCGTGTAGTAGGCCGCAGCCAGCGCCGCATCCACCCAGGCGACGAAGCCTTCGAGGCCAAGCACCACCGAGGCGTCCGGGCCGCTCCCTGCGGGCACACGATCCTCATCGATCTCCAGGTGAAGCGCGCGCAGCACCGCCTGGCCCGCCTCGTCATTGACCAAGACGTTCCAGCCGCCACATGCGCGCAGGGCGTGGCGCAGGGCCGCCAACCACTCGCCGGTGCTCATACGAGGCACGCGCAGCCCGGCCAGCGCGCGCTGGATCCGATCGACGAGGTCGCTCAGACCCGGCCCGAGATCGAGCGCGATGAGCTGTTCGACACGCCCGATGGCCCTGCGCCTGCATATGCGCTCCAGTTCCACCAGTCGTTCGCCGGCCTGCGGCAGATCCGGCCATGCCGGCACACCCTTGAGCCAGTCGAACAGCGAGTCGGTTCGGGCATGGGCCGATGCGCTGCGCAACAGCGCCATCACCGATGCCGCCGCCCGGGTGGTCGACAACGTCCAGCCGGTCTCGTCGGCGATCGGCACGTGCTGTCGTTCGAGCAATGCGCGGACTCGACGTACCAGCTGACGGTCCAGGCTGACCAGTGCCACCGGCGACTCGTCGCGATCGAGGTGCCACAACACCTGTGCGGCAGCCGCTTGCGCCTCGTGCTCGAAGTCGTTGCAGCAGGCGAACGTGGGTACCACGCGGTCCGACGGCCAGACGTCGGCGTCGGCGTCGGCGTCCACCACGAGGCATCGCGTCGCGTCGGTCGCGGCGTCGAAAAGTGCGTCGACCAGCGGATCGACCCCACCGGCCTGGAACGACACCCATGCCGCCGGTTGAACCGAGAACAGCCGGTCTGTTGCCGGCTCGGGCGCCAGCGCCGCCCATTCGAGTGCGATGCGTGCCAACCAGCGCTGTTGTGCGCCGGGGCCGGTCGTCGGCGTCAACCGAGAGCGCGCATCGGCCCAGTACACGTCGCGCCGCGCGGGTGCATGACACTGAGCCGCGCGCGCCAGCGCGTGAGCGGTCTCGACCACGGCCGTGACGACATGTTCAAGACGCCGCGGATCGCTCCGCGCCAGAGACCGACCGATCGCATGTCCGCGCAGGATCTGCGTGGCCGACAGCCGGTCGGTGGCCGCGTCGAAGCTCAGCTGAGGGGCTTGCGGAACGAGGGCTGGCCCCAGCGATGCCGCGAGCGTTCGCGTGGTTTCGATGCGAGGTTGCCAGCCCCCGCGCCGAGCAAAACCGGCGCGGGCCGGCGTCAGCGCGGCGGCGGACGGCACCAGCACGATGGCATCGCGCAACATCACGCCGCGAGTCGAAGCCCACTCGGTCACCCGACTCACGAACCGGTCCCAAACACCGTTGCCGGTGTCGAACAGGGCCACGCGCTCGATCACGGGCATAGGTAGAGCGCCGATGCCGCAACCGGCGCCATTGGGGGCTTTGTGTCAGAATCATTGTGCCTTGGTGCAGCGCGGCAGACGGCGCAAGCCAGGGAGCCCGTGCGAGGACATTCGATGAGCAGCGATCTGATCAAACATGTGACCGACGCGTCGTTCGACAACGATGTGCTCAATTCCGGCAAGCCGGTGCTCGTGGACTACTGGGCCGAATGGTGCGGTCCCTGCAAGATGATCGCACCGATCCTCGACGAGGCCGCCAAGGACTATGGCGATCGACTGCAGATCGCGAAGATGAATGTCGACGAAAACCAGGCCGTGCCTGCCAAGTTCGGTATCCGCGGCATTCCGACACTGATGCTGTTCAAGGATGGCCAGCTGGCCGCCACCAAGGTCGGAGCGATGTCGAAATCGCAATTGACGGCCTTCCTCGACGGTCATCTATAATCCGTCCCATTGCGAATCGGGGCCCAGGAGGCAACCGGTTCGCTGAAGAAAATGCCACCGCGCACGCCTCAGCGGCGCGCGGCTCCGGCCCCTACCCTAGTGACCTGACCGGCACCGGTGCTCGACCCGATGCCGGGTCCGCGAACCCCGGACACTGGCCGGACCAACGGTTGCAGCCCGCTGGCAAGGGCGCAGCCTTCCACGTTCGTACCCCACCATGCATCTGTCGGAACTGAAGGCGATTCACGTCTCGGAGCTCATCAAGATGGGCGAGGCGCTGGAGATCGAGAACGTCGCTCGCATGCGCAAGCAGGAGCTGATGTTCGCGATCATGAAGAAGCGCGCCAAGGGCGGCGAGCAGGTGTTCGGCGACGGCGTGCTCGAGGTCCTGCCCGACGGCTTCGGCTTCCTGCGCTCGATCGACACCAGCTACATGGCTAGCACCGACGACATCTACCTGTCGCCGAGCCAGGTCCGCCGCTTCAACCTGCATACCGGCGACATGGTCGAGGGCGAGGTGCGGGTGCCCAAGGACGGTGAACGCTACTTCGCGCTGGTGAAGGTCGACAAGGTCAACGGCCTGACGCCCGAGGAGAGCAAGCACAAGATCATGTTCGAGAACCTGACGCCCTTGTTCCCCAAGGAGCCGTTCAAGCTCGAACGCGACATCAAGACCGAAGAGAACATCACGAGCCGCATCATCGACCTGATCGCACCGATCGGCAAAGGCCAACGGGCGCTGCTGGTCGCGCAGCCCAAGACGGGCAAGACGGTGATGATGCAGCAGTTGGCCCACGCGCTGGTGGCGAATCATCCCGACGTGCACCTGATCGTGCTGCTGGTCGACGAGCGGCCGGAAGAAGTGACCGAGATGGTGCGCACCGTGCGCGGCGAAGTGATCAGCTCCACCTTCGATGAACCCGCAGCGCGCCATGTGCAGGTGGCCGAGATGGTGATCGAACGTGCCAAGCGTCTGGTCGAATTGCGGAAGGACGTCGTGATCCTGCTCGACTCGATCACCCGCCTCGCGCGCGCCTACAACAACGTGCTGCCCTCCTCCGGCAAGGTGCTGACCGGCGGCGTCGACGCCAACGCACTGCAGCGACCCAAGCGCTTCTTCGGCGCGGCGCGCAACATCGAGGAAGGCGGCTCGCTGACCATCATCGGCACGGCGTTGATCGACACCGGCTCGAAGATGGACGAGGTGATCTACGAGGAATTCAAGGGCACCGGAAATTGCGAGATCCACCTGGATCGCCGCATGGCCGAGAAGCGCGTCTACCCGTCGATCCTGATCAACAAGAGCGGCACCCGGCGTGAGGAGCTGCTGCTCAAACCCGAGATCCTGCAGAAGACCTGGATCCTGCGCAAACTGCTCTACCCGATGGACGAGATCGAGGCCATGGATTTCATCCTTGACAAGATGAAGTCCAGCAAGAACAACCTCGACTTCTTCGACATGATGCGACGGGGCGGGTAGGCAGCGTGTCGATCGGCTAGAATTCGCGTTTACCCTCCCCGGCAAGTGCGCCCGATCCACGAGGCGTGGCTACCCACCCCAACGAGGCACCCATGAAAGAAGGCATTCACCCCGGCTACCGCGAAGTCTGCTTCGTGGACCTGTCCAACGGTTTCAAGTTCGTGACCCGCTCCTGCGTGCAAACCAAGGAGACCGTGAAGATGGACGACGGTCGTGAGCTCCCGCTCGTGAAGCTCGAGACCACCAGCGAATCGCACCCGTTCTATACCGGCACGCAAAAGAGCGTCGACAGCCTGGGCGGCCGCGTCGAGAAGTTCCGCAACAAGTTCGCCCGCGTCGGACTCAAGAAGTAGCAGGCCGCATAGCGAACGAAAGGGCAGCTTCGGCTGCCCTTTTTCGTGCCCCCCGCGCACTGCGGCATCATTGCCCACCTGTGACCGTCACACCCATCCCTGCACTGGTGACCCAGGACGCGGCACGCGCGCTGCCACGCCAGGCCTTGCTGTTGCTGTGTGCCGCCTATGTGCTGCCCGGCCTGTTCGGCCGCGATCCCTGGAAGAACGCCGACCTCACGGCGTTTGGTCAGATGCTGGCCATGGCCGAAGGCCGGTCGTCGTGGTGGACACCTACGCTGGGCGGTGTGCCGGCAGACCCGGCATTGCTGCCGCACTGGCTGGGCGCCGCAGCCATCTGGCTGACGAGCCCGTGGCTCGATCCGGCGCTCGCAGCACGCGTTGCATTTGCGCTGCTGCTCGTGCTGACCCTGTCAGCCCTCTGGTATGCGTGCTTCGCGCTCGCCCGCACCGAAGCGGCGCAACCGCTGGAGTTCGCCTTCGGCGGCGGTGCCGGCACGGTGGACTATGCAAGGGCGATGGCCGATGCGTCGGTCCTGGCGGTGGTGGCCACATTGGGCCTGCTTCAACTCGGACATGAAACCACTCCGGAGCTTGCGCAACTCGCGTCGGTGGCGCTTGCGCAATGGGCGCTGGCAGCGGCGCCCTACCGGCGCCTGCGAGTGCGGTTGGCCATACTGGTCGCGCTGCCGGCGCTGGCCTGCAGCGGCGCACCCACGATGGCCGCCGTGATCGGCTTGGTCGGCGCATTGATCTGCCGTCAGTCCAGCTTCGAGCCCGTGCGGCGTTTCGCGCCCTGGGTGCTGGGTGCGACGGCGCTGGCCGCCGCGGCTGCCGGACTGATCGGTGCCTGGACCTGGCGCGCAGCGCACTCGCTCGATGCTTCCACATTGGGGTCCATTGCGCGTCAATGGCTGTGGTTCCTCTGGCCCGCCTGGCCGCTGGCGCTGTGGACGCTGTGGCGTTGGCGATTTCAGCTGCTGCGGCGCCATATCGCGGTGCCGCTGACGATTCTCGTGACCGCGCTCGCAGCCAACGTCACCATGGGCGGATCCGATCGCGCGCTCATGCTCGGTATTCCCGGCATCGCGGTGCTCGCGGCATTCGCACTACCGACCTTGCAGCGAAGCACCAGCTCGGCGATCGACTGGTTCTCGGTGTTCTTCTTCACCGTGGGAGCGATCGCGATCTGGGTGATCTACCTGTCGCTGCACACCGGGGTGCCGGCCAAGCCCGCAGCCAACGTTGCGAAGCTCGCGCCGGGGTACGTCTCTCAGTTTTCACTGTTGGCGCTCACGGCCGCCGTGACGGCCAGCGCGGCATGGCTGTGGCTGGTGCGCTGGCGCACGTCTCGACAGCGCGCGGCACTGTGGCGCAGCCTGGTGCTGCCGGCCGGCGGTGTGGTGCTGGCCTGGACCTTGCTGATGACGCTGTGGCTGCCGGTGCTCGACTACGCCCGCAGCTATCGCGCCCATGTGATCCAACTGGCTAAGCATGTGGGCCAAAGCGGTTGTGTCGCCGCGCCCGGCATGCATCGCGCCCTGGTGGCAGCCCTCGAGGTGCACGGCCGATGGACCGTCGACGCAACCGACGGCGCGTCACGCGGCCCCTGCCAGGTGCTGCTGGTCAGCACCAAACGCGTGGCGCGTCCCCCGACGCTGCCAGGCTGGACCCTGGTGGCGAGCGAAGCCCGGCCGACCGACCGCGACGACGTGACGCTGGTCTATCGCCGCCGCTGAGTCGGACTCATCGCACGCGCGCTGGAGGAAACACAAGGCGGAAGGTTGAGCCTTCGCCGAGAACGCTCTCCACCTGCATTTCGCCGCCGTGACGCATCACGGCATGCTTGGTTATGGCCAGGCCGAGCCCGGTGCCGCCGCTCGCGCGCGAGCGGCCGCTGTCGACGCGGTAGAAACGTTCGCCGAGCCGAGGCAAATGGTCCGCCGAGATGCCGGGACCGGTATCACGCACCTCGAATGCGCCGCTGCCGTTGCCGCGACGTTGCCAAAGGATTTCAATCCGCCCGCCTTGCGGCGTGTAGCGCACGGCATTGCTCATCAGGTTGCCGAATGCGCTGAGCAGTTCGGCCTCGTTGCCGGCGATGGCACCTCCAGGCCCTTCGTCGACCTCGATCCGATGGCGTCCCGCCGACAGCGCCCGGCCATCGGCGAGCACCCGCTGCATCAATGCATGCACGTCGACCCAGGTATCACCCGATGGCCGAGGGCTGCCCTCGAGTTGGGCCAGGCTCAGCAAATCGTCGACGAGCGTGCGCATGCGCTGTGTCTGCTCGGCCACCAGCTCCAGCATGCGTTTGCGTTCGGCGGCGGTCGGCTCCAGCTGACTCATCGTTTCTATGAAGCCGCTGACCACGGTCAGCGGCGTGCGGATCTCATGTGAAACGTTGGCCACAAAGTCGCGTCGCATGCCGTCGACACGCAACCGCTCGGTCACGTCCTGTGTGAGCAGCAGACGCTGACCGTCGCCGTACGGCCGCACGATGATCGACAGCGTCCCGGGCCGCCCCGGAATCGAAAACTGCACCGGCTCTTCGGGCGTGCCGGCATGAAGATGCGCAACGAACTCCGGCGCTCGGACGAGATTCGTGATCGGTTGCTGCAGATCGCGCAGTGGATCGAGTCCCAGATGGTCTGCCGCCGTCGAGTTGCACCACAACAGCTGTCCCTGCGCATCGAGCATGACGACGCCGTTGGGCGATGCCTCGATCGCTGACAGGAACTGTTCGATGCGCTGCCTTGCCGCTTGCAGATCCTTGTCACGCGCCTGGAGCGCCCGCTCCACGCGGTAACCCATCTCGCCCCAGAATCCCGTGTGATGCGGGGCGCGATCGGTCCGGGCTTCGCGAAGCCAGCTCAACAGCCGGCGCGCCCGCAGCACATCCACGGCCACGATCAACCCGATACCGGTCGCCGCGCCGAGCAGCATGCCGAGGCTGCGCAGGTCGGTCCAGTTGGCCAGCGCCAAGCCCAGGCCGGCGCCCACGGCACCGGCCATCAGAGTCAGCAAGATCCGTGGCAGGAGCCAGTGCATCGTCCGCGAGCGGACTCAGGCGGGCATCGCCGCGGGCTGTCGCGCCAGCCGATAGCCCACGCCACGCACGGTCTCGATGAGTCCGGAACACCCGGCCGGCGCCAGCGCGTCGCGCAAGCGCTTGACGTGCACGTCGACCGTGCGTTCCTCGATGAACACATGGTCGCCCCAGACGCGGTCGAGCAGCTGTTTTCGGCTGTGCACACGCTCGGGGTGCGTCATCAGGAAATGCAGCAGCTTGAATTCCGTCGGCCCCAACTTCAGCTCCTGCTGGTCTGCCAGAACGCGTCGAGTGTCCGGCTCCACGCGAAGGCCCGCGATCTGCACGGTCTGCTCCAACGCCTCCGGCGCCTTTCGCCGAAGCACCGCGCGAATGCGCGCCAGCAGTTCCTGCGTCGAGAACGGCTTCACGAGATAGTCGTCGGCGCCGGCGTCCAGGCCGGCAATGCGATCGACCTCTTCCCCGCGTGCCGTCAGCATGATCACCGGAAGCGCCTTGGTGCGGGCGTCGGCACGCCAGCGGCGCGCCAAAGCCAGCCCGGACTGCCCCGGCAGCATCCAGTCGAGCACCACGAGGTCTGGCAACACGGCATCCACCTCGGCCTGTGCCTGCTCGGCGGAGCTGGCCAACACGACATCGTGTCCTGCATGGCGCAAGTTGATTGCGACCAGCTCGGCGATCGCCACCTCGTCTTCGACGATCAGAACGCGACTCATCGGGTGATCGGCCCTCAGCGAACCAGTGACGCCACGGCGTCGGGCGGATTGTGGCGCACGTCGGTCCCCTTGACGATGTAGATGATGCCCTCGGCGACGTTCTTGGCATGGTCACCGACCCGTTCGATCGCCTTGGCGACGAACACGAGATCGATGCTCGCCGAGATCGTGCGCGGATCTTCCATCATGTAGGTGATCAGCTTGCGCATCAGGCCCTCGAACTCGCGGTCGATCTGGTCATCGTGCTTGAGCACATCGACCGCCGACTCGACATCGAGCCGCGCAAACGCGTCCAGCACCTTGCGCAGCTGACGCACCGCCATGTCGGTCTCGAACGCCAGATCGCCCACCGGCAGCCGCATGCGGCTGGACACCCCAGCATTCAGCAGCCGCTGAACCGTACGCGCGATACGGGCGGCCTCGTCGCCCACCCGCTCGAGATTGGCGATGGTCTTCGACACGGCCAGCAGCAGGCGCAGATCGCGCGCGGTCGGCTGGCGCCGCGCGATGATGGTCGACAGCTCGCGGTCGATCTGCACCTCGAGCTGGTTGAGCTGCTCCTCGCGCGACAGCACCTGGCTTGCCGTCTCGCCGCTGAAGTTGGTGAGTGCATAGACCGCCTGCGCGACCTGCGCCTCGGCCATGCCCCCCATCTCGAGCACGCGGGTGCAGATGTCGCTCAGCTCGGCGTCGAACTGCGTGGAGATGTGCTTGTCGCTCATGGGCTACTCCCGTTCAACCGAAGCGCCCGGTGATGTAGTCCTCGGTCTCCCGGCGCTTGGGCTTCATGAAGATCTCCCGCGTCTCGCCGAACTCGATCAGCTCGCCGAGGTACATGTAGGCCACGAAGTCCGACACCCGCGCCGCCTGCTGCATGTTGTGCGTGACGATCAGGATGGTCACCTTGTCCTTGATGGCGCCGATCAGCTCCTCGATGCTGCCGGTGGCGATCGGATCCAGCGCCGAGGTCGGCTCGTCGAACAGCAGGATCTCGGGGTCGGTGGCGAGCGCGCGTGCGATGCACAGTCGCTGCTGTTGGCCGCCCGAGAGGTTGACCGCCACCTCGTCCAGTCTGTCCTTCACCTCGAGCCAGAGTGCCGCGCCCTTGAGGGCCGCTTCGCACTTGTCCTGCAGATAGCTGCGCGAGCGTTCGCCTCGCACCCGCAGGCCGTAGACCACGTTCTCGAAGATCGACTTCGGAAACGGATTGGGCTTCTGGAACACCATCGACACGCGCATGCGCACCTCGATCGGATCGACCGAGTGGTGAAGCACGTCCACCTGGTCCGGATGCAGGTGGATGCTGCCATCGTACCGATGGCCCGGATAGAGGTCATGCATCCGGTTGAAACAGCGCAGGAACGTGCTCTTGCCGCAGCCGCTGGGCCCGATGAGCGCCGTGACCTTGTGCTCGTACACCGGCATCGTCACGGCCGTCAGCGCCTTGAAGTCGCCGTAGTAGAAGTCCAGATCCTTCGATTCGGCCTTCATCGCCGGCGCCTTCGCCGGCAGCGTGATCGTCGAAGTCATTCGATGTGTCCCATGGTGGCGGCTACCACTTGATGTTCTTGCGCATGCGGTAACGAAGCCAGATCGCCAGCGCGTTCATGCCCAAGGTCATGAACACCAGCACGAAGCTCGCGGCCGCGGCGTTCTGGTGAAAGGCCGGATCGGGCCGCGAGGTCCAGTTGAAGATCTGGATCGGCATCACGGTGAACGGCGAGAACAACCAGTCGAACGCCCCGGCGGCCGGCTCGCCGGCGAAAGGCACCGGCGGCAGGAAGGCGATGAAGGTGAGCGCGCCGATGGTGATGATCGGCGCCGTTTCTCCGATCGCCCGCGACAACGCGATGATCACGCCAGTCAGAATGCCGGGCGTGCTGTACGGCAGCAGGTGATGCTGCACCACCTGCCACTGCGTGGCACCGCAGGCATAGGCGCCCTCGCGCACATGCTGCGGAATCGCGCGCAGCGCTTCGCGCGTGGTGACGATCACGATCGGAAGAATCAGCAGCGCCAGCGTCAGGCCGGCCGTGAGAATGCTCTGGCCGAACCCGAAGCTGTAGACGAACAGCCCGAGCGCCAGCAGGCCATAGACGATCGACGGCACGCCGGCCAGGTTCGTGATGTTGATCTCGATGACGTCGGTCAACCAGTTCTTCTTCGCATACTCTTCCAGGTACACCGCACCGGCGATGCCGACCGGCACGGCGAAGAAGGCAGTGACGAGCATCACCAGCGCCGAGCCGATCCAGGCCGAGAGGATCCCGGCCTGCGACGCCCGGCGCGACGGAAAGCTCGTGAAGAACTCCGCCGACAGGCGCGGAATGCCGTCGATGGCCATGCCGGTGAAGAGCGCCGCCAGCGTCAGCACGCCCACCATCATCGCCAGCAGGCCGAGCACCCCGAAGGTCGCGTCCCAGCGCTTGTGGCTTCGGATCAGCGCACGCAGCGAGTCCCGCTTGGCTGCGACAGTCTCGGTGTTCATCAGTAGGCCTCGCGGAAGCGCCGGCGCATCCAATAGCCGATCAGGTTGAACAACAGCGTCAGCAGCATCAGCATCAGACCGGCGGCGAAAATGGTCTGGTAGCCCACGCTGCCGTGCGGCAGGTCACCGAGGGCCACTTGCACGATGTAGCTGGTGATGGTCGCCGCCGGCTCCAGCGGGTTCAGCGTCAGGTTGGGCTGCATGCCGGCCGCGACCGCCAGAATCATCGTTTCACCCACCGCCCTCGAGATGCCCAGGATATAGGCCGCCGCGATGCCCGACAGCGCCGCCGGCACCACCACTTTCAGCGCCGTCTGCAGCCGGGTGGCGCCCATCGCATACGAGCCTTCGCGCAGGCTCATCGGTACCGAGCGCATGGCGTCCTCGGCCAGTGACGACACGTACGGGATGATCATGATGCCCATCACGATGCCCGCCGCGAGCACATTGAAGCCCGGCAGTTCGGGAATCAGCTTCTGCAGCAGGGGCGTCACGAAGAGCAGCGCGAAGTAGCCGTAGATGATGGTCGGCACGCCGGACAGCAGTTCCAGCAGCGGCTTCATCGTTTCGCGCGTCTTGTGGCCGGCGAACTCCGACAGGTAGATCGCGATGATCGTGCCCAGCGGAATCGCGATCGATAGCGCCACCAGTGAACTGCTCACCGTGCCGGCGAGCAGGACCATGATGCCGAAGTGCGCGTCGTCGAACAACGGCGTCCACTGCCGGTCGGTCAGGAAGGTCCAAACCGACACATGCGAGAAGAACAGCACCGACTCCTTGACCAGGATGTAGACGATGCCGATGGTCGTGACCACCGAGACGCAGGCTGCCGCCAGCAGCACGGTTTCGATGAGTCGTTCGCGGAGCTTTCGCTGTCGCTTGAGCTTCGCATAGTCGGCCAGTCGCGCGGCCGCGTCGGTGGCTGTGACCTGCACGGGAGCGTCGGTGGTCGTCGTTATGGTCATTCTAGGATCCCCGTTGCGCCCGGGTCTCGGCGCGGCCGGAGCCGCATCGCGCGGCACCGACCCCCCGCCACCGTTCAGAGCTTGGCTTCGCGAGCCAGCAGCGCCTCGATGGTCACGCCGACCTCGGCCACGCCGCCGAACACCGTGCCCTTCTTGCCTTTGGCCAGGTGTTCCTGGTTCATCTGATAGGCCTTGGCCGGCAGCGGCACGTACTTCACTTCCTTGGCCAGGCGCGCGCCTTCCTTCATGTAGAAGTCGACGAACTCCTTGACCTCCGGCTTGGCCAGCGACTTGGTGTTGACATAGATGAAGATCGGGCGCGACAGCGGTTGGTAGCTGCCGTCGAGCACTGTCTTCTCGCTGGGCGCGACGGCCGGCTTGCCCGCCTTCTCGACCACCGGCACGGACTTGAGCTTGGCCTGGTTCTCGGCGTAGTAGGCATAGCCGAAATAGCCGATCGCGTTCACGTCCTGCGAGACGCCCTGCACCAGCACGTTGTCGTCTTCGCTGGCGGTGTAGTCGCCACGGCTGGATTTCGCCTTGCCGGTCACGGCTTCGGTGAAGTAGTCGAACGTGCCTGAGTCCGAGCCGGCGCCGAACAGCTTGATCGGTGCATCGGGCCATGCGGCGTTGACCTGGTTCCAGCGCGTGATCTTGCCCTGCGCGGAGGGTTCCCAGATCTTCTTGAGCTCCTCGACGGTGATCTGCTTCAGGAAGGTGTTCTTCGGATTCATCACCACCGTCAGCGCGTCGAAGGCCACCGGCAACTCGAAATACTCGATGCCTGCCGCCCGGCAGTCGGCCATTTCCTTCTCGAGGATCGGCCGCGACGCGTTGGAGATGTCCGTCTCGCCGCGGCAGAACTTCTTGAAGCCGCCACCCGTGCCCGAGATGCCGACGGTGACCTTCACGGCACCCTTCTTCAGCTTCTGGAAATCCTCGGCCACGCCTTCGGTGACCGGATAGACCGTCGACGAGCCGTCGATCTTGACCACCTGTGCCTGGACCGACATCGCGGCACCGGCCAGGGCCAGCGTCACGGCGATGCCAACAGCGCGGCGCATCGGATGGTAGGAGTGCGTCATTTGCGTTCCTTTCGCGTTCACAGTGGGTTTGAGGCACTGTAGGGGTGGACCATGACGGTTTCGTGACAGTCCGGCGACTCATCGATGACAGCTTGCGCCGGCCGCAGTCACGCCGCTGTCGTGCCGCTGCCATCGCCCTGTCACCTCGGGCACGCACATTCGTGTGCGACCGGTCTGTCGCGCCGGGAGCCGAAGGAGAGTGCATGGGTGAGAAGCTGCAGGTGGCCTGGGCCAGTACCTGGGCCGAGGTCCGCGAAGCGCAACGCCTGCGCTACCGTGTGTTCGCGCTCGAGATGGGCGCCCGCACACTGAACGGACGTCATGGCCTGGATGCCGACGAGTTCGACGCCTTGTGCGATCACCTGCTCGTGCGCGACGGGCGCGACGGGCCGGTGATCGGGACCTACCGTGTGCTGATGCCCGACCAGGCCCTCGCGGCCGGTGGGCTTTACAGCGACCAGGAGTTCGATCTGAGCGCGCTCGCCCCGATCCGCCCGCGCATGGCCGAGCTCGGGCGGGCCTGCATCGATGCGCGCTTTCGCGATGGCGGTGTGATCCTGGCGCTCTGGGACGCATTGGCCGAGTACATGGCCGAGCGCGA
>JAEUPI010000203.1 GCA_016790175.1 Burkholderiaceae bacterium | reverse complement strand
TTGAAAAAATGCCAGCCCACCAGCCGCTGCGGATGCTTGAGCCCTTGCGCGACCGCGGTGATCGAGATCGACGAGGTGTTGGTCGCGAGCACGGCGTCGGCGCCCAGCACGGCCTCGAGCGAGCGGAACAGCGCCTGCTTGGGCTCGAGCTTCTCGACGATCGCCTCGACCGCGAGGCCACAGCCTTCGAGCGCCTCGATGCGCTCGACCGCCGTGATGCGCGCCAGCGTGGCGGCCCGCTCGTGCGCGTCGAGCTTGCCCTTCTGCACCGCACCGTCGAGATCGGCGCCGATGCGCTCGATCGCCTTGGCTGCGGCACCCGGCTGCGCATCGAACAATTTCACGGCGTGCCCATGCTGGGCCGCCACCTGGGCGATGCCGCCGCCCATGCTGCCGGCGCCGACGACGGCGACCTGGGTGTTCTTGTCGAGGGACGCGCTCATGCGAAGTCGGGAGTTTGATGTGGTGCAAACATTTTCGACCAACCGGTCGGTAGATTCTAGGTTGGGGTAATCTGGCCTGTCCAGCAAAGCCCCCACAAGGGCCCCGCGCGGGGCCCGTGAAGCCAAACAGTGGCCCCAACCCGGCCTGCCAGCATGCGCCCAGCCGACCAGACCGACAAGACCTCCAAGGTCGACGACGAGCGCGTGCTCGCCGTCGAGACCTTGCCGCCGCCGGAGCAGCTGATCCGCTTCTTCCCGGTGGCCGGCGGCCCGGTCGAGGGCTTCGTGGCCGCCAGCCGCGACCGGGTGCGCCGCATCGTGCACGGGCTGGAGCCGCGGCTGCTGGTGGTGATCGGGCCCTGCTCGGTGCACGACCCGCGATCGGCGATCGACTATGCGCAGCGCCTGGCACTGCTGCGCGCCGAACTCGACGACGCGCTCGAGATCGTGATGCGCGTCTACTTCGAGAAGCCGCGCACCACGATCGGCTGGAAGGGCCTGATCAACGACCCGCACCTGGACGGCACCTTCCGCATCAACGAGGGCCTGCGCATCGCGCGTTCGCTGCTGATCGACATCAACGCGCTCGGCATCCCGGCCGGCGGCGAACTGCTCGACACCTCGAGCCCGCAATACATGGCCGACCTGCTGAGCTGGGGCGCAATCGGCGCGCGCACCACCGAGAGCCAGGTGCATCGCGAGCTGGCCTCGGGCTTCTCGGCCGCGATCGGTTTCAAGAACAGCACCGAAGGCAATGTGCGCGTGGCCATCGACGCCATCATCGCGGCCAGCCAGCCGCACAGCTTTCTCGGCGTGCACAAGAGCGGCCAGATCGCGATGGTGCACACCGCCGGCAACCCCGACGGTCACGTGATCCTGCGCGGCGGCGCCAAGCCGAACTACGACGCGGCCAGCGTGGCCGCTGCCTGCGACGCGCTGGAGCAGTCCAACCGCCATGGCGGCGTGATGGTCGACTGCTCGCACGGCAACAGCGAGAAGAGCCACACCCGGCAGATCGACGTCGTGCGCGACGTGGCGCGGCAGATCACGCAGGGCAGCCGCCAGATCTTCGGCGTGATGATCGAGAGCCATCTCGTGGCCGGTGCGCAGGCCTTCAAGGCCGGCCACACCGACCGCCGCAGCCTGACCTACGGCCAGAGCATCACCGACGCCTGCATCGGCTGGGACGATTCGGCGGCCCTTTTGCGCGAACTGGCCGATGCCGTGCGCACCCGTGGCGCGAAACGCTGAAGCCGCCGTCGCAGAATCGGGCGATGCAACGCCCTGACCTGCCGATCAAGCGGCGCGACTGGCTGGCAAACGGCTCGTCGGCTGCACTCGCAGCCGCGTTTCCAGCATCGCTGAGTGCGCTGCTCACAGGCTGCGGCTCCAGCGGCTCGCCAGGCCCGGCGCTGCGCAGCTGGCGCATGGGCTTCTCGGGGCTGCCGCCGCGCCTGACCGTGCAAGACGTTTTGCGCACCGTCGATACCTGGAGCACGCGCGGCGAGATCGCGGCGATCCACGAGGAGCTGCCCTGGAGCGATCTGCTCGCCGGCATGACGCCGCAGGCGATCCTGCAGCGCGACAAGGTGGGCCTCGTGGACTACTACCGCGGCAAGGGCCACCAGCTGATGTTCATGGCCGATCTCACCGACGGCTTGTCGCGCACCGACGAGGCGCCGCAGTTGCGCGCGCTGAACCGCAGCCTCTCCGAACCCGCGGTGCAGCTGGCCGCACGCAACTACATCGTCGCCGTGGCGCAGATGTTGAAGCCGGAGGTTCTGGGTCTGGCCACCGAGACCAACCTGATCCGCGCGGCGGCCCCGCCCACGCTCTACAACGCGCTCAAGCAGACGGCGAACGCGGCCTCGGCCGACCTGAGTGCCGCCGGCTACACCGGCACGCGTTTCATCAGCGTGCAGGTCGAGACGGCCTGGGGCGTGCTTGGCGGCAGCGGCCCGTTTGTGGGCATCGCGCAGGACCGCGCAGACTTTCCGTTCAGTGAATGGCTTGGCCTGTCGTCGTATCCGTACTTCTCATGGCCCACGCCCGAGGATATTCCAGCCGACTACTACAGCCGGCTGCAACAAGGCAACACGAATCCGCTGCCGGTGATGGTGGTCGAAGGCGGCTGGCCCAGCCAGGGCGCGAGCGCCAACGGCGTCACCGTCAGCTCGAACCCTGCACTGCAGGCGCGCTACATCGCGCGCCACCCGGCCCTGCTGGACAGCGTGGCCGCGCGCGGCTGGATCCAGCTGGTGTTCGCCGACCTCGACCTCGCGAGCTTGCCGCCGCCGCTGCCGGCCAACCTGCCGCTGTTCACCACGCTGGGTCTGGTAGACGCGCAGTACAACGCCAAGCCGGCGCTGGCCCACTGGGACGCGGCGTTCGCGCGGCCGATGGCCTGAATGCTGCCCAGAACCATGCCCTGCACTCAAGCCAGAATCTCTTCGAACTGCAACAACGTCGCGGCGTGTCCGACCAGCAGGCGGCGCAGCGCGGGCAGCGTCCGGCGCGCCTGATTCAGCAACGCGGCAGGCGCTCTTGCCGCCGAACGCGCGAGTTCAGCGTCAGCCGTTTCGACGAGCACGGCGGCCAGGGTGGCGGCCTGCAAGACGTCTTTGGCCGCCTTGCTTGGATTGCCGGTGCGCGCCTTGCTCGAATACAGCTTGTGCCAGACGAAACGCTCCGGTGCCGGCAAGTGCAACGGTATGCAGTGGCCGCCTGCCAGCACGGCAGCCGTGCGCGCGTCGGCCAGCAGATAGTCGAAATGCGGCACGCTCGCCGCATGCCATTGCAGCTCGGGAACCGGGACAGGGCGACCGAGCGCAGCGCCGGGTGCCAGCAGGTCTACACGCAATCCGGCTGCGCCCGGCCGTTTCATCGACGTGGCCGGAGCGGTGTTCGGCATCCCAGGCACCGGTGTGAAGTCGAGTCGCAACGCCTGCATTGTCGACGGCAGCGACAGCGCCGCAGCCAGTCTGAGCCGCTGCCGCCGCGCCAGGTCGATGTCTTCGGTGGACGCGCTTGCGGCCACGGCACCATGCTCGTTCAACCAGGCCATGTACGCCAGCGTACCCACCACGACGAGTCCAGCCTCGAACAGCCGCCGGTTGTGCAACTCCACGAGCACGCGGGCGGCGTCCTTGCCGCCAACCTGGTAACCCAGCAGTCGAAGCGCCTTGATCTGGTCCTGCATCCACTGTGCGAACTCGATGCGTGCGCGCATCTCGGCCAGCGCCGATTCATCGTCGGCGCTGCAGATCAAGTCTTCGACCTCGCGCTGCGCAACGGCCTTGTATCGGCGATACCAGTACTCGTAGCCGGTACCGCTGCGCAGCGTGAGCGTACCGGGCGTGCCTGGCAACAGCTCGCCGGCCGCCTGCGCGCGCTCCTGTACTTCTGCATATTGGGTGCGGTAGTTCAGCGGCAGCGCCCGGTACAAAGGGGCCGCCATGGATTTACGCGGCACGCGTTACCCCGCTATTCAAAGAATTACGGGGTAATTATCGTCGAACCGCCCGCCAAGCCGTGACCGGCGACAGGCCGCGGGCTACGAGAAATGCAGCCCCTCGACCCGCACCCACGGCATGACCCAGCCGCCGGTGTCGATGCGCTCGCGGCTCACCGCGCTCACGTCGCGCAGCATCTGCGCCACGTTGCCGGAGATCATCGTCTCCGACAATGCGTGGCCGACCTGGCCGTCGCGGATCTCGAAACTGTTCTTGATGACACCGGAGAAGTCGCCATTGGCGGCGGGGCGGCCCATCGACAGGCGGTCGACCAGTGCACCGCGCGGCACGCCGGCGATCAGCTCCGCACATGCGGTGGTGCCGGCGGCCAGCGCCCAGCCGTCGCCGCAGACCGGCACATGCGGCACGCCGGTCTTGCGGCTGCCGTAGAGGCTCGGCGTCAGGCACTGCAGCACGCCGCGGTCGAGCAGCGTCACCGGCGCCAGCGTGAACGCATCGGCGGCGAACGCCGGCACACCCGGCGCGTCGAAGCGGCTGCCCAGCGTGAGCAGCGGCGAGGCGCAGCGCTGCCCCACCGACTGGCGGTACACCGAACTGCCATCGATGAGCGCCTGGTCGCTCAGCTGGCCCATCAGCCAGCCGAGCAGCCCGGCGATCGCCGGCGGCGTGAGCACCACCGCGCCGACGAAACGATCGCCGATCGGCCGGGTCTGCACCGAACGTGTCATCGCGCGCAGCATCTCGCCCATGCCGAAGCGCGGGGCCAGCGGCTCGCCCGTGAGGCGGTCGCAGGTTCCGCCCGCGTAGTTGAACGAGCTGGCCGCCGCGCCCTCGCGCGCCATGCCGAACACCACGGCGTCGTAGCAGCCGGTCTCGGCCAGCAGCTCGCTGCCGCCGCTGGTGAGCGTGCAGCTCGTCACCTGCGTGTGACCGGCCAACGCCTCTTCGAGCATCACGCTCGGCACCTCGCGTGCGCGCCAGTCGAGCAACTCGCGCATCGCGTCGGCAAGCGCCGCGCCGTCGGCCTGCTGCGGGCCGCGCTGCACGTGCGCACGCTGGCCCGACGACACCGCGTTGGCCGGATCCTGCGGCGCCGACGTGACGTTGCCCCACAGGCTGTGCACCAGGTTTTGCAGACTCTCGCTGTCGAGCTCGCTGCCCTCGGTGTCGGCGCGGCGGCCATCGAGCAGGCCCACGAGCTGCACCTGCACGGCGTCGTTGCTGCGCAGCAGGCTCGGATCGTTGTGCGCGATGCACAGCTCCTGCCGGCGCTGCCGGCGCACGCCCACCTGGGCACCGTCGAAGCCCTGCCGGCGCATCAGCGCGAGCAGATGCTCGGCGGTGGACCGCAGTTCCTGAGCGGGTTCGGTCGTCATGTGGCCCACCGCGCTATTCGCCGCCCAGGTGTGCCCGCGCACGCAGCGCCGGGCCACCCATCGACACCACCATCGGCTGCTTCTTGCCGCAGTAGCCGGCGCATTCCCAGTACATCGAGTCGCCGACGGCGTCCACCGTCTTCAGCACCTTGATCGCCGAGCCCGACAGCGTGGTGTTGCGCACCGCACGGCCGAGCTTGCCGCCGCGGATCTCGTAGGCCAGCGTGACGCCGAAGGTGAACTCGGTGGTGGCGTCGGCCTGGCCGTTGCCGGTCTTCAGCAGCAGGTAACCGTCGTCGACGCCGGCGATCATCTGCTCCATCGTGCTGGTGCCGGGCAGGATGGCCGTGTTGCGCATGCGTACGAGCGGCTCGTCGTGCGGGTTGTAGGCCCGTGCATTGCCGGTGGGCGGCTGGTCGAGCCGCGCCGCGGTTTCGCGGCTGTGCATGAAACCTGAGAGCACGCCGCGGTCGATCATCACCACGTCGCGCGCGGGCGTGCCTTCGTCGTCGACCTCCACCGGCACCATCGTCGGCGCGCCGTCGTAGCTGTGGGCGAAGTCGACCATCGTGATCAGCTCGCTGGCCACCGGCTGCCCGACCAGCGAGGCGGTGATCGCGCCGCTGACCACCGCATCGGCCTCGCACGGGTGACCCATCGCCTCGTGCGCCAGCATGCCGGCCAGCGGCGCGGCGAGCACCACCGTCTGCAGGCCGCCGCGTGCGGCCACCGCATGCCGCTTGGCCTGCAGGTGTTCGTGGGCGGCATCGAGCATCGGGGCCAGGCGGTCGATCGACCAGTCCACGTCGGACAGGCTGCCGCGGCCGGAGACCGACTCGCCGACCTCGATCGGCGCGCCGCCGGCGTCCTCGCCGACGAGCGTGAAATGGCACATGGCGCGGTCGATGCGCGCCAGCGAATCGCCGCCGTTGCTGGTGTGCAGCGCCTTCAGGTGCTGCTCGTCGGAAATCAGGAACCGGGTCGAGCGCAGGCCGGGATAACGTGTCTTGCACCAGGCATGCAGCGAGGCCAGGCGTTCGTTGCATTCGGCCGCCGACAGCGGCGTCCGGCCGGCATGCTGCTGTCGCCCCAGATGCCGCACCTCGGGCAATGGCATCGGCGGCCGCTCGCCGAAGCGGCCGAGTGCACGCGCGTTGGCCAGCGCCTGCCGCTGCACCTCGTCGCGGCCGGCAGCCCCGGCCGCCATCGGCGCCGAGGCAAAGCCCCAGTAGCCGTCGACATAGGCGCGTGCGCTGAGGCCGCGCTGCGCGGTGCGGGCGTTCAGCGTCAGCGCGCCGTCGACCATCAGCATGCGCGTCTTGCGCAGCTCGTGTTCGCGCGTCTCGAGTTCCTGACGGGTCATGGCAGCAGCCATCGTGCAGACCTTTCGTGCGAAGCCGGCGCCGATGATAGGCGCGAGCCCATCCCCCTGACGCCGCCATGCGACGAACGGCGGTTGGCGGTCACCGGCCGGCGGATGGGGCCGCGCCGCTCAGATCGGAACCATCTGCGTCCAGTCCGGCATCGCAGCGCTCGCGAAACCCGTGCAGGCCAGCGAAGCGATCGACAGGCGACCATCGCGGATCGCGAGCCGCACCGCGCCATGAGACGCCTGGTACAGGTCGGGGTGCGCCTCCGCGAAGGCCCGCTGCTCGGCCTCGCCGAGTGCGGCCATGCCGTTCACATAGTGATGGCCGTTGCGCTCCACATGCGTGAGGCCGAGCAGGTTCACCAGCGCCAGATCCTGCTGCACCGCCAGACCCGCCTGCGTCGTGAGGTCCTCGCCCGACATGAAGTGGCGCTCGTGGCCGGCCTCGGCGTTCCAGCGCGCGCAGCGGGCCGCGTTCAACAGCGATTTGTACAGCCCCTTGCAGGTCTTGCTCGAGATGCCGGCATAGCCGCGTTCGCGCGCACGCACGAAGGCATCGAGGTCGCCGTCGGATTCGTCGACGATCACCGGCTTCAGCGCGGCGATGGCGCGCACGTCGACCTCGAGTGCCCTGGCGCGCGTGATCGGCTGCTCCACGAACGCGATCGAGCGCCACAGGCGCGACAGCGCAGGCGTGTCGCGGATGCGCTCGAGCAGCTCCAGCACGCCTGGCGCATCGGCGTACTGCTCGTTGCCGTCGAGCGAGACCAGGACCTCGCCGGCCAGCCGATCGAGCACGGCGGCAATTGCGGCGAGCCGCGCCACATCGGCATCGACCTGCCCGCCGACCTTGAGCTTGAAGTGCCGGTGACCGTACTGCGCGAGCACCTGCTCCAGCGTCTCTGGCAGGCCGTCGCCGACCGGATCGCGCAGATCGGCTGCCGTGATCGCGTCGACCAGGCCGACCGTGTGGCGCGCGGCGATGGTGGCAGCCGGCCGCAGCGTGGCCAGGAAGGCCCCCCAGGCGAAACCCGCGAACGCCGGGTGTGCGCTACCCAGACCGACGAGATTGCCCTGCATCGCCGCATAGAACGAGATGCCGAGCGCCCGGCACAGCGCATCGAGCAGCGCCCGATCGATCAAGGCCGGCCCGTAGCTCGCCAGCAGCGGGTTGTGGCCGCGCGCGGCACCCGCTGCCAGATGCGCGTCGTGATGGCGCGCGAAATGGCCGAACGCGGTGCCGGCCGAGCCATCGCCGAGGTAGGCCTCGCGCGCCAGGCGCAACACGTCGCGCAGCTGCGCGAAGTTGTCGTCGTTCGACAGGGCCAGGTTCTTGTCGAACCATTTCGGCGCCATCAGTTCGGCGGCGGCGCCGATGGCGGACCGTCCATCGGGCAGCTCGATGCGCGCGCGCACGAAGGCCTGCGGGCATTCGGTGAGCGTGACCACACCGAAACGAAACGGCAGGCGCAGCCGCACCGGGCGCTCGAACAGGCCGATCTCGCGCACGACGAAGCGCGGTGCCTCAGCCATGCATCGACTCCATCACGCCGCGCAGGTAGCCGATCGCCCGTGCCGCGCATCCCGGCCCGTCGGGCACATAGTCGAACGGCTCGACGGCGAGCACACCGCGGTAGCCCACCTCGCGCAGCGCGGCGAGGATCGGCGCGAAGCGCATCGTTCCCTGCCCCGGCGCGCGCCGGTTCGGATCGTTGAGCTGCACATGCGCGAGCTTGCCGGTCGGCCACCAGCGGCGGATCAGCGCGTCGACGGGCTCGGCCTCGGCCTGGCCCGCGGCGCTGCAGTCGAGCATGGTGCGAAAGGCCGGCGAACCGATCGCATCGACAATCTGGATGCCCTCGGCCACCGTGTTGATGAAGTCGGTCTCGGCCGGCGCCAACGGTTCGACGCAGTAGGTGACGCCGCAGCGCCCGGCCGCACGGGCGGCCTGCGCGAAACATTCGAGCGCCCGTTCGCGGGCCGCATCGCGGCTGTCGCCGGCCGGCACCGACCGCTGCTTCGGCGACCCGTGCACCAGGTAGCGCCCACCCATCGCGGCACAGAGCTCCACCAGGCGCTCCATCGCGGCCGTCGTGCGCCGGCGCACCGCGGCCTCGGACGACACGATCGACAGGCCCGCCGGCGCCACCAGCAGCCAGTGCAACCCGGTGATCGCCAGACCATGGTCGGCGGCCACGCGTGCGAAGTTGCGTGCTTCGCCATCGCTGATCGCAAGCGGGTCGGCCGCAAGCGTGAACGGCGCCACTTCGAGCCCCTGGTAGCCGAGCGCGGCCGCCAGCGCACATTGCCGCTCGAAGCCCAGCGGCTGCAGCACCTCGTTGCACAACGCGAGCGGCAGCGCATCCATGATCAGGCCACCTGGCGGCGCAGCGCGCGCTGCACCGGCGGCAGGCGCAACAGCACGACGACGACGATGATCGCGGCGAGCACCGCCGAGATCGGCCGCGTGATGAATGGCGTGAGGTCGCCGTCAGACAGCACCAGCCCGCGGCGCAGGCTCTTCTCCATCAGGTCGCCGAGCACGATGCCGAGCACCAGCGGCGCCACCGGGAAGCGGTAACGACGCAGCACGAAGCCGAGCACGCCGAACAGCAGCATCGTCCACACGTCGAACAGGCGCGAGGCGATCGCATAGGTGCCCACGGTGCACAGCACGAACAGCATCGGCGTGATGATGGTCGTGGGCACCCGCAGCACCTGGATCAGGAAGCGCGTGAGCGTGAGCCCGTACAGCAGGATCCCCAGCGTGGCCAGCAGCATCATCGCCACCACGTCGTACACGAACTGCGGCGACTCGATCATGATCATCGGCCCCGGCTTCACGCCGTGGATCAGCATCGCCGCCATCAGCACCGCGGCCGGCGCCGAGCCCGGCACCTGCAGCGTCAGCACCGGAATCATCGCGCCGGGCACGCAGGCGTTGTCGCCCGTCTCCGCCGCCATCAACCCGTCGATGGAGCCCTTGCCGAACTGCTCCTTCTCCTTGCTGGCGCGCTTGGCCGCCGCATACGACGACCAGGCCGCCACGTCTTCGCCGACGCCGGGCACGATGCCGATGAAGGTGCCGATGACGCCGGAGCGCGCGATGGTGCGGCGGTAGTGCCATACGTCCTTCAGCTTCGGGATCACCGAATCGAGCTTGCTCAGCACGACGGGCGGCCGCCTCTCGTGCATCGCCACCAGGATCTCGGCGAACCCGAACGCCCCCACCAGCGCCGGCACCAGCGAGAAGCCGCCGGCCAGATCGCGGTTGCCGAACGAGAAGCGCTCGTAGGCGTGGATGCCGTCCTGCCCGATGGTGGCGATGAACAGGCCGGCGAAGCCGGCGATCCAGCCTTTCAACGGGTCGCCGCCGGTGAGCGTGGCCGAGACGATCACGCCGAACACCGCGAGCCAGAAGAACTCGTAGGCACCGAACTTCAGCGCCAGGTCGCCCAGCAGCGGCGTGAAGAGCGCGAGGAAGAACATGCCGATCAAGGTGCCCAGCACCGAGCCGGTGGTGGCGATGCCCATGGCGCGGCCGGCCAGGCCCTGGCGCGCGAGGGCGTAGCCATCGAGACACGACGCCGCCGAGGCCGGCGTGCCCGGAATGTTGAGCAGGATCGCGCTGCGACTGCCGCCATAGATCGCGCCCACGTAGGTGCAGACCAGCACCAGCAGCGCGATGTTCGCGGGCATCTTGATCGTCAGCGTGGTCATCAGCGCGACGCCCATCGTGGCGGTGAGGCCCGGCAGCGCGCCGACGATCACGCCGACCAGCGACGACGCGAGCACGTAAGCGATCGTCTCGACCGTCAGGAACGACGCGAGCGAATGGCCGAACGCGATCAGGCCGTCGAACATGAAGCAACGTCAGGGCAGCCGCACCAGGAACACGCGCTCGAACACGAGCGTGACCACTGCACTCGTGCAGACGCCGTAGACCACGGCCAGCACCGCCTGCCTCGCCCGGCTGCGGCCGAGCGCAGCCTGGCGCTTGCGGTCGAACCAGAAGACGAAACCGGCCACGAACACGAAGGTGGCCAGCCAGAACGGCACACCATGCCCCACCAGCACAACGGCGTAGAGCAGCGTCGTCGCGAGCACGCCGGCCAGCGACCCGAGCCCCTCGCGCGCCACGCCGGCAGGGAGCGGCCGCAACCCGCGCCGCAGCGAGCGCAACGCGAGCGCGGCGCCGAGCAGCAGCATCGCCGCACCGAGCAGCCCGGGCACGAGGCCCGGAATCTCGTAGCGGTTGATGTGCAGATGCGCCAGCCGGTCCATGTTCCAGGACCCGACCGCCACCGCACCGCCGAAGGCCATCCAGGCCAGCGCCGCGACCAGGTCGACGCGCGGCGACAACCCGTCGCCGGGCGTGTTCTCGATGCTCATCGAGTCATCAAGGCTTCGGAATGCCCACCGTGTCGGGCGCGACCTTGGTCTTGCCGCCGGCGTGCAGCAGCCAGGCATTGGCCTGCACCGCCGGGAACACCGCCGTCTGCGCGGCGGCACCGGCGGCCGGCGCGAACAGCGCACCGCGGCTGGCGGCGTATTTCTTCAGCGCGTCGCTGGTGGCGATCTGTTCGGCCCAGATCTTCTCGAGCGTCTTGACCACCTCGTCGGGCACACCCTTGGGCAGGAAGATGCCGAAGTAGTTGGCCGGCGACTTGAAGCCGGGAATGGCCTTGCTGATCGGCTCGATCATGCCGAAGCCCTCGAGCTCGAGCGGCTGGTCGGACACCGTGGCCAGCGGCCGGATGCGCTTGCCGCGGATCATCTCCGCCTGCTCGACGGCGAGTTGCGTCGTGAGGTCGGTCTCGCCCGCCACGGTGGCCACCACTGCCGGGTTGCCGCCGTCGTAGGTGACGTGGCGGTACTTCACGCCGGTGGCGCGCGAGATGGCCTCCATGGCGTTGTGGCCGGCCGAGGTGACGCCGGCCGTGGCCACCTTGATCTCGCCGGGCTTGGCCTTCATGGCGTCGAGCAGCTGGCCGATGTTCTGATACGGCGTGCCAGCGCCGACACCCACGACCTGGATGTTGGCGACGTTGAGAAAGAGATGCCAGTCCTTGATGCTCGCATCGAGCATGCCCAGGCTCTGGTAGGTGCCGAGGTCCTGCGCGGCGCCGGCCGTCCAGGTGTAGCCGTCCTTCGCCGACTCCCAGGCATTCTTGCTGCCGATCGAGCCCGAGGCGCCGGGTTGGTTGACCACCACGACCTTCTGGCCGAGCACCTTCTCGAGCTCGGCCGCGGTGACTCGCGTGACCTGGTCGGTCGAGCCGCCGGCGGCCCAGGGCACGATCAGATTGATCGGCTTGGTGGGCTTCCAGTTCTGCGCCTGCGCGGCGCCGGCCAGCAACAGCGCGACGGCAGCGGCGCTGCAGCGCGTGAAGAAGGTGCGTGCATGCATGGGGAGTGTCCTTCGACGGGTGGGAGTTAACTGCCCGGTTAATTTGGCCGGCGGCCGCGCAAGTGTCAATCGGGGATGGCGCCGATCCGGCGCCCGCCCGTCAAGCCGGATAGAGCCCGCGCGTGCGTGCGAACAGGCGCGTCAACCCGAGCAGCGCGTCGATGTTCGGCGTGGCCACGCCCACGCGCTGCGCGATCTCGCACACGACGGTGACGATCGCATCCAGCTCGAGCGCGCGGCCGGCTTCCACGTCTTGCAGCATGCTGGGCTTGAAGCTGCCGAGCTTGCGGGTGATCACGTGGCGGTCCTCGGGCGTCTGCTCGATGGCGCAACCGATCTGCGCGCCGACCGCCGCGGCCTCGCGCATCGCCGCCGACACGAAGGCCAGCACCAGCGGGTCGGCCATCACACGATCGACCGGTGCCCCGGTGATCGCCGACACCGGGTTCATCGTCATGTTGCCCCAGAGCTTGTACCAGATGTCCTTGCGCACGTCGGGCGAGACGGTGACCTCGAAGCCCGCCTGAGCGAGCAGCGAACCGAGCTCGCGCACGCGCGCCGACTCGCCGCCGCCCGGCTCGCCGACGATGAGGCCCTGCCCCATCTTGTGCTCCACCAGGCCGGGCTCGGATGTGAAGGTGCTCGCGTGCACCACGCACCCGATCACCTGCGCCATGGGAATCGCACGCGCGATCTCGCCGCCGGGGTCCACGCTCTCGAGCGGTGCGCCTTCGAGCGCGGGCACGCCGCGGCCGAACCACCACGGCACGCCGTTCATCGCCGGCATCACCAGCGTGTGGGCGGCCAGCAGCGGCGCCAGGCCGCGCGCCACCTCGGTGAGCGCCGGCCCCTTGACGGCAATGACCACCAGGTCCTGCACACCCAGCTCGTCCGCGCGGTCGCTCGCGGCGACCGCGCCGTTGAGCAGCTCGCCGCCCTGCCGCAGCCGCCAGCCATGCTGCCGCAGCGCGGTGAGCGTCGCGCCGCGTGCGAGCGCGCCGACCTGGTGCGACCCCGCGCGGGCAAGCCGCGTCCCGATGAAGCCGCCGATGGCGCCGGCACCGACGATGCAGATCCTCATGCGTTTGACCCTTCCGATGTCGCGTGATGCTACCCGGGCCGCCGGCCGGCACAATCGCGGGACCCACAGCCTGCACGAATCGACGCCGATGGCCCTCTACCAGCTCGACGACCACGCCCCGCAGGTGCACCCCGAAGCCTACGTGGTCGACAGCGCCACGGTGATCGGCCGCGTGAGCCTGGCCGCGCACGTGGGCGTGTGGTTCCACGCCGTGATCCGCGGCGACAACGAGTTCATCAGCATCGGCGAGGGCAGCAACGTGCAGGACGGCGTGATCCTGCATGCCGACCCGGGCTTTCCGCTGGTGATCGGCCGCGGCGTCACCGTGGGCCACCAGGCGATGGTGCATGGCTGCACCATTGGCGACGGCTCGCTGATCGGCATCCAGGCGGTGGTGATGAACGGCGCGGTGCTCGGCCGCGAATGCCTGGTCGGCGCCGGCGCGGTGGTCACCGAGGGCAAGAGCTTCCCCGAGCGCTCGCTGATCCTCGGCTCGCCGGCCAAGGCCGTGCGCACGCTCAGCGACGAGCATGTGGCGATGCTGCGCCACGCGGCCGAGAGCTACAGCAGCCGCATCGCGCGTTATCGGGGCACGCTCAAGCGGCTGGAATGAGCCAGGCGGCGTAGCATCGTCGTCGTTTGCACGCGGCCCTTCAGGCCGCCAGGAGCCGCACATGGCCGATCTGTTCGAGAACCCCATGGGCCTCATGGGGTTCGAATTCGTCGAGTTCGCCTCGCCCACGCCCCAGCTGCTGGAACCGCTGTTCGAGAAGCTCGGCTTCAGCCTCGTGGCGCGCCACCGCAGCAAGGACGTGCTGCTCTACCGCCAGGGCGACATCAACTTCATCGTCAACCGCGAGCCGCGCAGCCTGGCCGGCTACTTTGCCGCCGAGCACGGGCCGAGCGCCTGCGCGCTGGCCTTCCGCGTAAAGGATTCGCACCAGGCCTATGCCCGCGCGCTGGAGCTCGGCGCACAACCGATCGACGTGCCCACCGGCCCGATGGAGCTGCGGCTGCCGGCCATCCGCGGCATCGGCGGCGCACCGCTGTAC
>JAEUPI010000098.1 GCA_016790175.1 Burkholderiaceae bacterium | reverse complement strand
CAGGCCCTTAAACTGGTTCACGCCATTCATGCGAGGCAACGATGATTCGTATCGGCATCGTCGACGACCACGCCATCGTGCGGTCGGGCTTGCGCCAATTCCTTGGTGACGAGGTGGACTTTCGGGTGACGGCCGAGGCGGCCAACGGCCGCGACGCGCTCGAGATCGTGCGCGGCGGCGACGTCGACGTGCTGCTTCTCGACATCTCGATGCCCGACCAGAGCGGCGTCGACACGCTCGCCGCCATCAAGGCGCGCTGGCCCGAGCTGCCGGTGCTGATCCTCAGCGGATTTCCGGAGACGCACTATGCGACGACGCTGTTGCGCCAGGGCGCCAGCGGCTACCTCAACAAGGAGTGCGATCCGCAGGAGATCGCCACCGCCATCCGCACCGTGGCGCTCGGACGACGCTACATCACGCCTGGCGTGGCCGAGCTGCTGGCCGACTCGGTGAGCGGCGAGCGCGATCAATTGCCGCACGAGTCGCTCAGCGAGCGCGAGCTGCAGGTCTTTCTGCGCCTGGCCAAGGGCGAGACCGTGGGCACCGTCGCCGACCAGATGTGCCTGAGCGTCAAGACCGTCAGCACCTATCGCTCGCGGGTGATGGACAAGCTCAAGCTGCAATCCAACAGCGACCTCACCTACTACGCAATGAAGAACGGCCTCATCCAGTGAGCGGCCATGGTCCCTGCCTCGGTGCTATCGCAGCAAGCCGATCACGAACGACACCACCGCCATGACCAGGAACACCACGAACAGGACCTTCGCGATCCCGACCGCGCCGGCGGCAATGCCACCGAACCCGAACAGAGCGGCAATCAGGGCGATCACCAGAAAGACGACGGCGTAGTGCAGCATGTGTGCTCCTTGTTTGGTGTGGCGACTGTGGCGTCGATCCTGGTGCGGCAGCCGCTGCGCCGGGACGAGCTCACTGTAGGCAGCGCCTGGCGTCCGCTCTGCCGGCAGATGGCTCACGCAGACGTAGGACGTCGCCGACACGCGCGCCGGTCGCGCTACCCCGGCGGCGTCGATGCACAGACGGCGTAGACGGCAGGCCGGCATCGGCGTTAGGCTCGCGCCCATGAACGTTCAACAAGTGGGCAGCGCCGAGGGCAGGCGCCGGACGTTGCGGGCCCTGCCCGCTTTGATGTGGGCCTGCACCACCGGCGCATGGCTGCCGACGAGGGCCCACGCCGCGCTGGACACCGCAGCCATCGAGCGCGCGGCGCACGAAGCCGACTTGCACAGCGTGCTCGTCTGGAAGAGCGGACAGATGCTGCTCGAGCTGTATAGAAGCGCCAAGGACAAACCCGTCGGCGACTGGTTCGAGCGCACCGTGGACTTCGGCCCCGACGTGTTGCACGACATGCGCTCGATCAGCAAGAGCGTGCTCGCGCTGCTGGTGGGGCAGGCGGTGGGCCGCGGCGAAATGGACCTCAACGCGCCGGTGCTCGACTTCTACCCTTCCCTCGCAGGGCTTCGCAGCGACGGCCGCGAACGCATCACGCTGGCGCATCTGTTGAACATGGCCAGCGGGCTGGCCTGGAGCGAGACGGCCAGCACCTATGGCACCGATGCCAACGACGAGACCCGGCTATGGTGGGATGCCAACCCTGCACGCTACATCCTCGAGCGCCCGCTCGTGGCCGCGCCCGGCACGACCTGGAACTACAACGGCGGCCACACTGTGCTGCTGGCCGAGGTGCTGGAGCAGCGCAGCGGCCGCAAGCTGATCGATCTGGCACGCACCGAGCTCTTCGGCCCGCTGGGCATCACGAACTGGGAATGGCGCAGCGGCCGGCACGGCAAGCCACTGGCCTATGCGGGGCTGCGCCTGACGCCGCGCGACTTGTTGCGACTGGGGCAAATGATGCTGTCCCAGGGCACCTGGCAAATGCGCCAGGTCGTGCCCGCGGCCTGGGTGGCTGCCACGCTGAAGCCCGTCGTTTCCGTGGGCAGCGGCCCGCTGCGCTATGGCCATCACTGGTGGGGCGGGCAGGTTCAGCGCGACGGCCGCAGCATCGTGTGGGTGGCCGGTTTCGGCAATGGCGGCCAGCGGCTGTATGTCCTGCCCGAGCTGGAGTTGGCCGTGGTGTTCACCGCAGGCGCCTACAACTCGCTGCAGATCGGGCGGACCGAGAACGCGTTGATTCAGAAGATCATTGCTGAAGTCTGAAATCTCTCAGACGCCGAAATCCTTGCGCTCGAGCAGCCGCGACACCGCATAGCCGATCACCAGGCCCCAGAACGGCGCGCCGATGTTGACGATCGGCACGTCGGCCACGGTGACGAGAAACGTGACCAGCGCACCGAGCGTGAAACGGTCGCGGAACGACACGTTGAACGCCGTCTGCAGCACACGCAGCATCGCCAGGCCGGCCAGCGTGGCGATGAACGCCGGCGGCGTGGCCAGCATCAGCCGCGTGAACACCGGCGCGCACAGCCCGAACGCCAGCGCGAGCACACCCACCGCAAGGCCCGCCGTGTAGTGCCGGTGCCGCTCGCCCGAACTGGAGATGATGGCGTTCACCGGGCCGGTGAGACAGGTGGAGACCGTGCCCACCAGCGCGGCCAGCATCGAACCCGCGCCGCAGGCCACCGTGATGGCATTGACGGGCGGCTGGTGCCCGGCGGCGTTGAGCACCGCCACGCCCTGACCGTTCTGCACCACGAGCACGGTGATCGCCAGCGGGACCACGAGCTCCACCATCGCGCGCCACGAGAACTCCGGCACATACAGATTCGGGTGCGCCAGCGCCTGCAGCGCCGAGCCGCCGGGATGGAACCTGCCGAGCAGCGCAATCGCCGCCGCACCGACCAGCAGGGCGCCAATCAGCGGCGGCAGCCGTCGTGCCCAGCCGGCCGAGGCGCTGAGCGCGAGAAACGCCACCACCATCGGCGCGGCGATCCACACGTCGTCGCGCACCGCATGCACCAGGCCCAGGCCGAAGCGCAGGAACACGCCGGCCACCATGCCCATGACGATCGGCATCGGCACCGCCTGCATGGCCCGCCGCACCCAGCCCGAGAGCCCTAACACCAGCATCAGCAGCCCGGTGGCCATGAAGGCGCCGACCACCTCGGCCCAGCGCAGGTGGCCCAGCGCCGGCCCCACCAGCACCGTGCCCGGGATGGTCCAGAAGAACACCAGCGGCTGCCGATACCGCGCGCAGAACAGCAACGTGATCAGGCCGTTGACGAAGAACGACCCGAAGATCCACGACGAGAGGTCGCTCTCGCTCAAGCCGCCGCGCGCGCCGACCGCGAGGATGATCGCCACCGGCCCCGACGCGGCGAAGACGAAGCCGATGAGCGCGTTGGCGAGGTACAGCCCGCCGGAGTCGGCCACCATCTGGCGCAACGAGGGCAGCGGGCGGTGGCTGGGCTCCAGGGGCATGACGGGCTCTCGGGGTCGATGGCCGGAGCGATTGTGCCGAAGGCGTCGCGCACAATGCCTGCGTGAGCCGAAGCAGCGATCTCCCCTGCCCTTGCCGTGCACGTGAATCCACGTCGTTGCGCTATGCCGATTGCTGCGGGCGCTGGCACGACGGGCTGCCACAGGGTGAACACGCCCCGACGCCCGAGGCGCTGATGCGCTCGCGCTACAGCGCCTACGCGTTGGCCCAGGGCCGCGGCGTGGCACCACGCGGCATGGTGGAGTACCTGCTGCAGACCTGGCACCCCTCCACCGCGCCGGGCGAGCTCGAACTGGGCCCGCTGCAATGGACCGGCCTCGAGATCCTGAACCACGAGATGCGCGGCGACGCCGGCGTCGTGGAGTTTGTGGCGCACCACAAGGTCAACGGCCGCGCGGGCCGTCTGCACGAAGTGAGCCGCTTCGTGCGAGAAGGCGGCGCTTGGCGCTATGTGGACGGCGTGATCGCACCGGGCGCACGGGCTTGACCGGCGCCGGGATCAGGCGTTCGACGTCACAGTGACGGCAATCAAGGTGCTTGAGCGCGCAACAGCGTGGCGCGCAGTTGCTCCACGATGCGGTCGGCCGCAGCCTGCGGCTTCCAGCCGCAGTCGGCCACCAGGTGGTGCCAGGTGTCCACGTGCGTCTGCGCGAAGATCCAGTCGGCGGCCGCCTCGGGCGTCCAGCCACTGCGCAGCGATCCGGCCGACTTGAGGCCCTTGGTCAGCATCAGAAAGCCGCCCCGGAGCTTGGTCATGCGGCTCTCCCAGGCGCTGCGCGCGTCGGCGTCGCCGGTGGTGGTGGCGGCCGACAGGGCCAGCGCCACGGGCCGAATGGTGGGCAGGTAACTCAACCAGGCACGCAGATAGGGCTCAAACGCCTCGCGGGCGGGCAGGCCCTCGCGCAACGCGGTCAGGCGCGCCGGGCCGGCCGACGTCTCGTCGAGGTGGTCCACCAGCGCCAGCAGAAGGCCGGCCCGCGTGCCGAACAGCAGATACAGCGTCTGCCGCGACAGGCCGGTCTCGGCGGCCAGCTCCACCAGCGACAACGCCGCGTCGCCGCGGCGCTCGATCATCGCGCGCGCCGCCTGCAGCACACGCGATCGCGTGTCGAGCGCTGGCGCAGCCTGGGCACGGCGCGCCGGTGCCGATCGGTGGCGGGTCGTCATGACAGGGACTTTACACGCGTCAAGTCGCATGCTACTTTACGCCTGTAAAGTTTACGCGTGTAAAGTCCACCGCCCTTCGGCGACGGTGACGCGTTCGAACCGCAAGGAGTGCAGATCATGGAAGTCTTCGAATGGGCGCGGCTGGCGCACATCGCAATCGGCGTGGTGGTGCTGGGTTCGTTCTGGGCGGCGGCGCTCGCAGCCAAGGGGCAGGCGCGCCATCGGCAAACCGGGCGCTGGTATGTGACGTCGATGGCACTGCTGCTGGCGGTGACGCTGCTGATGGCGGCCGGCATGGTGCGCTCCGGCACGCCGATGCGCGCGGTGTTCAACGTGTACGTCACGCTGATCTCGGTGGCCTCGGTGTGGATGGCATGGCGCTCGGTGCGCGACCGGCACGACGTGCGCCGCTACCTGGGCTGGCCCTATCGCCTGATCTGCGTGGCCCTGGGCGGCTACGGCCTGTTCCTGCTGGCCATGGTGCCTCGCATGGGCAGCCCCGCGCGCATGGCGATGGTGACCGCCTTCGCCGTGCTCGGCCTGGTCATCGCCGGCGCGATGGCGTGGCGCTGGATGCACCGCGACGACCACCCGCGTTGGTGGCTCTCGGAGCATCTCACCGCGATGGGCATCAACTTTGCGGCAACGCATGCGTCGTTTTCCATCCTCGCCGGGGGTTCGGTGTTTGCGGCGCTCAAGGAGCCGTGGACCCGCACCGCCATCCTGGTGGCGTGGATGGTGTCGGCCCTGGTGGTGCGGCTCTGGGCCGGCCGGCGTTTTCTGCGTCGCGGCGACGATGCCGCTGCCCGCAGCGGACGCGTGGCCGTGGTGCCGTCGGTTGCGGCGGGCGGCGGCTGATCCGCTACCGCGGTCGTCGCGCACAATCCGCGCACGGCCTGCTGCACGACGACGGAGAACCATGTTCAAGCGCATCGACCACATCGAGCTGCTCACGGCGGCGCCCGAGCGCACCATCGCCTTCTATGTGGGCGTGCTCGGTTTTCGCGAGCGCGATCGCGCGCACATTCCCGAGACGCCGCTCGGGCCGCTGGACCTCGTGTACCTGGAGCTCGGTGGCACCACCGTGGAAGTGATGTGCTATCCGCAGGCGACGTCCCTTGCGCCGCGCAGCACTGAGCAGCGGCTCGGCTGGCAATGCCTGGCCCTCGAGGTGAGTGACATGGACGGTGCGCTGCGCATGCTCAACGAGAAGGGGATCGAGATCACCTGGGGGCCCGTGAAGCGGCCCACCTATGCGCGCGCCGAGATTCGCGACCCCGACGGCAACCCGATCGAGCTGCGACAGTGGTATGCCCGTTAGCGGCGGTCTCGTCGACGCGCTGATCGTCGGCGCCGGCCACAACGGCCTGGTCTGCGCCTGCTATCTGGCGGCCGCAGGCTTGCGCGTGCGCATGCTCGAGAAGCGCGCCGTAGTCGGCGGCGCCGCGGTCACCGAAGAGTTCGTCCCCGGCTTCCGCAACTCGACCGCGAGCTACACGGTCAGCCTGCTGAACCCGAAGGTGATCCGCGACCTGCGGCTTGCCGAAC
>JAEUPI010000062.1 GCA_016790175.1 Burkholderiaceae bacterium | reverse complement strand
AGGGGTCCTGCGTGCCGCGCTTGCGCAAGCGCGCGAGCGGCAGGTTCTGCACCGGGAAGTCGGCATGCGGCGCGTTGGCCGAGGCAACCCAGCTCTCGAGCGCCGGGTCGTGGGTGTCGTCGAGCAGCGGCGTGGTCATGGTGTCGTTGGAGTGAAGCGATCGCGCAGCGGCGTCCAGCAGCGCGCATAGTTTTCGTCGAGTGCGCCCGGCCGCAGCGCCCATTCGGTGGGTCGCATGCGCCAGCGGCTCTCGAACATGAAGGCCAGCGTGTGATCGAGCTTCTGCGGAGCGAGCGCGGCGGCCGAGGCCTTGTCGAACGCCTCGGCGTCGGGGCCGTGCGGCACCATCATGTTGTGCAGGCTCGCGCCGCCGGGGCGAAAACCCTCGGGCTTGGCGTCGTACTGGCCGTAGACCAGGCCCATGAATTCGCTCATCACGTTGCGGTGGTACCAGGGCGGGCGGAAGGTGTCCTCGGCCACCAGCCAGCGCGGCGGGAAGATCACGAAGTCCACGTTGGCGGTGCCCGGCGTGTCGCTCGGGCTGGTGAGCACGGTGAAGATGCTCGGGTCGGGGTGGTCGAAGCTGATCGAGCCGATGGTGTTGAAGCGCCGCGTGTCGTAGCGCACTGGCGCCAGGTTGCCATGCCAGGCCACCACGTCGAACGGGCTCGACGCGCGCTCGGCTCGCCACAACGCGCCGCCGAACTTGCGGACGATCTCGTGCGCCGCAGGCGTGGCATCGAACGCCGCATGCGGTGCCTCGAAGTCACGCGGGTTCGCGAGGCCATTGCTGCCGATCGGCCCCAGCTCGGGCAGGCGGAACGCCGCACCGTGGTTCTCGCACACGTAGCCACGCGAAGGCCCGTCCACCCCGACCTTGAAGGCCAGGCCGCGCGGCAGCAGCGCCATGTCGCCCGGCGCCACGCGCAGCACGCCGAGCTCGGTGGTGATGGTGAGCGCGCCTTGCTGCGGGACCAGCAGCATCTCGCCGTCGGCATTCACGAAGGCACGACGGTCCATCGACCGGCCCGCGAGGTACACATGCGCGGCCATGCCGGTCTGCGCGTCGGCATCACCATTGACCACCATCGTGCGCAGGCCATCGACGAAATCCGGCGCGTCGTCCGGAATCTCGCAGGGGTGCCAGCGCAGCGGGTTCGGCGGCGCCGCGACGCCCATTGCCGCACCCGTTTTCACGAAGGGCTGCGCATACGGCTCGTAGGCGCCGACCACCACCGATGGCTGTCGACGGTACATCCAGGTGCGGCGATTCTCGGCGCGCGGTGCGGTGAATGCGCTGCCCGACAGCAGCTCGGCATACAGCCCGTGCGGCGCGCGCTGCGGGCTGTTGCGTCCGACCGGCAGCGCGCCGGGCACCGCCTCGCTCGCGAAGTGATTGCCGAAGCCGCAAAGGCGGCTCGCCATGTCGTTCATGCTCATGCCACCTCGACCTCCTCGCTCGGCGGCAGCGCGGTGACCAGCACCTTGTCGACCCGCTTGCCGTCGAGATCGACCACCTCGAATCGCCAGCCGCCCCAATCCACATGATCGGCGGTGGCGGGCAGCCGGCCGAGCAGCAGCATGATCATGCCGGCCAGCGTGTTGTAGCGGCCGCGGTCCTCCTCGGGAAGATCCTTGAGCTCGAGGCGGTCTTTCAGCTCGGGCACCGGGATCAGGCCGTCCATCAGCCAGCCGCCGTCGTCGCGCTTCACCGCCCAGGCGTCGGTGTCGCTCGGCGCGGCGAATTCGCCGGTGATGGCCTCGAGCAGGTCGCGCACGGTGATCACACCCTGCACCGCGCCGTATTCGTCGACCACGAACACCAACGGCGCCTCGGCGACGCGGAAATGTTCGAGCAGCTCCATGCCCGACAGCGTCTCTGGCACGAACACCGGCGGCTGCATCAGCTCGGTGACTGTCGGCGTCTGGCCGGCCGCCAGCGGCTTGAGCAGCATCTGCGCGGCCAGCACGCCGATCACGTCGTCGAGGCTGCCGCGGCACACCGGATAGCGCGAATGCGGGTTTTCGCTCAACAGTTGCAGCACGTCGGCCAGCGGCGCGTCGACGTCGATCCAGACGATCTCGGTGCGCGGAATCATCATCGAGCCGATCTGCCGTTCGTCGAGGCGGAACACATTGCGCACCATCTGGTGCTCGTGCGCCTCGATCACGCCGGCGTCGAGGCCCTCCTCGAGGCTGGCGGCGATCTCCTCCTCGGTGACGGCACGCGTCTGCGTCTCGCGCACGCCCAGCAGCCGCAGCGTGCCTTCGGTCGTGGTCGACAGCAGCCACACGAACGGCCGTGTGGCAGCGGACAGCCAGCCCATCGGCACCGCCGCGAAGCGCGCGACCGTCTCGGGATAGAGCTGCCCGATGCGTTTGGGTACCAGCTCGCCGAAGATGATGGTCACGAAGGTGATGATCACGACGACGAGGGCCGTGGCACCGAGTTCGGCCACGCGCGCAGGCACATGCGCGGCGTTCGTGAGCCAGGCCGCCAGCGGCGCCGAGAAGGCCGCCTCGCCGACGATGCCGTTGAGTATGCCGATCGAGGTGATGCCGATCTGCACGGTCGACAGCCAGCGCGTGGGGTGTTCGTGCAGGTCCATCGCCGCCTGCGCACCGCCCTCGCCGGCCTCGGCCATCACCGCCAGCCGCGCCTTGCGCGCAGCAGTCAGCCCCATCTCCGACATCGCGAACATTCCGTTCAGCAAGACCAGAAAGACGACTAGCGCGGTGTCCATGACGCGGCGCGCCGCTGATTCGGGCGTGCACGGCGGTTGAGGCGGGACGCCAGCGTAGCAGAATCATCCCATGCACTTTGTTATCGGCGACCTGCAGGGCTGCCGCGACGCCTTCGAGCGCCTGCTCGCGGAGATCGGCTTCTCGCCGTCGCGACACCGGCTTCACGTGCTAGGCGACCTGGTCAATCGCGGGCCCGACAACCTGGGCGTGCTGCGCCGGCTCGAAGGTTTCGGCGATGCCGCGACCTGCCTGCTCGGCAACCACGACCTGCACCTGCTGGCGGTGGCTGCCGGCGTGCGGCCGCCGCACCGCAGCGACACGCTGAACGACATCCTGCTCGGCCCCGAGCGCGAACACTGGCTGGCCTGGCTGCGCCGTTGCCGCATGGCCGACGCAGCGCATGGCTGGCTGCTCGTGCATGCCGGCGTGCCGCCGCAGTGGGATGCGGCGCAGACGCTGGCGCTCGCCGCCGAGGTGGAGGCGCTGCTGCGCAGTGAGAGACTCGGCGACTTCCTGCGCCAGATGTACGGCAACGAGCCTGCGCGATGGAGCGATGAACTACAGGGCATCGCGCGCATCCGCGTGATCGTGAATGCGCTGACGCGCATCCGCTTCTGTGACGAAGCCGGCACGATGGATTTCGTGGTCAAGGAAGGTGTGGACGCGGCCCCGCCCGGCATGAAGCCGTGGTTCGAGATCGCGTCGCGCCGCACCGCGGACACACCGGTGGCGTTCGGCCACTGGTCGACGATCGGGTTGATCCAGCAACCCACACTGCTGTCGTTGGACACCGGTTGCGTCTGGGGCCGGCAGCTCACCGCCGCGCGCATCGACGGTGGCCGCGTGGAGCTGATCCAGGTGGACTGTGCGCCCGCGCAAAGGCCGGGCAACGACGCGCGCTAAGATTCCGCTCGCTTCGGGTGCCCCGGCCGTCGGCATGGTCGGGGTTGAACGGGAAGCAGGTGCGCGCGACGCGAGTCGCTCAAGGCCTGCGCTGCCCCCGCACCGGTAAGCGAGCCGGTGCCGCGATGCGTCGCGGCACCTGCGGTTCGTCGAAACGCCACTGCGGGCCAGGCCCGTGGGAAGGCGACGAACCGTTGACGCCAACGCGTCAGGCTCGCCAGCCCGGATACCGGCCCATGGAAGCACAGGTCATCGCGCCGGCCCTCCGGCGCGATGGTGATCCAACGGGCAGCCTGCGGGGACGCTGGCTGCAGGAGTGCATGACGATGTCTTCCCTGCCCTGGCGCCGGGCCGCTCTCGCGGCCGCGTGCGGTGTTCTTCCTTTGTCTCAAGTGTGCGCCGACGAGCTCGTCGCGCAGGTCGTGATCACGGCGAATCGCGCGCCGCGCGCCGCGAGCGACGTGGTGGCCGACGTGACGGTCATCGACGCGCCGACGATCGCGCGATCGGCGGCGACCAGCCTGCCCGAGCTGCTGCAGCGCCACGGCGGCGTGGAGATCGGCGGCACCGGGGGCCCGGGCCAGCCGGCGGCCGTGTTCCTGCGCGGCACCAACGCCAACCATGTGGTCGTGCTGATCGACGGCGTGCGCATCAACTCGGCCACCGCCGGCACCAACGCGCTCGAACACCTGCCGCTGGCACAGATCGATCGCATCGAGGTGCTGCGCGGACCGGCCAGCAGCCTCTATGGCGCCGACGCGCTGGGCGGCGTGATCCAGATCTTCACCAAGGGCGGGCCCGGGCTTCAAGCCCGCGCGAGCGTGGGCAGCGACCGCCTGCGCGACGTGGCGGCCGGCGGTGGGGGCCGGTTGGGCAGCACCGAATGGTCGCTGCAGGCCGGCGCGCAGGACGTGCGCGCGTTCTCGGCGACCAACGCCGCCAACACCTTCTCGTTCAACGACGATCGCGACCCCTATCGCCACCGCCATGCCGGCGCCAGGTTGCGCCACGGCTGGGCCGAGGGCCACAGCGTCGGCGTGCAGCTGCTGGCGAGCGACGCCGTGACGCATTTCGACGGCGGTGCGGGCAGCGACGATCTGAACCGCCAGCGCATCTCGAGCGTGGCGCTGGACAGCCGCAACCGCCTGGCGCCAGGTTGGGACAGCACGCTGCGCCTGGCTCGCGGCAGCGACCATCTCGACACCGAGGGTGCATTTCCGAGCCGATTCACCACCGACCAGGACCAGCTGACCTGGCAGCACGATCTGAAGGCGCTGGGCATCGATTGGGTCGGCGGGCTCGAGTGGCGACGCGAACGCGTGGGTGGCGACACCGCCTACAGCCAGACGAGCCGTCGTATCGCATCGCTGTTCGGCGGCGCCGCAACCCAGTCCGGCGCCCACAGCGTCGAAGGCTCGCTGAGGTTGGACCGCAACTCGACCTTCGGCTCGCACGGCACCGGGCGCGCAGGCTATGCGTTCGACCTCACGCCGGCCTGGCGCCTGGCCGCGAGCGCGGGCACCGCGTTTCGGGCACCGAGCTTCAATGACCTGTACTTTCCGTTGAGCTTCGGCTTCTCGGGCAATCCGCAACTCGGGCCCGAGCGCGCGCGCGGCGGCGAGCTGGCCGTGCGCTTTGCGCAGCGCGCCACGGCAGCCAGCTTGACGCTCTTCACCCAGCGCATCCGCGACCTGATCGCGGTGGACCCGACCTTCAGCACGGTGATCAACGTCAACCGCGCGCAAATCGACGGCGCCACGCTCGCCGCCCGCCATGCCGTGGGCTCGTGGCGCTTGCATGGCGAGCTGACGCGACAGGACGCACGCGACGTCGACACCGGCCTTCGCCTGGTGCGCCGGGCGCGCGTGCACGGTCGGGCCGGCATGTCGGCGGCGGCCGGCCCTTGGGAGCTCGGTGTCGACCTGGCCGGCGCCGGTGCCCGCTTCGACAACGCCGCCAACACGCCCGGCTCGCGCATGGGCGGCTATGTGCTCGCCGACGTCTTTGCACGCTGGACGCTGCAGCCGGGATTGGCGGTGTCGGGCCGCGTGCGCAACGCACTCGACAAGGCCTACGAGCTGGCTCAGGGCTACAACACGGCGCCGCGCCAGTTCGTGCTCAGCGTCGACTACGCGGCACGCTGAGCACCGAGGGCATGGTCCGCGCCTGGCGCATCTGGAGCCTGTGCGCCGCCGTCGCGGCCGCCAGCGCGCTGCTGGCACTGATGCTCGGCAGCACCGCGCTGGCACCGACCGACGTGCTGCGCCTGCTGGTGGCGCCCGACGACAGCGCGGCCTCGCAGGTGCTGCACCAGCTGCGCCTGCCGCGAATCGCCGCCGCGTTCGGCACCGGCGCGCTGCTGGCGCTGGCCGGTGCGCTGATGCAGGTGTTGCTGCGCAATCCGCTGGCCGAACCCTATGTGCTCGGCGTGTCGGGTGGCGCCGCGGTGGGCGCGCTCGGTGCCATGGTGGCCGGCGCCACCGCGCTCGCCGTGCACGGCGGGGCCTTCGGTGGCGCGCTGCTCTCGGTGGCGCTCGTGTTCGCCGTCGCGCGCCGCGACCTGGGTGCGGCAGCGAACAGCGACGGCACCGAATCCGCGCCGAGGCTGCTGCTGGCCGGCGTGATGCTGGCGGCGTTCTGGACTGCCTTGGTGACGCTGATGCTGGCGACCGCGCCCGAAGCGCGCATCCGCGGCATGCTGTTCTGGCTCGCCGGCGATCTGGGCGCCACCGACGCCGGGGCCTGGCCGGTGTGGGCCGCGCTGGCGCTCACGCTCGCGATCTGGCCGTTCGCACGATCGCTGAACGTGCTGCTGCGCGGCTCGCTCGCGGCCCGCTCGCTGGGTGTGCCGGTGGCGGCGCTGCGCCGGCTGCTGTTTGCGCTGGCGTCGCTGGCCACCGCGATCGCGGTCACCACCAGCGGCGCCGTGGGCTTCATCGGCCTGGTGGTGCCGCACGCGTTGCGCCTGGCCATCGGCAACGACCAGCGGGTGCTGCTGCCGGCCTGCGCACTGGCCGGTGGCGCGGCGCTGTTGCTGGCCGACACGGCGGCGCGCACGCTGGTCGCGCCGCAGCAGCTGCCGGTGGGCATCGTCACCGCGCTGATCGGCGTGCCGAGTTTCCTGTTCCTGCTGTTGCGGCGGCGATGACCTCACCCGCCACCCTGCTCGAGACACGCGGCCTGGCGTTGCGCGCGGGCCCGCGCACGCTGGTGCGTGGCCTCGATTGGCGTGTGGCCGCCGGCGAACGCTGGTGCGTGCTCGGCCCCAACGGCAGCGGCAAGACCACGCTGCTGCACACGCTGGCGGCACTGCGGCCGCCGGCCGAGGGCCAGGTGCATTGGTGCACGCGAGCGGCATCCGATTGGCCGCCCGAGGAGGCGGCGCGTTTTCGCGGCCTGCTGCCGCAACAACTGCATGATCCGTTCGCCGCGTTGGCGATCGACGTCGTGCTGCTGGGGCGGCATCCGCACCGCCCGCGCGGCGCGTCCGGCTTCTGGGAGGACAACGACGACCGCACCATCGCCGAGGCGGCACTCCAGGCGGTGGACGCGCACGAACTCTCGTTGCGCGACGTCACCACGCTGTCCGGGGGCGAACGGCAGCGCGTGGCGATCGCCGCATTGCTCGCGCAGCAGACCACGCTGATGCTGCTCGACGAGCCGACCGCGCACCTCGATCTCAGGCACCAGGCCCAGGTGTTGCAGCATCTGCGCACGGCAACAGCCGACGGTCGCGCGGCCATCGTCGCGTTGCACGACCTCGCGCATGCGGCGCGCTGGGCCACGCATGTGCTGCTGCTCGACGGCAGCGGCAACGTGCGCTGCGGCCCGGCACGCGAAGTCATGGACGAAGCGAGCCTGTCGCAGGCCTTCGGCGTGCGCGTGCGCCGCATCGACGTCGACGGCGCCTGCCATTTCGCGATCGACTGACCATGCAAGTCCGCCTGGCGATCGCCGTCACCGCCCTGCTGTACGCAGCTGCAGCCAGCGCGCAGCGCGTGCAGGTGATCGACGACGAAGGCCGCACCGTGTCGCTGCCGCAGCCCGCGCGGCGCATCGTGAGCCTGGCACCGCACCTGACCGAGCTGCTGTTCGCCGCCGGCGCGGGCGACCGCGTCGTCGGCGCGGTCGCCTACAGCGACCATCCGCCCGAAGCACGCCGCGTGCCGCGCATCGGCGACAGCGCGCAGCTCGATCTCGAGCGACTCGTGGCGCTGAAGCCCGATCTTGTACTGGTCTGGCGCGACGGCAACTCGGCGCAGCAACTCGACCGCGTGGCAGCGCTGAAGCTGCCGGTGTATGCGAGCGAGATCCACCGCATGATCGACATCGAACACACGCTGCAGCGGCTGGGCACGCTGGCGGGCACATCCGCCGTCGCGGTGGCGCGCTCACGCGCCTTCGCCGCGGAGATCGCGCGGCTGCGCGCGCGCTACGCGTCGCGCCCGCCGCTCGCGGTGTTCTATCAGATCTGGCACCGCCCGCTGCTGACGGTGAACGGACAGCACCTGATCAGTGAGGCACTCGCGCTCTGTGGCGCGCGCAATGTCTTCGGTGCGTTGCCGATGCTGACGCCGACCGTGAGCGACGAGGCCGTGCTGCAGGCCGACCCCGATGCCATCGTCACCGGCAGCGTGGACCCTGCAGGACCGGACAACCTCGATGCCTGGCGCAAGCTGCCGGCGCTGCGCGCCGCCCGGCTGGGCCATCTGCTCGTCGTGGACCCGGACACGCTGCATCGCCCGTCGCCACGCGTGGCCGACGGCACACGCGAGCTGTGCGAGAAGCTCGAGCGTGTGCGGCAGGCGCCACGCTAGCGAGGCCGTCGGTTCCGTCGATCTGCGATCATTCGGCCCGTGGCGGCGCCGCGGACGCGGCCCACGGAGGCTTGGGGGAGCGGTTTAACCCAGCAGTCTTGAAAACTGCCGGCCCGCAAGGGCCCGTGAGTTCGAATCTCACAGCCTCCGCCAGCAGGCCGGCAAGGGCGCGCGAGCGTCAGCGCGCTGACGTCGGACCCGAACGGACAGGCACCGGCCCGACGCTGCCTGACGGCGCACCGCTCCACAGCCGGCGCAAACGCTCGAGCTCGGCGTCGTACTGGCGGTTCATGTCGTCGATCTGCTCCTGCTGGTGTTTCAGCAGCTGCCGCTGCGCGGCCGCGGCCGCCTCGTTGGCATCGACCTGCTGGCGCAGGCGATCGGGCATCTTGCGGCCCTTGTAGAACTCGGCCTCGTCGCGCAGCTTCTGGCGTTCGACGGCGAGTTCGCGCAGACGCTGTTCCGACGACGACACGGCACTTCGCAGCCGCTCCGAGGCGGACTGGCGCGCGCGTTCGTGCGCCGGCTCGTCGGGGTAGCGCCGCTTCAACAATTGATCGTACTTGGCGGCCTCGTCTTTCGTCGCGCGCTCTTCGCGAAATCGCTCCAGCTCGGCGTCCAAGCGGGCCTTCTCGTCGGCCGTCGGCGGCGGCTGCACGATCCGGCGAACCGAGCCGTCCTTGTTGAGCTCCTTCTGGTCGCGATCCATGCACTCGGCGATGCGCCGATCGCCGATGATCGGCTTGCCATCGGGACCAGGACAACTGTAGATGCCCTTGCCGCCGCCTGCGTCGG
>JAEUPI010000044.1 GCA_016790175.1 Burkholderiaceae bacterium | reverse complement strand
TCGGGCGTGAAGCTCTCGGGCCCGTTGAGCAGCATCTTGATCTCGGCGGTCTCGAGGCACGGCGTGCGGTGGATCGCGGCCGTCATCAGTGGTTCGAACTGGTCCCAGTCCTCATCGAGCAGCTGGAACTGGAAGGTGCTGGGGATCGGGTCCACCTTCCACGGCTTGGCCACCGGTTCGAAACCGCCCATCACCAGGCCGCCCACTTCCTCCTTGTAGTAGATGAAGCCGTCGGGGTCGCGCACCACCGGCGTCATCGGGTGCACCCCCTCGATCTTGCCGGTGACGATGTAGAAATGCTCGGCCGAATACAGCGGCACGTTCACGCCGGCCAATGCGCCGAACTGCCGCGCCCACTGGCCGGCGCAGTTGACGAGCACCTCGCAGCGCACATCGCCTTGCGCGGTGCGCACGCCGGCCACACGATCACCGCTCGATCCGCGCTCGCTGATCACGCCGGTGACCTCGATGCCTTCGACCATCTTCACGCCGCGGTTGCGCGCGCCCTTGGCCAGGCTCATGCACAGGTCGGCCGGGTTGGCCTTGCCGTCGCCGGGGATCCATTGCGCACCCTGCAGGTCGTCGGTGCGCATCACGGCGAACCGCTCACCCGCCTCCTTCGGCGAGATCAGGTGCACCTCGACGCCGAAGCCGCGCGCGAGCGCGGCCTGCTTGCGCAGCAGCTTCCAGCGTTCGGGCGTGCGCGCGACATTGACGCTGCCACATTGCTTCCAGCCGGTGGCGAGGCCGGTCTCGGCCTCGAGTGTCGAATACAGCTCGATGCCGTAGCGGCTCATCGCCGTCATGTTGCGGTTGGGCCGCATCTGGCCCACCAGGCCGGCGGCGTGCCAGGTGGTGCCGCTGGTGAGCTTGCCCTGCTCGAGCAGCAGCACGTCGGTGATGCCGATTTTGGCGAGGTGATAGGCGGTGGAGCAGCCGGCGATGCCGCCACCGACGATGACGACGCGGGCGTGGGTGGGTAGGTTCATGCCGCCAAGGCTAACGCAGGCCGGGAGGCGGCGCCCGCCTGCGGCCTGCCGTCAACGCACAGGCATCGCGTCGGCATGGGTTTGCATTGTCACCGCATGGTGACTATACTTTGTCACCTACCAGTGACAAGGAGTGCCCGATCATGGACCGTCGTCGATTCATCCGTGTTGCTGGCGGCAGCGTGGTGTGGGCGGCCGGTGTGTCGGCCGCCGGATGCTCCAGTGCCATTCCGCCCGAGGCCATCTCGGCCTGGCAAGGGCCGGGGGCTGAACCCGATCTGCGGCGCTGGATCCTCGGCTACGCGATCCTGGCGCCTCATTCGCACAACCTGCAATCGTGGCTGGTCGATCTGGATGTGCCCGACGAGATCACGTTGCGCTGCGACCTGGGCCGGCTGTTGCCCGAGACCGACCCCTTCTCGCGCCAGATCATGATGAGCCACGGCACCTTCCTGGAGCTGCTGGACATCGCCGCTCGCGAACGGGGCCACCGCACCGAGATCACGCTGTTTCCCGAAGGTGCGTTCGGTGCGGACAAGCTCGACGCGCGCCCGGTGGCGCGCATCCGCCTGACTGCCGATGCCACGGTTCGCAAGGATCCGCTCTTCGCGCAGATCCTCCAACGCCACACCAACCGCAGCGTCTACGACCTCGCCCGGCCGGTACCGGCAGCGGCCTGGCAGGCAATGGCCGAGGCCGTGAAGCCGAACCCGCTGCGCTTCGGCTTCGTCGGGCCCGAACAAGCGGACGCGCTCGCGCAGCACCGTGCCATTGCGGCAGAAGCCTGGCGCATCGAGCTGACCACGCCGCGAGCGATCCTGGAATCGTTCAAGGTCCTGCGCGTCGGCGCCGCCGAGGTCGCCCGGCACCGCGACGGGCTGTCGTTGATGGATCCGATGGTGGTCTGGCTCGACCGGTTCGGCTTGTTCGACCGGAGCAAGGCACCGGGCCCGGCTGACTTTGCCACCACCAGCCAGATCAAGGACTTCAACCGCAAGATCGAATCGACACCGGGCTTCCTGTGGATGGTGACCGACGGCAACGACCGCGCCACGCAGGTCGACGCGGGCCGAGCCTACGCGCGCGTGCAGCTCGCCGCCACCGCCCAAGGCCTGGCGATGCAGCCGCTGCAGCAGGCCTTGCAGGAGTATCCCGAGCAGGCCAAGCCCTATGCCGACATCCGGCGGCTGCTGGGCGCGCCGCCACCAGCGCAGACGATCCAGATGTGGGCCCGTGTGGGCTACGCGCCCAGCGTCTCGCCGGCGCCGCGGCGTGGCCTGGCAGCCCACCTGACGAAGACCTGAGCATGGCCACGCGCAAGTCTTCGAAGGCGACAGCGCGCACGCGCGACCGCAGCGCCACCGAGGAGCGCATCCTGGCCGCGGTGGGCGAAGTGCTGGCGCGCGACGGCTTCGGCGCCATCGGCGTCAACGCAATCGCGCGCGAGGCCGGTGTCGACAAGGTGCTGATCTACCGCTACTACGGCGGCTTGCCCGAGTTGCTGCAGGTTTGGGGTGCGAGTGGCCGCTTCTGGCCCAGCGTGGACGAACTGCTCGGCGACGACGCCCAGGCGATGCTGCAGCGACCGGTTGCCGAACGCTACGCCCTCTTCTTCGAGCGTTTCATCGACGCGCTGCGCCAGCGCCCGTTGACGCTGGAAATCCTGGCGGCCGAGATCGTCGAGCGAAACGAACTCAGCGCCATTCTGGAAACCGAGCGCGAACAATGGGGCGCGCAGGCCGAGACGCTGCTCGGCGGCGACGAGTTCAAACGCCGGCCGCACCTGCGCGGCATCACGCTGCTGTGGGTGGCCGGTGTGCAGTATCTGCTGGTGCGCGCGCGCAAGATCCGTGTGTTCGGCGGTGTCGATCTCGGCAGCGACGCCGGATGGGCCGTGTTCAAGGCCTCGTTGCGCAAGACGGCGCAGTTGCTGTTCGCGCCCGAGGCCGATGGCACAGGCGCGGCCCCGCCGGAGGCGGCCCGCCGGCGCAGCCGGGGACCGAAGGCGCGCGAATGAAGGATCAGCGCCGCAGCTCGCCGCCCGCCAGCCACGACGCACCGCGGCGATACAGCTCCTCGACCACCGGCCCCTTGAGCATCGGCATGTCGAGCTTGACCGTGTAGCCGATGCGCGTCTGGATGTAGGCCAGGTGCCGGTAGCCCTCGGGGAACGAGGCGAGCAGCGCCGCGTCGAAGCGCGGCACCTGCGCCGGATCGATAGCGTCCACCCGATCCTTCTCGTAGATCGGCTGGCGGTGCAGCAGCTTCCACTCGCCTTGATGCCGCACCACGAAGTCGTAGAAGCGCCCGGTGCACACCACGTCGCACAGCACGCCCTCGACCAGACCGCGCTGAGAGATCGTCATCTTGGTCTGCGCGATCGCGCGGTCGCCGGCGACCTCGATCGCCGAGCCGCCGAGGAAATGCAGGATGCTCACGCCCTTGGCCCAGCCCTCCTGCGTGACGCGGATGAAATCCTCGAACGGCCCCTGGAACCAGGTGGCCATCATCACGCCCTCGGGATGCCACACCGAACGAAAGCGCGCCCAGTCGCCGGCGTCGCGCCAGACGGCCCAACGCTCGATCAGGCGGCGTATCAGTGCTTCGTCGTGCAACGTGGCGTCGAGCGTCGTGGCATTCACCGTGGGCCTCCTCGTCGTTCCTACCCAAGATGCCGGCATGGTATCGGCCCTCGACCGCACGCGGCAGCGCTAGAGTGCCGTGCAGCGAAACCCCGGAGCACTGCCATGCCGTTTCGTGAACGCGCTCCTCTCGACCCGGTCACGCTGGCCCATCCCGGCTTCTACCGCGTGGGCGCGGGATCGCTCGTGGAACCGGGCGACCAGCTGTTGGAGCCCGTCGGCCGCATTCGGCCGTGCACGCTCGAGCAGGTGGGGCAGCCCGTGACCGCCGAACTGGTCGTGCTGCGGGCTGATCGCCGACGGCCTTACGGCGACGAGGCCCGGCCGCCGCCGCGGCCGCGCGGTGTGCCCGGTCCATAGAATCCGGCGCGCCCGCCATCGTGTTTGTGCGGGCACGCGAGGTCTCGTGATGCCGCCACCCGGATCGAACACCACCGTCCAAGCCATCCGACCGTCGCGCGAGGTGCAGACCTTGCAGCG
>JAEUPI010000249.1 GCA_016790175.1 Burkholderiaceae bacterium | reverse complement strand
CGATCGACCAGCGCCTCGCCGTCGGATTCCCACGGCACATCCAGCGAAGCCGGCTGCTCGGCCAGATCGAGCAGATGGTTCACCTGCGACGCGTCCATGCCGAGTTGCACCGCGAGCGCCTCGGCCCCGATGCTGTGCGGCATGCCGCGGGCAGCCGCATCGGCCTCCAGGCTGCGCCGCAGCCGCAGCACCTGGCCAAGCCCGCGCAGCACGTGCACCGGCAGCCTCACCAGCCGCGCCTGCTGCGAGATGGCACGCTCGATGCTCTGCCGGATCCACCAGGAGGCATAGGTCGAGAAACGAAAGCCGCGTTGCGGCTCGAACTTTTCGATCGCGTGCATCAGCCCGAGGTTGCCCTCCTCGATCAGATCGGCCATCGGCAGGCCACGACCAAGGTAGTGCTTCGCGATGGACACCACCAGCCGCAGATTGCGTTCGATCATCAGCTGGCGGGCCGTGAAATCGCCGGCGCGGGCACGCGTGGCGGCGGCGAACTCCTCGTCGGGCTTGAACAGCGGCGAGCGCCGAATGCCGCGCAGATAGGCCTGCAGCGCCGTGCCGCCGCCGTCGAAGCCATCGTGGGTCAGGTTGGCCGGCGACGCGTCCTCGTCATCCGTCGCCGGCGCCGGCGGTGCCGGGGGATTGCGCATGTCGTGCGGGCCGTGGACGCGGCGGTTGCCCATTTGCACGGCCTGCGGTCGGAGCGCGCCCCGGGCCGTGCCTCAGCGGGGCGGCAGCAGCCGCACCGGATCGATCGGCTTGCCCTGGCGGCGAATCTCGAAATGGAGGTTCACCCGGTCGGCATCGCTGGAGCCCATTTCGGCGATCTTCTGGCCGCGGCGAATGACCTGGTCTTCCTTGACGAGCAGCGTCTTGTTGTGCGCGTACGCAGTGAGGTAGGTGTTGTTGTGCTTGAGGATCACCAGGTTGCCGTAGCCGCGAAGGCCAGACCCGGCATAGACGACGCGCCCATCGGCCGCCGCGAGCACCGGGTCGCCCACCTTGCCGGTGATCGACAAGCCCTTGCTGGTTGCGTCGTCGAAACCTTTCGCAACCGGCCCGGCGGCGGGCCAGGCCCAGACGATGTCTTCCTCGGCATCGGCACTGCGCGGCACAGCAGCACCCGCACCGGCAGGCGTCGCCGCCGGCGCGGTAGGCGTCGCGGTGGGCGTCGCGCCAGCCGGCGCAGCAACCACCGGCGCCGGGCTTGCAGGCGTGGTCAGCGTGGGCATCGGCGGCAGCGCTGTGGGCCCCGCTGCCGCACCCGATGCCGCGGACGGCGCCGGCTTGGCATCGAGGGGGCGGGCCTCGACCCGGGTGGAGGAAACGCCCTTTGTCGACGGCGCGCTCGCGTCGGCGCCCGGCGGCACGACTCGCAGCACCTGGCCGACTTCGATCAGCCCGGGGTTGTCGATGCCGTTCCAGCGGGCGATGTCGCGCCAGTTCTGGCCGGTCTCGGTGCCCACACGCATCAAGGTGTCGCCAGGCTTGATCGTGTAGTAGCCGGGCTTGCCGGCGTTCTCGGCACCCGGTTTCTGGGTCGGATCGCCGCTGCCCTGGATCGCCGGCGTCGAACCGGGCGCCGGCGTCGCCACCGCTGCGGGCGCGGGCGCGCTCGCACGCACGCCGTGCGGCGACCGGTCTTCCACCGGCGCCTGGCGCAGCGACGACGCACAGCCCGCGAGCGCCCCAATCGAAGCGAGCAACAGCAGCCGATTCACTACCAGTCGCGCTGACAGCCTGTGCATGGGTGGATCGGTCGGGTTGTCAGACAAGCCCGGATTTTAGAGGGACGAACCGCACCTCCTCATGGTGCACGCGTTTGTATCCGTCGGCGCCGCGATCCACGATCGCCAGCATCTGCCGGTCGGCCTGTCGCACCGGCGCCACCAGCCGGCCACCGACGTCCAGTTGATCGAGCCAGGCGGTGGGCAACTCGTCGCCCACCGCGGCAGCCACGATGCTCTGGTAAGGTGCCAACGGCGCATGCCCGGCCATGCCGTCGCCATGGACAAGGCGCACCCGGTCGGCGCGCAGGCCTGCCAGTTGCTCGCGGGCGCGATCGAACAGCGGCCGCAGCCGTTCGACCGACACCACGCTCGGCGACAGCTGCGCCAGCAGCGCGCATTGGTAGCCGCTGCCCGTGCCGATTTCCAGCACGCGCCCGAGGCGGCCGCTGCGGCGGGCGGCATCGCCCTGCAGCAACAGCTCGAGCATGCGGGCCACGACCGACGGCTTCGAGATCGTCTGGCCATGCCCGATCGGCAGGCTCGTGTCTTCGTACGCCTGGGCCGCGAGCGCACTGTCGAGAAACAGATGCCGAGGCACCGCCAGGAGCGCGTTCAGCACCCGCTCGTCGGAGAACCCCTCGGCGCGCAGCCGAGCCACCAGGTGGGCCCGCACAGGACCGGAATCGAGGCCCACGCCACTGGGCGCCGGCCCCGGTTGTGCGCTGCGCGCTGCCTCCTGCAGCGGCCGCTGGGGTCGCAACAGTTCGCCGCGCGGCGTGCGAGCTGCGCTGCCCACTCGCTCGAGCGGAAGCGGAAATCCGCGCCGCTGCCCGCTCACAGGTTCACCCTGGCCATCGGCGCCAAGAGTCCGCGGCCTTTCGTGTACCTCAAGCGCGGCGCTCCAGGGCCTGCCGCCACGATGCCAGCCCGTCGTGATCGGTAAGGTCGACCTGCAACGGCGTGATCGACACACGCGAATTCGACACCGCATGAAAGTCGGTGCCACCGGCAGCATCGCGCGCATCGCCGGCCGGGCCGATCCAGTAGATCGCCTCGCCACGCGGGTTTCGCTGCTGGATCACCGGTTGGCTGGCGTGACGTCGACCCAGCCGGGTGATCGACCAGGGCAGCTCAGGCGCATCGGCTCGATTGGGGATGTTGACGTTCAACAACCACGGCGCGCCGCCGGAGCGCACACGCGGCAGCATCGCTCGCACCAGCTCGCGCGCGACCGCTGCAGCCGCGTCAAGGTGGGCCCAGCCCTTCTCCACCTGCGAGAACGCGATGGCCGGGATGCCGAACAGGTAGCCCTCCATCGCCGCGGCCACGGTGCCCGAGTACAGCGTGTCGTCGCCCATGTTGGCGCCGTTGTTGATGCCCGAAACCACCAGATCGGGTCGCTGCGGCAACAGGCCGGTCAACGCCACGTGGACGCAGTCCGACGGCGTGCCGTTGACGACGCGAAAACCGCGCTGCGCCTCGCCGCTGGCATCGAACACGTTGAGCGGGCGGTTCAGCGTGAGCGAGTTCGAGGTGCCGCTCGCATTGCTCTCGGGCGCAATGACGTCGATCTCGGCGAGATCGCCGCAGGCCCGCACGAGCGCCGCGAGCCCCGGTGCCAGGTAGCCGTCGTCATTGGCGATCAGGATGCGCATGCGAGCGCGGATTGTAGGCAGTGCCCGTGACACCTCGTTGCGGACCGATGCGTCGCGCCACCGCGAGGCCCTCTTTCGGAGGTGGGCCGCAACAGGCTTCTGCGCTACGATCCGGCTCCCACGGAGTGCACCGATGGCCGTCAAGGTCCTGATCCTCGAAGACAACCCGGTGGCGCGGAGTTTCCTGTGCCGCGTGGTGCGCGAAAGCTTCAGCGACGCGCTCGCCATCACCGAGGCCGGCGACCTCGAGAGCGCACGCCGCCAGATCAACCTCACCGGCGGCGCCCAAGGGTTGCACGGGGTCGACCCGTTCAAGCTGATCCTGGTGGATCTCGAGCTGCCCGACGGCAATGGCATGGAACTGCTCGCCGAACTGTCGCAGTATCCGGCCACGAAGATCGTCACGACGTTGTACTCGGACGACGATCACCTGTTTCCCGCGTTGCAGCGCGGCGCCGACGGCTACCTGCTCAAGGAAGACCGTTTCGAGGTGCTGGTCGAGGAACTGCAGAAGATCGTGCGCGGCCAACCCCCGCTGTCGCCCGCGATCGCCCGGCGCCTGCTGACGCACTTCCGCAGCGGTTCACCCGTCGATGCGCGCGCAGCCGATGCGACGCTCAACCGCAGCACCGAGTTCGGTTCGAGCCGGCCGGTACCGATCGAAAAGCCTGCCGACCATGAGCGCCTGACGCCGCGCGAGAGCGAGGTGCTCACCTATTTGAGCAAGGGCTTCACGATCAAGGAGATCGCGAGCTTGATGGGCATCAAGTGGTTCACCGTCAATGACCACATCAAGTCCATCTACAAGAAGCTCAACGTCTCGAGCCGCGCCGAGGCTGCGGTGCTGGCCACCAAGCAAGGGCTGGTGTGACGTGTCGGCGGTCCCGCGGCCGGGACTGACGTCTCCGGCGCAATCGCGCGACGACACAGGCCCGGCATCGGGCTTCGATGCCGGCACGGCCCTGGACGGACGCTTCGGCACTGACGACGGTGTACTTCGGGGGGCGGACAACACGCGCAGCGGCCTGGCTGGCGTGCGCTGGCTGGCCCTGCGGCGGCGCGCGCTCATGGCCCTGGCCCTGCTGGGCTGCGTGGGCCTGTTCGCGCTGCTTCGCTGGCTCGCCACCACCCCGTACATCGACATCGAGTGGCGCGAGACGTCGACCGGCCAGATCGAGTTGCTGACGGCGAGCGACCCGCTGCTGAAGTTGCGCGCGGGCCAGTACCTGCGCGGTCTGGAATCGGCCAACGGCCAGATGCTCCCGGCCGAAATGCTCGCCGTGCGCCCTTCCCTGCGCTGGATCGTCAGCGACGAGGAGCGCACCCAACAGATCGCGCACGAGGCACAACTCGAGTCCGCGCTGTCGCAGCCCATGGCGCGACTGCATTTCGACGGCAATGCGCCGATCGACGTCAAGCCGTCGCCCCGGGGCTATGCCGGACTCGGCATGGCGTTCTGGCTGCTCACGTCGCTGGCACTGGTGCTGTACCTGGTCGGCGCCATCGTCGTCACCGTGCGACCCAACGAGGCCAACCTCGCCTACGGTGTCATCGCCGTCAGCCAGGCCGCCAATCTGCTGCTGATCGCACTGGAGTCGATGCAGGGATTCGGCCTCCCGTCTCCGCTCGGCGAAATCAATGGCCTGGTGCGTCCGATGCTGGACGTGGTGACCTGCGCCGCGATGCTGCATTCGTTCACGGTTCATCCGCAGCCCGTACCGAATCGGCAATGGATCGCCGGCGGCAGCTGGGCGCTGGCGCTGGCCTTCGTGCTGCTGGCCGCGTCCGGCCGACTGCATGGCCTGTGGTGGTGGACCCAGGCGCTGCTGATGGCCTACGGCGCGGCGACCCTGCTCGTGCTTCGTTGGTCGTACCGGATGGAGCCACACCCCTTCACGCTGATCCTGCTGCGTATGGGGTTCCTGATCGCCGGCACACTGTTGCTGCTGACAGCTGCCGTGACCGTGGCCGGCCGCGAGCCCGGCATCCAGCAGACCTTCGCGCGGATCGGACCAGTCGTCTGGTACGTCTTCTTTGCCTCGGTGGTGATGCTGGTGCCGTTCCTGTCGTCACGCACGCAGCATGTCCTGCGCGAGTTCACGTTGCTGGCCGGTGTGGGCGCCGTCGTGACCTCGCTCGATCTGCTGTTCGTGGCCGTGTTCGCGCTCGGGCACTTCACGTCGCTGACGCTGGCGCTGTTCATCGCCGTCAGCGTCTACGTCGGCGCGCGGCAATGGGTGATGCACCAGATCACCGGCTCCAACATGCAGACCACCGAGCGCATGTTCGAGAGCCTCTACCGCGTGGCGCGCGAACTCGAGGCCCCGGGCGCCAATGGCGTCGATCAGCTGTCGCGCCTGCTGGGCGACCTGTTCGAGCCGCTCGAAATCACGCCCAGTGCACGGCGCCTGCCCGGCAGCCGCGTGGTCGGCGACGGCGCCACGTTGCTGGTACCGGTGCCGCAGCTGCCCGGCATCGAAGGCCCGGCCGAGGAACGCGGCTCACTCGTCCTGCGCTTCGCACAGCGCGGCCGCCGCCTCTTCAACCGCGACGACGCACGGCTCACCGACCGCCTGCTCGAACAGCTGGCGCGTGCCGTGGCCTTCGACCGCGCGGTGGAACAGGGGCGCAACGAAGAGCGGGCGCGCATCGCACAGGACCTTCACGACGACATCGGCGCGCGGCTCCTGACGCTGATGTACAAGGCCCAGAGCCCCGAGATGGAGGACTACGTCCGCCACACGCTGCAGGATCTGAAGACGCTCACGCGCGGCCTGGCGGCGTCGTCGCATCGGCTGTCGGAGGCCAGTGCCGAATGGAAGGCCGACGTGGCGCAGCGCCTGCATGCGGCCCACTGCGAGCTGCACTGGAGCTTCGACATCGACCGCGACGTGAACCTCTCGGTCGTGCAATGGTCGGCCATCACGCGAATGCTGCGCGAGCTGATCAACAACGTCATCGGACATGCCCAGGCGGCCCGGGTGGACGTCGCCGGTCAGCTCGAACGCGGCCGCTTCACGTTGCGCGTGAGCGACGATGGCGTCGGACGCGATCCGCAGCGCTGGTCGCACGGCCTGGGGCTGGGCGGCATCCGCAAGCGCGTGAAGCTGCTCGGCGGCGAGGTACGGTGGAGCGAGAACACGCCGCGCGGCGTGCTTTGCGAGATCAAGGTGCCGGAACTCGGCGAACGGCAGGAGCGTTAGGCGTCGCGCCGACAGACTTGAATGGTGGGGTGGCTGATGGGACTCGAACCCACGACAACCAGAATCACAATCTGGGACTCTACCAACTGAGCTACAGCCACCGTGGGAGGGCGCGATTATAGCGGCCGCATCCCCCGGGCAGCGTCGGCTTCAGCGCGCGGTTTCGGACGCCGCCGTCGGCTTCACTTCGGCCTTGTAGCGCGTCTTCAACGCATCCAGGTAGGCACGCGTCTCGGCCGAAGTCCAAGACTGCGCGTACTGGGTGCGCAGTCGCAGGTTGTCGTCCGACGGCGTCTGGCGCG
>JAEUPI010000213.1 GCA_016790175.1 Burkholderiaceae bacterium | reverse complement strand
CAACGTCGCGGAGGTCGAGGCGTGGGTGAAGGGCGAACCGGCGCTGAGCGTCTGCCTCAGCGATTCCACCGTGCGCAGCGCGCAGGAGTTGCTCGATCGCCAGGGCTTCGAGCCCGGGCGGATCGACGGCATTCTGGGGCCACGCACGCAGGCCGCGTTGCGCGGCTTTCAGCGCAAGAACGGCCTCGCACCGACGGGCCAGCTCGATCCGGCGACGCTGCGTGCGCTCGAGCTGCCCGAGCGGCGCTGAGCGGGCACAAATACGCGACGACGCCCGAGACGGGTCGGCGCCGGGCCGATCAACCGGCCAGCGTGCTTGGGCGGGGGCCGTCGAGCAGCAGCGCTTGCAGCCACGCGGCCGACGCCGACATCGGCTGCCGTACGCCGCGATGGGCCTCGTGGCGCAGGCCGATCGCCACACGCCCGGTCCACCACACCATGCGGCCGGAGCCGGGCAGCGAGATCGGACCCACGTGCCCCGGGGGAATGGCCAGGCCGGCCGGGGCGACTTGGGCCGGCGCGATGCGCGGCTGGCGTGCGGATAGGGTCGAAGTGGACATGGCGGCGCGGCGGGTGGGCTTGTGGGCTGATGCCTGAGTTGCACCGCGGCGCCGCGCGGTTCATGGCCCCGGTTGGCCCTGGCCACTCAAGCCCGCACGTCGAAGGCCGGATCGACCGGCACTTGCAGCGCGGTGACCAGATGATTGGTCTTTGCGGCCAGCGCGATCACCGCCATCAGCTCGGCATGCTGGGCCGGCGTCATGCCCTTGGCCTTTGCGGCAGCGGTGTGCGAATGCACGCAGTAGCTGCAGCTGTTGGCCACCGACACGGCGAGGTAGACCATCTCCTTGGTCAGCGGGTCGAGCGTGCCCGGCGCGGCCATCACGCGCTTCACCTCGGCCCAGGTCGATTCGAGCAGCGCCGCATCGAAGGCCAGCACGCGCCACAGGTTGTTGATGAAATCGGTCTTGCGCGTGGCGCGGATGTCGTCGAACACCGCCTTCACGCGCGGGTCGGCCTCGGGGTCGGCGGGCGGCTGCATCGTGGCCATCGTGGGTCCTCCAGGTGAATCGGGGTTCAGCTGCGCCGCTGGCGCGATTGCTCGCGCGCCAGCTCGATGAACTCGGCGGCCACCGGCTTCAGCTGCGAGCCGCGGCGCCAGACCAGGCCGACGTCGATCGTCGGCACCTCGTCGCGCAGGCGGCGCACGTCCACATGTTCGGCGTCGAGCGTCCACGGCCGGTAGAGGAAATCCGGCAGCACCGCGATACCGGCGCCGGCGCCCACCAGCGAGCGCACCGCCTCGAGCGACGAGGTGCGCAGGATCGTGCGCGGCTTCAGGCCGTGGCGGGCCCACACGGCGCGCATCACGTCGTCGATGCGGTCGGCCTCGAGCACGATCTGGTCGTGCCGCGCGCAGTCGGCGAGCGTGACCTCATCCTGCGCTGTCAGCGGATGATTGGCGCTGAGCCACACGCGGCTCGGGCTGCGCGTGAGCGTCTCGGCCACCATGGCCTGCGGCTCCGACAGGGCGTTGCTGACCATGATCGCCACGTCGACCTCGCCGTTGATGAGCAGATGCTCGAGGAAGCGCGGCGTGTCTTCGGTGACGAACACCTCCACCGCCGGATGGTTGCGCCGGAAGCGGCTGAGGAGTTCGCTCAAGTAGTAGCCGGCCACCAGAGGCGTCACGCCGACCGTGAGCACGCCGGCGAGCGCCGGCGCCACATCGGCGCCGTTCACGCGCAGCGCGTCGGCCACGCTGCCGATCACCTTGCGCGCGCCGGCCAGAAAGCGGTGGCCCTGCGGCGTGAGCTGCATGCCGCGCGGGCTGCGGTTGAACAGGCTGCTGCCCAGCTCGCCCTCCAGCTCGAGCAGGCTCTTCGTGAGTGCGCTCTGCGCAATGTTGAGCATGCGCGAGGCCGCAGCCACCGAGCCGCTCTCGGCCACCGCGATGAAGTAGCGGAACTGGCGCAAGGTGACGTGCCGTTGGTTCATCGCCCGATCCGCTAGAGGATGCGCTGCACCGGCACCACCTGCGCGTCGCGCCAGATGTCGTCGGGGCTCACGAAGCGGTCGGCCAGCTTGAAGCTCACGCCGGCCTGGCGAAAGCACTCGTAGACCAGCTCGGAGCAGATGTACTTGCGGTCGCGCGTGCGCCGGCTCACGCGGAACAGGATGCGCATCATGATGCGCAGGATCTCGGAGTTGTCGTAGGGCTTGGTCAGCTCGTCCATGCCGAAGCTGATGGCCCGGTGCACCCGCTCGCGGTCCACCTCGGGCTGCACACGCGCGACCACGATCTGCCCGCGGTAGGGCCGGCGCCGGCCGTGGTAGTCCTTCAGGTACTTCGACACCGGCGCCAGCCGCACGCCGATGCCGGTTTCGCTCTCGAGCACGAACAGGCGCTGCAGCGCCTCATCTCGGTAGACGATGCCCACGTGGCTCCACACCGAGCGCGTGAGGCGCTGGATCGCGCGCGAGAACAGATACGAGCCCGAGCAGAACACCAGGTCGCCGGTGTGCAGCTGCTCGCGCAGCGCCTCGTAGGGCACGACCGGCAGCGCGCGGATCTGCCGCTTCAGCAGCGGTTCGGCCATGGCGTTGCGCGGGTGCGGTGCGAGGAGGATGGGAGCGAATGCATCGGCCGCAATGTAGCGGCGGGCGGGGCGGGCGGGAATGCGGGGAACCGGTCGCCCGCGTCGCCTTCGGGGCCCGTCCAACACTCAGCGATAGTCATCCTCGCGTTGGTGCCTGACTGCGCCAACGATGACCGTCGTCGAATCGACGATCTCGAACAGCGCGACATATCCGCTTGTGCCGAACGAGATCAGCAGTTCGCGCACGAAGGCGTTGTCGCCCGGCGGCGCCTTGCGGCAACTGAACGGGCTGTGAGCGAGGAAGCTGCAGCCGGTGCGGATGGCTTCGACGGCACACTCCGGAATGGTCAGGTCTGCCGCTGCGCTCTCCAGCTCTCGCTTCAGCGCGAAGTCGAACAGCCTGAGCAGGTCTTCCTCGGCCTCTTCACTGAAGACGACCTTGAAGCGGCCCGTCATTCCTGCCTGGTCGCTTGCCGAGTCGCCTTGCGGGCAAGGGTCCGGCGAGCCGCAGTCAACCGGGCTTCCAACTTGGCGATCACGGCATCGGCGGGAATGCCATTTCCGGCTTGCTGGGTTCGGGCGATGGCAGCGAGCCCGCGCCGCACGAACTCGGCCTGCGATTTGCGCCGCAGCACTTCGGTGCTGACGGCCTTTTCGACCAGCGCGGCAAGTGTCTCGCCCTTTTCCAGCGCCTTGTCCAATTCGGCGCGGAACTTGGCCGAGACACGCACGGGAGGAATCGTGGCGGGCTTCATGGACCGCAACTGTATCGCAAACGAATTACAAACGGACCGCAGTGGCCGCCAAACATGGCCCACTAGTGCGCGTGTTCGACTCCGCGGGGCTGCGGGCCTCGCTCGGACCCATCCTCAACCACCGCTGAGCGCCAGCACCACAGCCACGAAATCCTCCGGCTTCAACACGTGCTGCATCTCGCGCACGCCGATGCCGTTGACGAACACGCGCATGTTCGGCCGCAGCCGGTTCTGCTCGTCGACCACGCGAAAACGCAGGCCCGGGTAGCGGCGGTCGAGGTCGGCGAACAGCTCGTCGAGTGTCTGGCCGGCGGCCTCGATCTGCGTTTCGCCGGTGTACGAGGTCAGCGCACCCGGGATCAGCACCTTCATCGGCCCGGCCTCGATTCAGCGGCTGCGCTGCTGAATGTCATGCGCGCTCGGCCACTTCCACCGCGTAGATCTCCGGCAGGTGCCGCGCGATGTTCGACCAGCGCGCGCCCTCGTCGTGCCCGATCCACAGCTCGCCGCTGGTGGTGCCCAGGTACAGCGCCGGTGAGGCCTGTGCGTCCACCGTCATGGCCTGGCGCTTCAGCGTCCACCAGGCCTGGCTCTCGGGCAGGCCGCGGTCGAGCCGCTGCCAGGTGCGGCCGGCGTTGCGCGTCACGTAGGCCGCCGGGCTGCCCTCGGGGCTGGTGCGCGGCCACACGGTGGTGCCGTCCATCGGGAACACCCACGCCGTGTCGGCATCGCGCGGATGCACCACCATCGGGAATCCGATGTCGCCCACGCGCTTGGGCATCCTGCGGCCGATGCGTTGCCAGGTGTCGGTCGCGGCGCCGCCCGATCGATCGATGCGGTAGACGCCGCAGTGGTTCTGCTGGTACAGCCGGTCCGGGTTGCTCGGGCACAGGCGCACGCAATGCGGGTCGTGGAAGCTCACGTTGGCGGCATCGAAACCTTCCACCACCTCCAGGCCCTGGATCAGCGGTGCCCAGCTGCGGCCGCCGTCGCGCGATTCGTGCACGCCGCCGCCCGACATGCCGAAGACCAGATGCAGCGGATCACGCGGGTCGACGATGATCGAGTGCAGCTTCGGCCCGTCGGGCGTGCCGTCCTGCACCGTGCCCATCCACTCGCGAAAACGCGCATCGTCGTTCACCGCCGGCAGCGGTGCCCAGGTGATGCCGCCGTCTTCCGAGCGGAACAGGCCCTGCGGCGAGGTGCCGGCATACCAGCTGTCGCGCTCGCTGGCATGGCCGGGCGTGAGCCAGAACGTGTGGTCGACCGACCGCGCCGGCAGGCCGCCGGCGCCCTGCGCGAAGGCGGGCGGCTGCCTGGCCTCCTTCCAGCTGCGGCCCCAGTCGGTGGAGCGAAAGATCGTCGGGCCGAGATGGCCCGTCTTGGCCGCGGCCAGCAGCGTGCGGCCGTCGCGCGGGTCGAGCTGCACGTGGCTGATGTTGTGGCCCAGGAAGTGCGGGCCGTCCGCCACCCAGGTCTTGCGCCGCGCATCGCCGTGGAACAGCCAGGCGCCCTTGCGCGTGGCTATTAGCAGCACCAGGCGCGTGGGTGCTGGGCTCGCTTTGCGCGAGGCAGGCTTGCGGGCCGATGGAGTGGCGGGCGGACGCTTGATCACGGTGGCTGCTCACTGGTGGTAGGTAACCGGCGCGCCGTTGGCGGCCCAGGTGGTGGACATGGTGGGGCTCCTGCTGCAGTTGCGCTGGACTCTCGATGCCGGCATCTCGTCGACGAACGAGTGTGGCGGAATTCGACATCGACGGCGACCCTCGAGCCCTTGCGGGCGCGTCCCGCAGCTTCTCGGGGGCCTTGCAGGGGTGACTTGCATTTCCTATGCTCCGGCCCGCAACGAAAGGGCGGGCGAATGGGCAAACCGGTGTTGTTCACGACTTCCTGGGACGACGGCCACCCCTTGGATATGCGCCTCGCCGACCTGCTGCACAAACACGGCATCCGGGGCACGTTCTATGTGCCGGGCCGCGTCGCTCCAGGCGGCTGCTGCAACCCTGAGGGGTTCGAGGTGCTGGGCACC
>JAEUPI010000144.1 GCA_016790175.1 Burkholderiaceae bacterium | reverse complement strand
CGCGGGAAGCGGCCCGCCGTGTTGCCCGGCAGCGTCCACACGATGTCGACCACGCCGTCGCGCGCCTGGTCGTACAGCTGCACCGGCGTGCCGCCGAGCTGCATCGCGGGATAGGCCTCGAACTTGATGCGGCCACCGGATTCCTTCTCGACCTTCTCCATCCAGGCCTTGTGCATGGTCAGCCAGACCAGGCTCTGCGGCGCCATGAAGGTGTGGAACTTCAGCGTCACCGATTGCTGCGCAAGGCCCTGCAGGGCCGGCGCACCGAGCGCCGCGGCGGCGGCGCCCTGGATCAGGGTACGGCGTTTCATCGATCGGGTCTCCTTGTCGAACGGTTCGAATACCTGGAACTTAACCAACCCGCAGGCCCCGGGGGCTCGCGTTTCCCCCTAGATCCTCCCGGGTCACCTCGACAAGCGCAACGCGCAACGCGACCCCCCGGTGCACCGCGTCACTTCAGGAATTTCACCAGCCACAGCGAGATCGCCGGGAAGAACAGCAGCAGCAGCGTGCGCAGCGTGTCGCTCACCAGAAAGGGCATCACGCCGCGATAGCTCTCGCCGATCGGCACGTCGCGCGCCATGCCGTTGACGATGTAGACATTGAGGCCGACCGGCGGCGCCAGCAGCCCGAAGCCCACCGTCATCAACACCATGATGCCGAACCAGATTGCGACGCTTTCCTTGGGCATTCCGAATTCCAGGCCCATGATCATCGGGAAGAAGATCGGAATCGTGAGCAGGATCATCGACAGCTCGTCCATCACGGCGCCCAGCACCACGTAGAAGAGCAGGATCGCACCGACGACCGCCACCGGCGGCAGGCCCCAGCCGCCGACGACCGCGGCCAGTTGCGCCGGCACCTGCGTCAGCGCGAGCGCCGCGTTCATCACGTCGGCGCCGAGAAAGATCAGGAAGATCATCGCCGACGATTCGGCGGTGGCGTAGAAGCACTGCTTGAACTTGCGCCAGTCGATCTCGCGCTTGAGCAGCGCAGCCAGGAACGTGGCTGCCGCGCCCACGGCCGCACCTTCGGTGGGCGTGAACTTGCCGGTGTAGATGCCGCCGAAGACGATCAGGAAGATCGCCGCGATCGGTGCCACACCCGTCAGCGCGGCCCAGGTCAGTCGGGGCGCCTCGTCGTGCTCGGGCGCGTGGCCGGGCACCAGACGCACGTAGATCGCAATGGCGATCATGTAGCCGATCATCGCGATGACGCCGGGGATCATCGCGGCGGCGAACAGCTTGGCGATGTTCTGCTCGGCGAGGATCGCGTAGATTACAAGGGGCACCGATGGCGGAATCAGGATGCCCAGCGTGCCGCCGGCAGCCAGCGTGCCGGTGGCCAGGCGCCCGGAGTAGCCGTGGCGTCGCATCTCGGGCAGCGCCACCTGCGTGATCGTGGCCGCCGTGGCCACCGAGGAGCCGCAGATCGCGCCGAACGCTGCACAGGCCAGCACGGCCGCCATCGCCAAGCCCCCGCGAAACCGGGCCATCACCACGCTCGCGAACTCGAACAGCGCACGCGAGATGCCGCCCTGCGTCGCGAAGTTGCCCATCAGGATGAACAGCGGAATCACGCTGAGGTCGTAGCTCGCGAATCGGGCAAAGGCCTGCGCGTTCAGGAAGTTGGCCAGCGGCAGCCATCCCGCCTGCGTGACGTAGCCGACCGCGCCGGCCACGAACATCGCCACCGCGATCGGCGTGCGGATCGCCATCAGCACGAGCATGATCGCGAAGATCAGCAGCGTCAGCGCCAGGGGCGTCATGCGAGCACCCGCGATCCGAATCCGCGCCAGGCCTGGACCAGGCCGATCACGGCGCACAGCAGCAGCGGCGGGACCATCGCCGAATAGATGATCCATTCGGGAAAGCCGATCATCATCGTGCCCGACTTCGAGTTCCAGGCATTCAGGCCGCCCAGCGCGGTGCGCCAGGCCATCAACCCGAGCACCAGCGCATACAGCAGCGCGCCCAGCCGGTCGAGCATCGCATGGGTGCGCTCACCGGCACGGCTGGTGAAGAAGTCGACGATGACGTTGCCGCGGCGCATCTGGCACCAGGGCAGAAACAGCGCCACCGCGGCGCCGGCCGCAGCGCCGGTGAGCTCGAAATCGCCGACGATCGTCCAGCCGGTGGTGTTGCGGCCGATCAGGCTCACGCAGGTCATCAGCGTGATCGCCGTCAGCAGCACGCCGGCGGCCACCGCACACAGCTTGGCCAGTCGTTCCAACAAGCGCACCCTCGTCCCCTCTGCGTGACGCGCCGTCCCCGACGGCCCGCTTCGATGCTCAATATTGTGTGGCCGGCAATTGGACCACGAGTCCGTCCAACTCGGCATCGAGCACCAGCTGGCAGCTGAGCCGGCTCGTCGGCATGCGCGGGGCCGCCGTCATCTCCAGCATCGCCAGCTCGTCGGCTGTGGGTGGCGGCAGCCTCTCCGCCCAGGCGCCATCGATGATCACATGGCAGGTGGCACAGGTCAGGCAGCCGCCGCAGTCGGCCGCGATGCCGTCGACACCGGCATCGACCGCCGTGCGCATCAGGCTGCGGCCGGGCCGGCCTTCCACGGTGCGGCGCCGGCCGTCGGCCTCGATCAGGTGCACGCGGATCATGGCGGGCACGATCGCATCAGAAGCGGCTGAAGTACTCGCGGCGCTGCCACTCGTCCTTGTCCTCGGCCTGCGCGTGGCGTTCGCATTCGGAACGCTTCACGCGGTCCAGGCAGCGGACCATCGGCTCGCCGAATGCGGCGCGCAGGTGGTCGTCGGCAGCCAGCGCCTCGAGCGCCTCTTCCAGGCTGGTCGGCAACGCGGTGGCCGTGCCCGCATACGGCGCATCGGTGGCCGGCGGCGCCGCGAGACGGCGCTGCACGCCGTCGAGCCCGGCGTGGATCTGCGACGCGATGTAGAGGTAGGGGTTGGCCATCGGCTCGCCGATGCGGTTCTCGATGCGCGTGGCCGCATCGCCGCAGCGACCCAGCACACGCAGCATCGCACCCCGGTTGTCGCGCCCCCAGAGCACCGACATCGGCGCCAGTGCATTCGGACGGAAGCGGCCGAAGCCATTGATCGTCGGTGTGCAGAAGACGGCCATGCCGCGTGCATGTGCCAGCAGACCCGCGAGGTAGTGCTCGCCCAGCGGCGACAGCGTGCGAGCGGCGTCGCGATCGGTGCTGCCCGGCGCCGGCGTGTCGCGGCGCATGCGGTTGTCGCCACCCGCCAGGTCGACCAGCGACTGGTGCAGATGCCATCCGCTGGCCATCACGTTCGGAAACGGCGGCCGGCACACGAAGCTCGCGTGGTAGCCGGAGCGGCGCAGCGCCTGGCGCACGCCGTTGCGGAACAGCACCATCTGGTCGGCCGCGCTGAGCGCATCGGTGACGTCGAACACCGCCTCCACCTGGCTGGGGCCCAACTCGACTTCCAGCGAACGCAGCGGCAACTGCAGACCCTGCGCCGTGCGCTGCACGATCGCCAGCGCCTCGTCGGCCAGGTCGGCCCAAGCTTCGGCCAGCAGGTTGTAGCCGGGATGGATCATCGAGACCGCCGGCGGCTCGCCAGGCCAGGCGGCCTGTTGCGGATCGAGCCGCGGGTCGTCGATGCGGTAGATGTGGAACTCGACCTCGAGCCCGCAACGCAACGCGAGCCCCTGCGTCGCCAGCCGCTGAACCGCCGCCTGCAGCACGCGGCGGGTGTCGATGGCCACCGGCGTGGCGTCGTCGAACCAGGGTTGCGCGCGCAGCCAGCCGGTGCGCGGCGCCCAGGGCAGCACCCGAAAGCTCTCGGGGTCCGGCAGCAGCACCAGGTTGTTCGCGAAACCGAAGCCCGGCATCTGCGTGGGCAGCGAGCCGTCGAACACCTTGAACGCGGTGCGGTCCGAGGTGTCCTTCAGCATCACGGTGCTGACGAGCGTGATGCCGCTGGCCAGCGCGCCCGGCAGCGCATCGACCATCAGCGTCTTGCCGCGCAACACGCCGTGCAGGTCGCACCAGCCGATGCGCACGCGTTCGATGCCTTCGGCGGCGACGCGCGCCAGCAATCGCTCGCACGCGCGCGCGCGCGGCGCGTCGTGCACGCCGCAGGCCTCGGCAAACGAAGTCATCCGCGGGTCTCGGCGACCGACGGTTGCGCGTCGCCCGCCAGCCAGGGCGCGCCGGCGCGCTTGGCGCGCACCTGCTCCTGCCAGTAGGTCTCCCAGCGATCGGCCGGTGCGATGCAGTCGATGGTGTCGGGCCCGTTGATGGTGCCGGCTTCCTGCGCGGTGAGGGCCATCGGCGGCGTGCCGCCGGCCTCCACCGCATCGATGGCCTGCAGGAGCGTACGGCGGTGGGCCATGATGACCTTGTCGCTGGTGCCGAGATGCTCGCGCGTGCGATCCTGGATCGCGCCCATGCTCTCGACGGCCCACTGGTCGTGCAGGTTGATGTCGTCCTCGCCCATGCCGAGGAAGGTGCGCGTGCGCTGGTCCTCGGGGTCGAAACCCCAGTCGTTGTGCCGGCCCTTCTTCGGGATGTACTCGGGCATCGTCATCGTGACCGCACGCTGCGCGCGCATCGTGTCCTTGTCCACCGGCCCGGCGAAGCTGGTGAAGAAGCTGTACCAGTAGGTGTGCGTGTCGTCGATCGGCACGTGCATCTGCGTGATCGTCATCGTCGGCGACAGCGGGATCACGAAGGTGTACGGGAACAGGGCGTGTGTGACGCGCACATGCGTGAGCCGCTCGTTGATCAGTCGCAGCGTGGTGATCCGGGTGTGGCCCGGCCGCACCGCCTCGTGCCGGATCTCCGGCGAACACACCTCGCGCATCACGCGGGTCATCGGCCAGCGCTCGCCGTCGACGTCGCCCACGCTCGGCGCGCGGAACTGCCGGCCGTAGGCCCTGGCGGTGTCGGCGCCGTCCTCGTCGCGCTCGAAGCGGTGCAGGAACGAGGTGTGGCAGGGGTCGATGCCCACCTCGAAGGCCTGCAGCCAGTTGCACTGCCACAGGCCCTTGAAGGCAAAGCTGTGGCTGGCCGGGGCGGTGAAGCAGTCGAGCGCCGGCAGCGCCGGCGGCTCGGAGCCTTCGGGGCCCAGCCAGGCGAAGACCACGCCGGAGCGTTCGATCACCGGGTAGCGGCGTTGACGAATACGCTGGCACAGCGTGGAGCCCATCGGCTCGGCGGGTGTGTCCAGGCAGCGCCCCTCGACATCGAACTTCCAGCCGTGGAACGGGCAGCGCAGGCCGTCGCCTTCGTGGCGGCCGAAGGACAGGTCGGCACCGCGGTGCGGACAATCCCGGTCGAGCAGACCCCAGCGGCCGGCCGCATCGCGGAACAGCACGAAGTCCTGGCCGAGCAGCCGCACCGCCTTGACCGGCCGGTGCTGCATCTTCGGATCGATGCGCGGGTCGAACTCGTCGACCAGCGCGGCCGGTTGCCAATAGTGCCGCATCAGCGCACCGCAGGCTGTGCCCGGTCCGATGCGGGTGATTCGCTCGTTTTGTGCCGCTTGCATGGTGAGGCAGTCTAGGCAGACCCGCCGGCGCTCACAAGCTGCGGTAAGTGCGGGGAACGAACCGGGGTTGACGGATGCCAGGGGTCGCGCATTGCGGCGCGACGAGAATGCGGTCATGGCCCCCACCGGCTTTGCCATCCCTCCGCGCCGGCGCAACGCACTCGTCGCCGGCGCCACCGGGCTCGTTGGCCGGGCCTTGCTGGAATCGCTGGTCGCCGAGCGCAGCGTCGGCACGGTCACCGCACTGGTGCGCCGGCGGGTGCCGGCGCTTGCGGCCTATGCCGGCCTGACGCAGCTGACCGTCGACTTCGCGCAATGGCCGGCGCTGCCCGAAGCCGACGACGCCTACTGCTGCCTCGGCACGACGATCAAGGCGGCCGGCTCGCAGCAGGCGTTCCGGGCGGTCGACTTCGACGCCGTGCTGGCGTACGCGAGGGCGGCTCGGGCGGCCGGCGCCACTCGATTCGGCGTGGTCTCCGCGCTGGGGGCCAACCCGAACTCGGGTGTGTTCTACAACCGCGTGAAAGGCGAGATGGAAGCCGCGGTGGCCACGCTGGGCTTCGACAGCGTGATCATCGTGCGGCCCTCGCTGCTGCTCGGCGACCGCGATGCCATCGGCCAGCCGCTGCGGCCGGCCGAGCGTTGGGCCGCGCGCCTGACCGGACCGCTCGGCGGCCTGATCCCGCAGTCGATCCGGCCGATCGACGCGCGGACGGTGGCACGCGCGCTGGTGCATGCCATGCTGCGCGGCGAGGCCGGCGTCTGGCGATTCGATTCGGCCGCGCTGCACAAGCTCGGACGCGAAGGCTGAACGGCAGACGATGCAGGTCCAGTTCCTCGGCGCTGCCGACACGGTCACCGGTTCGAAGCACCTGGTCCATGCGGGCGGGCAACGCGTGCTGCTCGACTGCGGCATGTTTCAGGGCTTCAAGGTCTTTCGCGAGCGCAACTGGCAGGCGCTGGCGGTGGAACCGCGAGCCATCGACGCCGTGGTGCTCAGCCATGCGCACCTCGACCACAGCGGCTGGCTGCCGGTGCTGGTGCGCTCGGGCTTTGCCGGACCGGTCTACGCCACGCCGGCCACACGCGCGCTGGCCGAGGTGCTGCTGCTCGATGCCGCCTATCTGCAGGAGGAAGACGCGCGCCGCGCCAACCGCTACCACACGTCGCGCCACGAGAAAGCTCTGCCGCTGTACACGCGTGCCGACGTGCATCGCACGATGTCGCGCTTCCGGCCGCTGTCGCCGGGCAGAGAGGCCTCGCTCGGCGAGCTGAGCCTGAGCTTCACGCCGGTGGGGCATCTGCTCGGTGCCTGCGCGGTCACGCTGAGCGAACGGCGACACACGCTGGTGTTCTCCGGCGACCTGGGGCGCCGACACGACCTGCTGATGCCGCCACCCCAGACCCTGCAGGCCGCCGACACGATGATCGTCGAGAGCACCTACGGCAATCGTCGACATCCGGTGGACGACCCGGCGCCGCTGCTCGCTGAAGTGGTGTGCGAGACCGTTCGGCGCGGCGGATCGGTGCTGATGCCGGCCTTTGCGGTGGGTCGCGCACAGGCCCTGCTGCTGTTGCTGCAGCGCCTGAAGGCGAGCGGCCAGATCCCGGGCAAGTTGCCGATCTTTCTCGACAGCCCGATGGCCATCGAGGCGACGTCGTTGTACCGGCAGTTCCGCCGGCTGCTGCGTGTGAGCGCGGCAGAGATCGAGCGCCTGACCGACGGCGTGACGCTGGTGACCACCGGTGCGCAGTCGATGCGCCTGTCGCGCTCGCGCTATCCCTGCGTGATCATCTCGGCCAGTGGCATGGCCACCGGCGGGCGCGTGCTGCATCACCTGAAGGCGATGGCACCGCACCCGCAGCATCACATCGTGTTTGCCGGCTTCCAGGTCGGCGGCAGTCGCGGCGCGCACCTGGTGGCCGGCGCCAGCGAGGTGAAGATCCACGGCGAATACGTGCCGGTGCGTGCGGAGGTCAGCACGCTGGAAGGGCTCTCGGGGCACGCCGATGCCGACGAAGTCCTCGACTGGCTGCGCGCCTTGCGTCGACCGCCGGCGCAGACCTTCGTCGTGCACGGCGAACCCGACGCCGCCGACACGCTGCGCCTGCGCATCCAGGACGAACTGCGCTGGCGCGTGCGCGTGCCGGCGCACGGTGCACTCTTCACGCTGTGAACCTCCGGTTGCGCTTGGACGCTGCTCGTCACAGCGTAACCGCGCTTTTCCGCCTACCGTCGGACGCATGAAGCCGGTCTGGCATACGCGGTGGCAAGCGATGGATCTGGTCGTCGAACGTGACGGCGACGAGATCGATCGGGTGTCTGCTGCCGACATCGAACTCGCGATCGTTGTCTACGCCGAACGCGGCGCGACGCCGGGCGACCTGTCGTTCGTGGTGCTGCGCACGCGCACGCACGACCTGCTATTGCCGCCGGAGTGCGGCATCGCCAACCGCCTGCATTTCGAGCGCCAGGCGTTCTGGCGCGCGCGACGCTGCATCTACTGGGCGCCGGCGACGGTGGCCACGCTGCCGCGGCGGCTGTGTCAGGGCTTGTGGATCCTGCGCCAGCAGACGCCCGGGTTCCTGCGGCTCGCGCGCCAGGAGCTCGACGCCGTCATCGCACGCTGGCCACTCGAAGGCCCGCAGACCTGGGACGAGCGCAAGTGGGAGCTGATCGAACGCATGCGCCCGTTCGCGGCGCTGCGCCCCGTGCCTTCGCCCGGCATCGCGCGCTGAACCAGGGCCTGTTCACTCTACGGAAAGGGTCGGGCTGTCGAGCGCCGCAGCGGTGGCATCAGCGGAACTCGCGCTCGCGCAGCCACTTGGTGGCGACCCACTTCTCGCCCTCGACCACCGGCGTGCCGGCATGCAAGGTGCGCGTGGTGGTGTGCGCACGGTCGTAGCTGAAGAACACCGCGTTGCCGCGGATCGGCGCCACTTCGACGCCGACGTCCGGAAACGAGGTGCCGCCGCCCTTGGGCACGGTGTTCAGGTACATCACGACCGTGCCCACGCGCTGGCCGCCGCGCTGCAGGATCGTCGGCGTGCCGGGCTGCGCGGGATCGAAGTAGTCGTGGTGCGCCTTGTACTCGGCGCCCGGGCGGTAGCGCAGCACCTGCAGACCTTCGCCGTTCTCGAGCGGCCAGTTCACCAGCGCCGCAATGCGCTTCTCGATGCGCGCGCAAATCGGGTGCTCGCCGCGCTCGAAGAACATGCCGTCGCTCGTGCGCGAGTCGTGCACCTCACTGCCCCCGCTGGCGTTGTGCACGGTTTCCGATCGGGCCAGTCGCGGTGAGGACAGCGCGATCATCTCCTCGCATTCCTCGTCCGACAGGAGGCCGCCAAAGACCACCAGTCGCGGGCTCGTCATCGTGAGCAGCACACGCACGTCGCGGTCGAGCGCCCTCACCATGCTGGGCGCCCCGGCCAGGTCGGGCGCGGGCACCGGCACCGGCGGCGGCAGCTGGTTGGCCTTGGCATGATCCTTCAGGTATTCCTCGAGCGTGGTCTCGAGCGCCGTCATCGCGGTCTCTTCGTCCCACCCGCTCGATCGCATCGACTGCAGCACGTCGTCCGGCCGGCAGCCCGCGCGCGCCTGCGCAATGATCCAGGCGCGCAGCTCCTGGGTGATGGCTTGCTTGGTCGCGGTCATGTTCATATTTTGGCAGCGGCAGCGTGCCGAGAGCGTGCAGGCAACAATTCTTCACCAGCGCGTGCCAGACGGAACGCTAGTGGAAGTTCCGGCTGCGCGCCACCAGCCCCTGCAGCAGCGCGGAATGATCGACCAGCTTGCGCGCGATCAGGTGCCGCACCTCGCCTTCGCGCTGCCACACGCCGTACACGGTGAGCAGCGTCGAGCCGAGCAGTGCCTGGCGCTGCGCGCGCGCCACCTGCGGCCAGACGATCACGTTCACGGCACCGGTTTCGTCCTCCAGCGTCACGAACACCACGCCCTTGGCCGTCTCGGGCCGCTGGCGGTGCGTGACCAGGCCGCTCGCGCGTGCCAGTTGCCCCGGCCGGAAGCCGTTGAGCACGGCCGCCGGCTGCACGCGATACGTCGCGATGCGCTCGCGCAGCAGGGCCAGCGGATGGCATTTCAGCGACAGCCCGGTGGCCCGGTAGTCGGCGAGCAGCTCCTCGCCCAGCTCGGGCGCCGCCAGCGTGGCCGCCGGCTCGTGCGTGCGCGTCTGCCGCAGCATCGCGGTGGCGCGTGTGTCCACGCCGGCCGTGGCCCAGGCCGCTTGATGGCGGTGGCCGGTCAGCGGCCGCAGCGCATCACCCTGTGCGAGCAGCTGCAGCGCACGCGCATCGAGCGCCGCGCGGCGCGCCAGGTCTTCCGCACCCGCCAATGGCGCAGCCTCGCGCGCGGCGACGATGCGCCCGGCCGCCGGCTCGTCGAAGCCGCTCAGACGGCCGAAGCCCAGGCGCACCGGCCACAGAGGCATCGGCCGCGAGCCGCCTGCCGCGGTTGACGCGTCGGGCTCGACCGGCTCGAGCACGGTGTCCCACCGGCTCGCGAGCACGTCGACCGGCAGCACCTGCACGCCATGCTCGCGCGCGTCGCGCGTCAGCTGCGCCGGCGCATAGAAACCCATCGGCTGGCTGTTGAGCAGCGCGGCGAGGAAGGCATCGGGGTGATGGCACTTCAGCCACGCGCTCACGTACACCAGCAACGCAAAGCTCGCAGCATGGCTCTCGGGGAAGCCGTATTCGCCGAAACCTTCGATCTGCTTGAAGATGCGCTCGGCGTATTCACGCGGGTAGCCCTTCTCGACCATACGGCCCACCAGACGGGCGTGGAACGGCCCGAGCCCGCCCTTGCGTTTCCAGGCCGCCATCGCGCGGCGCAATTGGTCCGCCTCGCCGGGCGTGAAGTCGGCGGCCAGGATCGCCAGCTGCATCACCTGCTCCTGGAAGATCGGCACGCCCAGCGTGCGCTCGAGCGCCTGCTTCACTTCGTCGCTCGGATAGTCCACCGGCTCCTCGCCCGAGCGGCGGCGCAGGTACGGATGCACCATGCCGCCCTGGATCGGCCCCGGCCGCACGATCGCGACCTCGATCACCAGGTCGTAGAAGCAACGCGGCTGCAGCCGCGGCAGCATGCTCATCTGCGCACGGCTTTCCACCTGGAAGGTGCCGATGCTGTCGCCCTTGCAGAGCATGTCGTAGACCGCCGGATCCTCCGCCGGCACGTCCTGCATGCGGAACTCGGGGCGCCCGAGTTTCTGCGCCACGAACTGCAGCGCACGTCGGATCGCCGAGAGCATGCCCAGCGCCAGCACGTCGACCTTGATCAGCCCCAGCGTGTCGAGGTCGTCCTTGTCCCACTGGATCACCGTGCGGTCGGGCATCGCGGCGTTTTCCACCGGCACCAGGCGCGAGACGTCGTCGCGCGCGATCACGAAACCGCCCGGATGCTGGCTGAGGTGGCGCGGAAAACCGATCAGCGTCTGCGTCAGCTCGACCCACAGCCGGCAGATCGGCGAGGCCGGGTCGAAGCCGTTCTCGCGCAGGCGATCGGCATTGATCTCGCGACCGTCGAACCAGTGCTGGCCACGCGCCACCGCAGCGACGCGGTCGAGGTCGATGCCCATCGCCCGCCCCATGTCGCGCAGCGCCGAGCGCGGCCGGTAGCTGATCACCACCGCGGTCAGCGCCGCGCGGTGCCGGCCGTACTTGCGGAAGATGTACTGGATCACCTCCTCGCGGCGCTGGTGCTCGAAATCGACGTCGATGTCCGGCGGCTCGTTGCGCTCGGCGCTGACGAAGCGCTCGAACAGCAGGCTCATGCGCGCCGGATCGACCTCGGTCACGTGCAGGCAGTAGCACACCGCCGAGTTCGCCGCGCTGCCGCGGCCCTGGCACAAGATGCCCTGCTCGCGCGCCCAGCGCACCACGTCGGCCACGGTGAGGAAGTACGGCTCGTAGCGCAGCTGCGCGATCAGCGCCAGCTCGTGCTCGATCGCCTCGCGCACCTTCAGCGGCACGCCGCCGGGGAAGCGCTTCGCCGCACCGGCCTCGGTGAGCCCGCGCAGCCAGCTCGCCGGCGTATGGCCCGCGGGCACGATCTCCTCGGGATATTCGTAGCGCAGTTCGTCGAGCGAGAACGCGCACGAGGCCGCGATGCGCAACGTGGCCTGCAGCCACTCGGGTGCGTGCAGCGCCGCCAGCCGCGCCCGCGTGCGCAGGTGGTTCTCGGCATTCGGCTGCAGCGCGAAGCCGCATTCGGCCACCGGCCGGGCCAGCCGCGTGGCGGTGAGCGCGTCCTGCAGCGGCTTGCGCGCGCGACTGTGCATCAGCACATCGCCGGCCGCCACCAGCGGCAGGACGGTGAGTGCGGCCACGCGCTGCACCGCCTCGAGCAGCCAGGCGTCGTGCGCGCGGTGCAGCAGCTCGACCGCGATCGCGCAGCGCTCCGGGCCGAACCAGGTCTTCAGCCACATCGCGTGGGCGAACAGCTGCTCTTCCGGGGACGCCGGATCGGGCACCAGCAGCGCGAAGCAGTCCGGCAGACCCGCGAGGTAGGGGGCATGTGGCACGCGGCCTTCGAGGTCGCTCATCTGCGCGAGATACGTGCCCTTGTCGGCCCGCCGCCTCGCCACGGTGATCCACTGCGCCAGGTTGCCGTAGCCGCGCCGCGACTGCGCCAGCAGCACCAGCCGCGGCCCCGGCTCGCCGCCAGCCGCAGCCGGCGCGAGCCGCATCTCGGCACCGACGATCAGGTGCAGCCCGAGCCGCTTGGCCTGGCCGTGCGCGCGCACCACGCCGGCAAGCGAACATTCGTCGGTGATCGCCAGCGCGGTGTAGCCGAGCTCATGCGCACGCGCGACCAGCTCCTCGGGATGCGAGGCCCCGGTGAGGAAGCTGAAGTTGCTGCGGCAGTGCAGCTCGGCATAGGCCGGCACACCACCCGGCGCGGCGGGGGCAGCCATCGAACATCGGACCGTGAAAACTGGCTTTTTATACAGTATCCCGGGCGCGATCGGCAACCGGCACCGCGGCCGACGGCCGAGCCAGCCAGAACGACACCGCGGCCCCTGCGCCCACGCCCGCGAGCAGCAGCATCACGACGAGGTAGTCGCCCACGGCCACCAGCACCAGGGCCGCCGCCCAGGGTGCGGCGGCCCGCGCGACCATCGCCACGCCGGCCATCGCGCCGCTGATGCGACCGATGTGCGATCGGCCGAAATATTCGGGGATCAAGCCGCCGCGCACGATCGTGACCAGACCGTTGGCCACGCCGAACAGGATCGCGAAAGCGATCAGCGTCGACACCGTGTTGCCGACGGCAAACAGCACCAGCGAGGCCGGCACGACCAGCAACACCACGATGCCGAGCCCGCGCAGCGCCACGCCGTGGCCCGCCACGGCATGAACGAAGCGCCCCAGCACCTGCGCCGGACCGAACCACACCAGCACCGCCGTGGCCACCGCCTCGCTGAAGCCCTTGGCCGCGAACGCCGGCATCACGTGGGCCCAGAACGCCGCCGACACGAACGCGTACAGCGCGAAGGTGAGCGTCAGCAGCCAGAACGCCCCATGCCGCAGCGCCTCGTGCAGCGTGGCATCGGCCACCCGGTCGTGCGCCAGGTCGTGCCCGACCTGCGTCGGACCGCGCAGCGCCCACCAGTGCAGCGGCACCACCACTCCCACGAGCACGACACCCATCGCCACCAGCGCGCCGCGCCAGCCAAGGCCGCCGATCAGCGCATTGACCGCGGGATAACACAGCGTGCTCGCAAACCCGCCCACGAGCGTCAGCCGCGTGATGGCCTCCTTGAAGCGTGTGGGGTAGCGCTTGGTCAGCACCATGAAGGCCGGTTCATACAACGTGGCCGACATCGCCGCGCCCATGGCCGCCCAGCAGGCATAGAGCATCCAGGGGGCGCTGACACGACTCCAGGCGATGCAGCCCAGCCCCGCGAGCAGCGCGCCGCCGGCCATGACCGCGCGTGCGCGGCCGTGATCGATCGCGGCACCCACGGCATAGGTGGTCAGTCCGTTGACGGCCAGCCCCAGCGTGAACGCGCCCATCAGGGCCGGCTTGTCCCAGCCGAGTTCGCGCTGCATCGGCAGCACGAACGACGTGAACGCGTAGAACAGCACCGACCACGACAGCACCTGCCCGATCGCCAGCGCCGCCACGGTCGCGCCGAAGCCGGGTTGTGCGCCGCCTTCGGCCGCCACGCTGCTCGCCATTCGGGCGATGATAGGCAACGTCGTTGTCGCGGCCTGGACAGCCGGCGCGCGGGACGCCGTGCTACAAGAGACGGCTGCAGGAGACACATCCCCATGGACCTGAATTTCACGCCCGAGGAGCAGGCCTTCCGCCTGCAGATCCGCCAATGGGTGGCCGAGAGCCTGCCCAAGGACATCAGCCACAAGGTGCACCATGCGCTGCGCCTGTCGCGCGACGACATGCAGCGCTGGGCCCGGATCCTGGGGGCCAAGGGCTGGCTCGGATACCACTGGCCCAAGGAGTTCGGCGGCCCCGGCTGGAGCGCCGTGCAGCGGCACCTGTTCGAGGAGGAATGCGCGCTCGCCGGCTCGCCGCGCATCGTGCCCTTCGGCCCGGTGATGGTGGCCCCGGTGATCATGGCCTTCGGCTCGCCCGAGCAGCACAAGCGTTTCCTGCCGGGCATCGCCAGCGGCGAGGTGTGGTGGAGCCAGGGCTACAGCGAGCCCGGCTCGGGCTCGGACCTCGCGAGCCTGAAGACACGCGCCGAACGCAGGGGCAACAGCTACATCGTCAACGGCCAGAAGACCTGGACCACACTCGGCCAGTACGGCGAGTGGATCTTCTGCCTGGTACGCACCAGCACCGAGGGCAAGCCGCAGACCGGCATTAGCTTCCTGCTGATCGACATGAAGTCCAAGGGCGTCACGGTGCGGCCGATCATCATGCTCGACGGCGAGCCCGAGGTGAACGAGGTGTTCTTCGACAACGTCGAGGTGCCCGCGGAGAACCTGATCGGCGAGGAGAACAAGGGCTGGACCTACGCCAAGTTCCTGCTCTCGCACGAGCGCACCGGCATCGCCGACGTCAACCGCAGCAAGCGCGAGTTGGAGCGGCTGAAGCGCATCGCCAAGGCCGAGGGGGTGTATGACGACGTGCGCTTCCGCGACCAGATCGCGCTGCTGGAGGTCGACATCGTGGCGCTCGAGATGCTCGTCCTTCGAGTGCTGTCCGCCGAGAAGAGCGGCAAGCAGAGCCTCGACATCGCGGGCCTGCTGAAGATCAAGGGCAGCGAAATCCAGCAGCGCTACACGGAGCTGATGATGCTGGCCGCCGGCCCGTTCGCGCAACCCTACGTGCGCGAGGCCATGGAGGCCGGCTGGCAGGGCGACTATTTCGCCCGTTTCGGCGACTGCGCGCCGCTGGCCGGCACCTATTTCAATCACCGCAAGACGACGATCTACGGTGGCAGCAACGAGGTTCAACGCAACATCGTCGCCCAGACGGTGCTGGGGAGCTGAGCATGGACTTCAATTTCACCGACGACCAGCTCTCGCTGCGCGACATGGTCGCTCGCTGGGTCGACAAGGGGTTCTCGTTCGAGCGTCGTCATGCGCTGGCCAAGGCCGGCGGCAAGACGCGCGACGTGTATCGCGAACTGGCCGAGCTCGGCCTCACCGGCCTGGTGGTTGGTGATGACTACGGCGGCATGGGCATGGGCGCTGTCGAAGCCATGGTGGTGATGGAGGAACTCGGCCGCGGCCTCGTGAACGCGCCTTATGCCGCCGGTGCACTCGTCGCGCCGAGCCTGCTCGCCGTGGCGCCCGACGCACTCAAGAGCGCCTGGCTTCCGCGCATCGCCTCAGGCGAGGCGCTGGTGGTGCTCGCCCACCAGGAGCGCGAGGCGCGCTACCGGCTCGACCAGGTGGCCACACGCGCCGCCGAACAAGGCGGCAGCTGGCGCGTCGACGGCAGCAAGAGCGTCGTGCCCGCAGGCGACGAGGCCGATGCCTTCATCGTGCCGGCGCACACCGCGCACGGCATCCGCCTGTTCCTGGTGGAGCGGGCTGCGGCCCAGGTGCGCGGCTACGCCACGCAGGACGGCGGCCGGGCGGCAGAGGTGGCGATGAGCGGTGCGGCGGCGCAACTCGTCACCGTCGACGGCCTCACGGCGCTCGAGCGCGGCGTCGATGCGGGCATCGCCGCGTTGTGCGCCGAGGCCGTGGGTGTGATGGACAAGTACGTCGCCCTCACCGTGGAGTACATGAACACGCGCAAGCAGTTCGGCGTGCCGATCGCGAGCTTCCAGGCGCTGCGCCATCGCGTGGCCGACGTGAAGATGGCACTCGAGCTGGCGCGCTCGATGAGCTACTACGCCAGCCTCAAGCTCGGCGAGCCGGCGCCGCAACGGCGGCGCGCGCTGTCGCAGGCCAAGGTGCAGCTCGGCCAGAGCATGCGCTTCGTGGGCCAGCAGTGCACGCAGATGCACGGCGGCATCGGCGTCACCGACGAGTACATCGGCAGCCACTACTTCAAGCGCCTGACGATGCTCGAGATGAGCTTCGGCGACACGATGCATCACCTCGGCGAGGTGTCGGCGCGCATGCAGGACACCGCGGGCGTCTTCGCCTGAAATGACCCCCCCCCGGAGCGCCTTCGGCGCCTCCCCCCCACGGGGGCGACGCTGGCGGCCCGGCGAAGCCGGATCCGCGGCGTCCACTTGGCCCGGCCCTGTGCATGCATTGCGGGCGCGGTCCACCTGCACATGAGTCCCGTTGCGCGCGATCTCGCGATGTTCCCCGGCGCGATCACCGACGTCGCCGGCCTGCGTGTCGGCCATTTCACCGACACGCGCCGACCCACCGGTTGCACTGTCGTGCTGTGCGACGGCGGCGCCACGGCGGGCGTCGACGTGCGCGGCGCGGCACCGGGCACGCGCGACACCGAATTGCTGCGCTCGGAAAACCTGGTCGAGCAGGTCCACGCGGTGCTGCTCACCGGCGGCAGCGCGTTCGGGCTCGACGCGGCCGGTGGCGTGATGCAATGGCTCGAGGAGCGCGGCGTGGGGCTGTCGGTGGGCCCGGCCCGCGTACCCATCGTGCCGGCGGCCGTGTTGTTCGATCTCTGGGTCGGTGATGCGTCGATTCGGCCCGATGCCGCGGCCGGCCGCGCCGCCTGCGCCGCAGTGAGCGCGTCGGCCCCGGCGCAAGGCAGCATCGGAGCCGGCGCGGGCGCGAGCGTCGGCAAGCTGTTCGGCATCGAACGCGCGATGAAGGGCGGCGTCGGCACGGCCTCGATCACGGTCGGCGCCGTCACCGTGGCCGCGCTGATCGTCGTGAACGCCGTCGGCGATGTCTTCGATCCGACCACCGGCGCAGCCCTCGCCGGTACACGCGGAGACGACGGGGCGCCACGCCGCTCGACTGCGGCGTTTGCCCGTGGCGAGCTTCCCGCCGGCGCCCTGGCCGGCATGGCCACCACGATCGGCGTGATCGCCACCGACGCGCGACTGACCAAGCCCCAGGCCAACAAGCTCGCGACGATGGCGCACGATGGCCTGGCCCGTTGCATCGACCCCGTGCACACGATGACCGACGGCGACACCTTGTTCGCACTGGCCACGGGCCGCAGCGGCATCGACGGGCACCTCGGCGTGATCGGCGCGTTGGCGGCCGAGGTCACCACGCGTGCCGTACTCAATGCCGTGCGCAGCGCCACCGGCCTGGCGGCGCCGCCGCTGCCGGCATGGGCGGAACTGCAGCCTTCACCGAACCGCTGAACCGCCACGCCATCGGGCCGCGCGACCGCCCACGTTCGTACGGACTGACCCCAATGGCTCCTTAAGGTCGCGCACCGACAATGTGCACCTGAGAGGGGGGCTCTCGCATGAAGTACCAGAGCCGCGCGCAGGCGCGGCTGGGCAAGGCCGTGTCGCGCTGCGGGAGGATTGCATGAGCCCGCCGGGCCGCCCCAAGGGCGAATACCGGAGGGCGCAGCCCGAAGGTGCTCCAGGCAGCGCGACCGCTGCGCCGCAGCCTGCCGGCCCGGTGCCGGCACCGGTCGACCGGCCGATCGACGAGCTGATCGAGCATGAGCGCGTGATCGCGCTGTACCGCATGGCGCCGCGTGCGCTGGTCGGCGGACTGCTGTATTGCCCATTCTTCGTCTGGGCACTGACGATCAACAAGGCCATTCCGTTCGCCTTTGTCTGGCTGACGGTGCGCACCGGTCTGGGCCTGCTGAGACTGTGGGATATCCATCGATTCCTGAAGTCGAACCCCGGTCCGACCGAGTTGGGTGTCTGGCGACATCGTGGTCTCACGATGCTCGTGCTCGACTCGGCGGGTTGGGCGGCCCTGGCGCCGGTGTTCCTCAACAGCACCCAAGGCCTCGAGCAGGCGCTGGTGGTGGCCACGCTGTTCGCGGTGGCGGCCATCGGCTCGATGACGCTCTTCCCCAGCGTGCGTTCGGTGGCCATCTTCGCGTTCTCGATGGTCGTGCCGGGCATGCTTCTGCTGGTGATGCGCATCGACAATACAGGCATCATCGGCGGCGTCGGCGGGTTGGTCTTCCTGTTCGTGCTGGTCTTGGAGGCGCGGCGCGCCGAGCAGGCCTGGAACGAGCTGCAGCGCCTGCGCTTCGAGAACGCGCGCTTCGCTCATGAAGCGCGGCGCCTGCAATTGCTGGCCGAACACGCCAGCGCCGCCAAGAGCCGCTTTCTCGCCACCATGAGCCATGAGCTGCGCACACCGCTCAACGGCATTCTCGGCATGACGCAGCTGCTGCTGTCGGGGCCGCCGGACGCGGCATCGCGGGATCGGCTGCAGACGATCGCCGGCTCGGCACAGCATCTGCGCCAGTTGATCGGCGACCTGGTGGACCTGTCGCGCATCGAGGCCGGCAAGCTCGACCTGGTGATTCAACCGTTCGAACCTTCACAGCTGGTGCGCGACGTGATCGACCTGCTGCGCCCGGTCGCCCGCGAGAAGTCGCTCGAATTGCGCGTGGAGCTGTCGCCTGCGCTGCCGCACCGCGTGCGCGGCGATGCAGCGCGTGTGAAGCAGGTGCTGCACAACCTGGTTGGCAATGCCATCAAGTACACGGACAAAGGCTGGGTCGAGCTGTCGGCCCACTGGGACGAGCCGATGCTGCGCTTCGTGGTTCGCGACACCGGGCCCGGCGTGCCCGCCGCGCATCGCGAGTCGATCTTCGAGGCATTCGAGCAGAGCCAGCCGCGCCGCGCAGGCGGCGGGCTCGGTCTGGGCCTGACCATCTCGCGGCAGCTGGCACGCGCGATGGGAGGCGACGTGGTGCTGCTCGGCAAGGGGCCCGACGATGCGCCCGGCGAAGGGCCCGGTGCGGCCTTCGCGTTCACGCCGCGCGCGGAGCTCGCCACGCCCGGCGACCGCAGCAGCCTGGCGCGCGCATTGACGCTGCCGACCTTCGAGGCCCACGCCCTGCTGGTGGACGACAACGCGGTGAATGCCGAGGTCGCACGTGCGATGCTCGAACACCTGGGGCTGACCGTCACGGTTGCCGGCGACGGCGCCCAGGCGCTGGCGCTGCAGCCAGGTGGACGCTTCGACGTGGTCATGATGGACTGCGAGATGCCGGTGCTCGACGGCCTGGCCGCCACGCGCCGCTGGCGCGAGGCCGAAGCCCGCGCCGGCGGTGCGGTGCACGTGCCGATCGTCGCGCTGACGGCCAGCGCCGTGCAGGGCGACCGCGAACGCTGCCTGGCCGCCGGCATGGACGACTACATCTCCAAACCCTTCGAGCTGGCCGAGCTGGCCGCCGTGCTGTTCCGCGTGTTGCCGCCGCGATAATCGGCGCATGCGCGTTTTTCGCGGCTTCCATCATCGCGACATCGCCCCCGCCTGTGCGCTGACGATCGGCAACTTCGACGGCGTGCATCGCGGCCACCAGGCCATGCTGGCGCTGCTGATCAACGAGGCGCGTCATCGCGGCGTGGCCAGCTGCGTGATGACCTTCGAGCCGCACCCGCGCGACTTCTTCGCTCAGCGGGCAGCCGACGCGGCGGCGACGGGCGCACGGGCGCTCCGAAGCCCGTCGCCGGCCCCCTCGGGGGGCGGACCCGGTACGCCGGGTCCGGGGGCCGTCATGACCGCGCCGACGCGCATCGCGACGCTGCGCGACAAGCTCTCCGAGCTGGAACGTTGCGGCATCGACCAGACCGTGGTGCTGCGCTTCGATGCACGCCTGGCCGGTCTGTCGCCGCAGACCTTCATCGACCAGGTGCTCGTCGACGGTGTGCACGCGCGCTACGTGCTCGTCGGCGACGACTTCCGCTTCGGCGCCAAACGGGCCGGCGACTACGCGATGCTCGACGCCGCCGGCGATGCGCGCGGCTTCGACGTCGCGCGCATGATGAGCTACGAGGTGCACGGCGCGCGCGTGTCCAGCTCGGCGGTGCGCGCCGCGCTCGCCGCGGGCGACATGGCGCACGCCGCCGCCCTGCTCGGCCGGCCCTACGCGATCAGCGGCCGCGTGCAGCACGGCCGCAAGCTCGGCCGCGAGCTGGGGTTTCGCACGTTGAACCTGCGCTTCGGCCACCCACGGCCGGCGGCGATGGGCATCTTCGTCGTCCGGGTGTTCGGCCTCGCCGAGACGGCACTGCCCGGCGTGGCCAGCCTGGGCCGACGCCCCACGGTGGACGCGAGTGGCCGCGTGCTGCTCGAGACGCATGTACTCGACTGGCCTGCCTCGCTCGGCGCCGAAGGCGGCTACGGCCGACTCATTCGGGTCGAGCTGCTGGCCAAGTTGCACGACGAACGCCGCTATGCGTCGATGGCCGAATTGCGTGCGGCGATCGCCGACGACACGGCGCAGGCCCGGTCGTGGTTCTTGGCCCATGGTGAGAACGCTTGAGACGCGCAGCGGTGGGTAGAATCGTCGCCATGTATTCCGGCATGGCCCTGCTCGACGAGGCGCGCGCGCACACCGCCACGCGGCGTCAGACCACGCGCGACCGAATTCGCGTCGGATCGCGCTGATCGCCTAGAGCCGCGGAGGCCATGCAACGGCCCCGCACCGCCGCCACCCACGCGCCGACAATCCGGCGCCGCGAGCCGCCATGACAACCCCCTCTTCCACCGATACCACCACCGGTTCCGCCACCGACTATCGCCGCACGCTGAACCTGCCCGACACGCCGTTCCCGATGCGTGGCGACCTGCCCAAGCGCGAGCCGGGGTGGGTGAAGGCATGGAACGAGCAGGGCCTGTACCAGCGGCTGCGCGTGGCGCGCGCGGGCGCGCCGCTCTTCGTGCTGCACGACGGGCCGCCCTACGCCAACAACGCGATCCACATCGGGCATGCCGTCAACAAGGTGTTGAAGGACATGATCGTCAAGGCGCGGCAGCTCGCCGGCTACGACGCGCAATACGTGCCCGGCTGGGACTGCCACGGCCTGCCGATCGAGAACGCGATCGAGAAGGCCTTCGGCCGCAATCTCTCGCGTGACGAGATGCAGGCCAAGAGCCGCGCCTATGCCACCGAGCAGATCGCGCTGCAGATGGCCGACTTCCAGCGCCTGGGCGTGCTCGGCGACTGGGCGCACCGCTACGCGACGATGGACGCCGCCAACGAGGCCGGCGAGATCCGCGCCTTCAAGCGCGTGATCGAGCGCGGCTTCGTCTATCGCGGCCTCAAGCCGGTGTACTGGTGCTTCGACTGCGGCAGCTCGCTGGCCGAGTTCGAGATCGAGTACGCCGACAAGAAGAGCATCACGGTCGACGTGGCCTTCCTCTGTGCCGAGCCGGGCAAGCTGGCCGCGGCCTTCGGGCTCGACGCGCTGGAGAAAGACGCCTTCGCGGTGATCTGGACCACCACGCCGTGGACCCTGCCCGCCAACCAGGCGCTGAACCTGAATCCGGCGATCGAGTTTGCGCTGGTCGACACCGATCGCGGCGTGTTGCTGCTGGCCGCGACGCTGGTGGATCAGTGCCTCGAGCGCTACGGCCTCAAGGGCCGCGTGCTGGCCACGGCCCGCGGCGAGAAGCTCGGTGGCCTGCGCTTCCATCATCCGCTGGCCGAATCGCATCCGGGCTATGCACGACTGTCGCCGGTGTACCTGGCCGACTACGCGACCGCTGACGACGGCACCGGCGTCGTGCACTCGTCGCCCGCCTACGGCCTCGACGACTTCAACTCCTGCATCGCGCACGGGCTCAAGGTCGATGAGGTGCTGAATCCGGTGCAGGGCAACGGCTCGTACGCGAAGGACTTTCCGCTCTTCGGCGGCCAGGACATCTGGAAGGCGCAGCCGGCCATCGTCGACGCGCTGAAGAAGGCCGGGCGCCTGCTCGCCAGCGGCACGCTGCTGCACAGCTACCCGCATTGCTGGCGCCACAAGAGCGCGGTGATCTATCGCGCCGCGGCGCAGTGGTTCGTGCGCATGGACGACGGCGTTGGTGTCTTCACCAAGGACAAGGCGAAGAAGACGCTGCGTCAGCTCGCGCTCGAGGCCATCGATGCCACCGGCTTCTACCCCGAGAACGGCCGCGCGCGGCTGCGCGACATGATCGCCAACCGGCCCGACTGGTGCATCAGCCGCCAGCGCAGCTGGGGCGTGCCGCTGCCGTTCTTCCTGCACAAGGACACGGGCGAACCGCATCCGCGCACGATGGAGATCCTGGATCGCGCGGCCGAGATCGTCGAGCGTGGCGGCATCGAGGCCTGGAGCCGCGTGACGGCCGAAGAGATCCTCGGCGCCGACGACGCGAAACACTACGCCAAGAGCAGCGACATCCTCGAGGTGTGGTTCGACTCCGGCTCCACCTTCTGGCACGTGCTGCGCGGCACGCATGCCGATGGCTTCGGCCGGCCGAGCCACCACCTGCAAGGCCCCGAGGCCGATCTCTACCTCGAGGGTCACGACCAGCACCGCGGCTGGTTCCACAGCTCGCTGCTGATCGCCTGCGCGATCGATGACCGCGCGCCCTACCGCGGCCTGCTCACGCACGGCTTCACCGTCGACGGCCAGGGCCGCAAGATGAGCAAGAGCCTCGGCAACGGCGTCGAGCCGCAGGCGGTGAGCAGCAAGCTCGGGGCCGAGATCATCCGTCTGTGGGTGGCGGCCACCGACTACTCGGGGGATCTGGCGATCGACGACAAGATCCTCGCCCGCGTGGTCGATGCCTACCGGCGCATCCGCAACACGCTGCGCTTCCTGCTCGCCAACACCAGCGACTTCGATCCCAAGTCCGATGCCGTGCCCGCGACACAGCTACTCGAAATCGACCGCTGGGCCCTCGCGCGCGCGGCGCAGGTGCAGGCCGAGATCGTGGGGCCCTTCGACGCCTCGCACGGCGTGTTCGACGGCGGCCACTACCAGGTCTACGAGTTCCACCCCGTGGTGACCAAGCTGCAGCTCTTCTGCTCCGAAGACCTGGGTGCGTTCTACCTCGACGTGCTGAAAGACCGCCTGTACACCACGGCGCCGAAGTCGCTCGCCCGCCGCTCGGCGCAGACCGCGCTGTGGCAGATCACGCACGCGATGCTGCGCTGGATGGCGCCGTTTCTCAGCTTCACCGCCGAGGAAGCGTGGGCGGTGTTCGACGGCGCGGGTGGCTCGATCTTCACGCAGACCTACTGGCGCTTCGACCGGCCCGACGAGCCGCTGCTGAAGAAGTGGTCCCGCATCCGCGAGATCCGCGAAGCCGCCAACAAGGCAATCGAGGACCTGCGCACGCAGGGCCAGGTGGGCTCGTCGCTGCAGGCCACGCTGGCGATCCGGGCGCCCGCGTCCGACCACGCCCTGCTCGCCTCGCTCGGCGACGCGTTGAAGTTCGTGTTCATCACCTCGGCCGCCTCGCTCGCCGAAGGCGACGCGCTGCAGATCGAGGTCCGGCCCAGCACCGCCGCCAAGTGCGACCGCTGCTGGCACTACCGCGACGATGTCGGCGCCGATACGGCGCACCCCACGATCTGCGGCCGCTGTTCGAGCAACCTGTTCGGCGCGGGTGAAGCCCGCCCGATAGCCTGAACATGGCCGGCGGCCGATCGGGCCAGCAGCGCCTGTGGGTCTGGCTCGGCCTGGCCCTGCTGGTGATCGCGCTCGACCAGGTGACCAAGACGCTGATCGTCGGCCAGTTCCAGCTGCACGAAAGCGTTCGCATCACCTCGTTCTTCAACATCGTGCGCGCGCACAACACCGGCGCGGCGTTCTCGTTTCTCGCCAGCGCCGCGGGCTGGCAGCGCTGGTTCTTCGTCGGGCTCGGCATCGCGGCGTCGGTGTTCATCGTGTGGATGCTGCGCCGCCATCCCGAACAGACGCTGTTCTGCCTGGCGATCAGTCTGATCCTCGGCGGCGCCCTCGGCAACGTGATCGACCGCCTGCTGCACGGCTATGTGGTCGACTTTCTCGACTTCCACTGGTCGTTCCTGTCGCCGCTGTTTCCTGGCGGACATTTCCCCGCTTTCAACGTGGCCGACAGCGCGATCACCGGCGGCGCGATCGGCCTGATCGTCGACGAACTGCGGCGCGTGCGGCGCAGCTGAAACACCGAAACAGACCTCGGGTAGCGCCGCATGGCGCGGCGGTCTCCGACGGTGCACACTGCGCGGCCATGTCAGCGGCCGACCCCACTCCCGCCTCGCCGCTGCCGGCCGGGCCCGGCGCACCGCCGCCCGACAGCAGCGCGTTCTCGATCCCGCTGCGCACACTCGGCTTCGCCGATCCCTTGCGCTGGCTGGCCTCCGGCTGGCGCGACTTCGTGCGCTGCCCGCTGATCGGCCTCTTCTACGGCGCCTGCTTCGTCGGCATGGGCTGGGCGCTCGTCACCGTGTTCCAGCGCGCGCCGGCCTATGTGCTGGCGCTGAGTGCAGGCTTCCTGCTCGTGGGGCCGTTTCTGGCGCTCGGCCTGTACCAGGCGAGCTACCGCCTCGAGCGCGGCGAAACGCCGGCGCTGACGGACTCGGCGATGATCTGGCGCAACCGCCTGTCGACGATGGGCGTGTTCGGCGTCGTGCTGCTGGTGCTCGAGATGCTGTGGGCCCGTGCCTCGCTGGTGGTGTTTGCGCTGAGCTTCGACGGCATGCCCGACTTCAAGGGTTCGATCCTCGCGTTGTTCGATCCGAAGAACACCGACTTCATCATCGCCTGGGTGATCGTGGGCGGCATCTTCGCCGGGCTGATCTTCGCGGTCAGCGTGATCTCGATTCCGATGATGCTGCACCGGTCCAGCGACGCCATCACCGCCGGCCTTACCAGCATGCGCCTGGTGCTCACGCAGCCGGCCGTGCTGCTGTGGTGGGGCGCCCTGCTGACGACGCTGGTGGTGCTCGCGATGCTGCCCGGGTTTGCCGGCCTGCTGGTGGTGGGGCCCGTGCTTGGTCATGCGAGCTGGCATGCCTATCGCAGCACGGTTGCGAGCGAAGTGCCGATTTCTTGAGCCGGCGCCGCGGCGCCGGGTGCTGTTGCATCACCTTGCAGCTTCCGTGAGAGCACGCGCGAGAATGCGCTGCCTCACGAACTGCCTGGTATCGCCATGATCTGGATCCGCCGCATCGCCATCGCCTTCGGCGTACTCTTGCTGCTCGTTGCGGTGGGCGTCGGTGTGCTGATCGCGACGTTCGACGCCAACAAGACCAAGGCGCTGGCGATCGACTGGATGAAGACCGAGCGCCAGCGCACGCTCGCCATCGACGGGCCGATAGAGCTCTCGGTGTTTCCGCGTCTGGCCGTCAAGCTCGGCAAGCTTCGGCTCTCTGAACGTGCCAGGCCCGACGAGTTTGCCGCGATCGACGAGCTTTCGCTCGCGGTGGAGACGCTGCCGCTGCTGCGCAAGCAGCTGGTGGTCGACCGCATCAGCGCGCGCGGCGTGCGCGCGGTGTATCGGCGCGATGCCAAGGGTGCGAGCAACATCGACGACCTGATCGGCGCCGGCGCGCCCGCGCCGCAGCCGGGCCAGCCGGCGCCCGCATCCGCCGGCGGTGCGATGCGCTTCGACGTCAGCGCGGTACAGCTCGAGGACCTGAGGCTCCGACTGGCCGATGCGATGAACGACGTAGACGGCGAACTGCGGCTGAAGTCGCTGACGACCGGCCGCCTGGCCCATCAGGCGCAGACGCCGGTGAGCCTGTCTGCCACGGTGCAGCTCGTCAAACCCCAGGCCATGACGCTCGAGGTCGACGGCCGCACCTCACTCGCACTCGATCTCGACAAGAGCGCGGTCGCGCTGAGCGGCATGACGCTCGACGCCAAGCTCACCGGCGCTGGCTTCAAGGATCTGGCACTGACCGCCGAGGGTGCGCTCGGATGGGACGGTGCCGCGCTGCGTGCACAAGGCTTCAAGATCGCCGTCAAGGGCGGATCGCGCGACGCGCTGGTGCTTGCGCCCTCGACGATCGAGGTGAAGCAGCTGCTGTACTCGGCCAAGGCCCAGAAGATCGAGCTCGACGCATTGAAGCTCGCGCTCGCCGGCCGGCAGGGCACCGATCTGCCGTTCGAAGTCGCGCTCGATTGGCCGCAACTCGCGGTCGACGCGCAGTCGCTGAAGGGCAGCGCGCTGTCGGGCCAGCTCAAGCTGAGTGGTGCCACGCAGCTGAGCGGCAAGTTCAGCTCCGGCGCACCGGGCGGCAACTTCGACGCATTGAAGCTGCCCGCAGTGACCCTCGCGATGCAGGGTCAGATGCAGCAGCGCAAGGTCGACGCCCATCTGAAGGCCGACATGCGCCTGAACGCCGGCAAGGGCGCCGTGGCCGTGGAAACGCTCGACCTGCGCGCCACGCTGGCCGATCCCGGCCTGCAGCCGCTGCAACTCGCCATGAAGGGCAACGCCAGTGCCGACGCCAAGACCGCCTCGGCCAAACTCGACGGCACGTTGAACACCAACAAGTTCGACATCGCCGCGCAGGCCGCACTCGGCGGCAAAGTGCCGAACGTGAAGGCGACGGCCCGCTTCGACAGCCTGGACTTGAACAAGCTGCTCGCCCCAACGGCTCCGGCGCCGGCACCCACGGGGCCGGCCACGCCCGACACGCCGGTGCCGCTCGACGCGCTGAACGCGGTGAACGGCGAGTTCCACGTCAGCGCCGGCAGCTTCGCGATACGCCAGTACCGTGTGGCCGAGGTGAAGATCGATGCCACGCTCGACAGCGGGTTGCTGCGCATCCAGCGCCTGGCCGGCCGCGCGTGGAACGGCGCCATCGACGCCAGCGGCAGCGCCGAGGCCAAGACCCACCGCATCGCGGTCAAGCTCGCCGCCGACGGCGTGGACGTGAACGCGCTGCTGAAAGACCTGGCCGGCAAGGACCTGCTCGACGGCAGCGGCCGCGTGAACGCCGACGTGAACACCACCGGCGCCACCGTGGGCGCGCTGCGCAGCAACCTGGCGGGCCAGGTGGCGCTGAACCTGCGCAACGGCGCCGTCAAGGGTTTCAACCTCGCGCGCTCGCTGCGCCAGGCCAAGGCCGCGCTGTCGATGAAGCAGGATGCCGTGGCCCAGGCGCGAGCGACCGAGAAGACCGATTTCTCCGAGCTGAATGCCACCGCGAAGATCGCCGGCGGCGTGGCCACCAGCGACGACCTCGACGTGAAGAGCCCCTTCCTTCGCATCGGCGGCGCCGGCCGCTTCGACATCGGCCGCGGCACGGTGGACTACACCGCACGCGCCACCGTGGTCGAGACCACCAAGGGTCAGGAAGGCGCCGAACTCGCCGCGTTGAAAGGCATCACGGTGCCGGTGCACCTGAGCGGCCCGTTCGAGGCGATCGGCTGGAACGTGCAATGGTCGGGCGTCGCCGCGGCGGCCGCCGAGGCCAAGCTGAAGGACAAGCTCACCGAGAAGCTCGGCGCCAAGCTGGGCATCGCGGCGCCCGCGCAGGCCGGTGCGGCCGCGAGCCAGCCGGCACCGACGCCGAAGGATCAGCTGCGCGACAAGCTGAAGGGGTTGTTGAAGAAGTAGCTTGGCCTGATGGCTCGCCGCTGTGCGCCGCGAGGCAATCGGGTGATCGGTCAGGGCGCGCTGGCGACGTGCGTGTGGGCGGCCCACC
>JAEUPI010000123.1 GCA_016790175.1 Burkholderiaceae bacterium | reverse complement strand
ACGGCCTCGCGCGTCAACGCGTCGCGCAACGGCGCCTCGGGGTGCACGAAGGCCGAGCCCGGCACATGCAGGCCCATCGCTTCGAGCAGCATCTGGTTGCTGTTGGCGGTGCCGTAGAAGGTGCAGGTGCCCACGCCGTGGTAGGCGGCCTGCTCGGCCTGCAGCAACGCATCGCGTCCGACCAGGCCCTGCGCATGCTGCTCGCGAACCTTGGCCTTGGCGTTGTTCGACAGGCCCGAGGCCATCGGCCCCGCCGGCACGAACACGCAGGGCAGATGCCCGAAGTGCAGCGCGCCGATCAGCAGGCCCGGCACGATCTTGTCGCACACGCCGAGCAGCAGCGCGCCGTCGAACACGTCGTGGCTGAGCGCGATCGCGGTGGCCATCGCGATGGTGTCGCGCGAGAACAGCGACAGTTCCATGCCCGGCAGGCCCTGCGTGACGCCGTCGCACATCGCCGGCACGCCGCCGGCGACCTGCGCGGTGGCACCCATGTCGCGCGCCGCCTCGCGGATCAGCGCCGGAAACCGCTCGTAGGGCCGATGGGCCGACAGCATGTCGTTGTAGGCGGTCACGATGCCGAGATTGGGCGCACGCTCGGACACGATGCGCAACCGTTCGCTGCCCGGCAGCGCGGCAAAGGCATGCGCCACGTTGGCACAGCCCAGGCGCTCGGCACCCCGCGGGCGCCGCGCCAGGCGCTCGATGCGCTCGAGGTAGGCGCGCCGCGCGGCGCCGCTGCGGCGGGCGATGCGCTGGGTGACGGCAGCAATGGCGGGGCGAACGGACATCGGTAACCTGCCTCGCCATTTTGATGTAACCGGGTTACATGGTCAATGCCCCTGCTCTCTGGCATCCTATGCAGCCATGCTGCTGGTGCCGGCCCGAGATCCCGCCGAGATGCTGCGCCGTGCCATCGCGCAGTGGGGTGGCCGCGAGGATCTCTGGGTCTTCGGCTACGCCTCCCTGATCGCGCGGCCGGAGTTCGATGCGGTGGAACACCGCAGCGGTCGCGTGCACGGCTGGCATCGCGCGCTGCGCATGCGTTCGCGGGTCAACCGCGGCACACCCGAACAGCCGGGCCTGGTGTTTGCGCTGCTGCCCGGCGGCTCCTGCCACGGTGTGGCCTATCGCGTGCCGCGCCGAAACGCCGCTGCCGAACTCGAACGCCTGTGGGCGCGCGAGATGCCCAACGCCGTGTACGACCCGCGCTTCCTGCCGTGCCGCAGCGCGCAGGGCGAGGTGCGCGCGCTGACGTTCACGCTCAGCCGGCGCAGCCCGAACTTCATTCACCAGCTCGGCGACCACGAGCTGCTGCATATCCTGCGCCACGCCCGAGGCCGTTTCGGCACGACGCTGGACTACCTGATGGAGACTGCCGACGCCCTGCGCCGACGCGGCCTGCGCGATCGCGAGATCGAGCGTCAGGTCGCGCTGGCGCGCGCGCATGCGCTGCTGTAGTGCCCGATCAAGGCCCGATCGTGCGCCGCGTGGCGTGCACGGCAGCGGCAAAAGCCGGCTCGGCGGCCGATACGCGTCGCTCGGCCCGGCTGACCGCCTCGCGCGCGCCCGCGACATCGCCGCGCTGCCAGCGCAACATGGCGAGGTTGTTCCACGCCGCAGCGCTGTCGTGGCGCGAAGCCGCCGCCTCAAACGCCCGCTGTGCGCCGTCGAGGTCACCGGCGGCCGCGCGCGCATTGCCGGCGCCGATGGCCGCGACAAGGCTTTCGGGCCAGCGCTGCAGCATCGCGTCGTAGACACGTGTGGCTGAAGCCGGCGGCGCAACCCGTTCGAAAGCGACCGCCGCTTGTGCCGTCGTGGTCTCGTCGGCGGTCGCGGCCAGCGCGCCGGGCGCCAGCGCCACGAACGCCCAGTGGCCGCTGCGCGCCCAGGTGTGCTCGAAGGTGCGCCAGACCATCACCTGGCGACGCTCGAGGCCGCTGCGCAGCAACAACGTCTCGTCACGGGTGTCGTAGCCGACGGCAACCGCATAGTGCCACTGCGGCGCCATCGCGAGCCCCAGGTTCTGCAGCACGACGACCGGATGGCCGGCGGCCAGTTCGCGCAGCAAGGCCTCCAGCGTCGGTGCGATCGGCACCGCCAGCGCGTCGTATCGCCGCGCCCCGGCGAGCATCTCGCTCTGCAGGCTGCCGCCGCGCGCGGGCAGAAACACCGCGCCGGCCAAGGTCTCGGCGTCGACGTCGCGCCCGAGGTGGCGCAGCACCATCGCCAGCGCCGCCGGCCCGCAGTGCAGCGGCGTCTGGGCGACGAAGGGCACGTCGGTCCATTCGATTTGCGGCGGCAGTTCGACGGGCAATCGACGACGCAGCGCAGCGGTCTGCGGGCCGACGAACGCGCATCCCGCCAGGCCGATGGCGAACATGGCCGCCAGACCGCCGGCGACCCGAGTCGCCACGGCGCGGCGCCGCATCACACTCAGTCCTCGCGCACGAGATGCGCTCGGCGCGGGCTCAGCGAATCGAGCGCGTGAACGGGAAGACCTTGGTGAAGCCCAGGATGTCGGTGATCAGCAGCAGCACGAAGATGAACACGAGCGTGCCCAGCACGTCGGTGCCGCCGGCCGGTGCGCTGTCGATCTGTGCCGCGACCTGCGCCGCCTCGTCGTCGGTGAGCGCGGCCACGCGGGCCCGGGCCTGTTCCGGCGACACGCCGCGCTCGCGCAGCGCGGCAGCAACGTCGGCGCGGTCGAGCAGCCCGCGCAGACGCGCGTGCGCGTCGCTCGGTGCTTGCGCCGTGGCGGTCAGCTGCTCGGTGCCGATCAGCGCCGCCTGCGCGCCCTGCAGCAGGCCCGCATAGCTCAGGCAGGCGGCCACGACCCAGGTGAGAAATCGGCGGGTCTTGCTCATGTGCGTCTCCGTGTTCGATGTGGACAACGCGAAAATCGTAACCGAGCCGGCACGAGGCCTGTCACGACTCGTGACCGACCGGGGACCGGCCGCCTGCCGGCCGACGTCGCGCCGCAGCTCGTTATGCTGCGAACATGAATCCAGCTACCGGCGCCGCCCGCGTCGCGGCGCCGCCGGTGCGGCCCGTGCTCGGCGCGGCTGTCGCCTCGATCACGCTGGCGCTGCTGCTCGGCCTGCAGGCGCTGACCACCGACATGTACCTGCCGGCGCTGCCGATGCTGGCTGCCGAGCTGCGCGCACCAATGCCGGCGGTGCAGCTGACGATGAGCGCGCTGATCATGGGCTTCGGCCTCTCGCAGCTGGCCTGGGGCCCGGTGGCCGATCGCTTCGGCCGGCGGCCGGTGTTGTTGGCCGGTCTCGCGCTTCATATGCTGTCGGCGCTCGGCGCCGCGCTGGCGCCCCATATCGAGGCCGTGGTGGCGTGGCGTGCGCTGCAGGGTGTGGGCATGTCGGCCTCAGTGGTCTGCGCGCGCGCGATGCTGCGCGACCTGTACGAGCCCTATGAAGGCGCGCACGTGATGTCGCGTGCCCTCACCGGCCTCGGCCTGCTGGCGATCGCGGCGCCGTTGGCCGGCGGCGTGCTGGCCACGTGGGCCGGCTGGCGCTCGACGATGGGCGCCCTCTCGATCTTCGGCCTCGGCCTGCTCGCCTACGTGGCGTGGCGGGTGCCGGAGACGATCCGCGCCTGCAATCTCCGCGCCACGCAGGTCGGGCCGCTGCTGCGACAGATGCGATGCACGTTCGCGCACCCGACCTTTCGCGCATGGACGCTGCTGGTGTGCTTCGCCTACGGCGGCCTGATGGTGTTTCTTGCCGGATCGAGTTTCGTGCTGATCCGGGGGCTGGGCCTCAGCACCTGGCAATGCGGCCTCGCGATGGCGGCGGGCTCGGGCTCGTACGTGATCGGCACCATCATCTGCCGCTTTCTGCTGCGTCGCTATGGTCTGGCGGGCGCCGTGGTGCGCGGCGCCGGCTTCACCGCGCTGGCCTGCGTGCTGATGCTGGTGCTGGGCGCCAGCGGCACGATGTCGGTGTGGGCGGTGCTGCTGCCGCAATGCCTCTTCGCGCTCGGACACGGCGTGCACCAGCCCTGTGGGCAGGCCGGTGCGGTGAGTCCGTTTCCGCATGCAGCGGGCGTGGCCTCGGCGCTGGCCGGCTTCGCGCTCGCGCTGGCCGGCATGGCCGTGAGCACCTGGCTGGGCGCCATGCTGGTGGGCACCGAGCCGCGCACCTACTTCTTCACCCAGGCCACGCTCGCAGCGCTCACCGTGCTCGTGGCCTGGACGCTGGTGCGCCGCCATGGTGAACTGCCGCGCGCGTGAGGTCCCGGCGCGGACCGTGACGAGCCGACCGCATGCGATCGCCCTCGCCGGCCCCACGGCGAGCGGCAAGAGCGCGATCGCCCTTGCGTTCGCACATGCCGTCGCGCACGAGGTCGCGGTCGAGATCGTCAGTGTCGACTCGGCCCAGGTCTATCGCGGCATGGACATCGGCACCGCGAAGCCGACCGCCCATGAACGCGCAGCGGTGCCGCATCACGGCATCGACCTGATCGACCCCGAGGAGCGCTACTCGGCTGCGCAGTTCGTTCACGATGCGCGGCGCGCGATCGACGACATCACGCGCCGCGGCCATGTGCCGCTGCTGGTCGGCGGGACGATGTTGTATCTGAAGGCGCTCGCCGAAGGCCTCGACGAGCTGCCGCAGGCCGACGCGGCCTGGCGTGCGGCGATCGATGCCCGCGCCGCCGCCGAAGGCTGGCCGGCGCTGCATGCCGAACTCGCGCGAGTGGATCCGGTGACCGCCGCACGGCTGGCGCCTCACGATGCGCAGCGCATCCAGCGCGCACTCGAGGTGTGGCATGTCTGCGGCGAGCCGCTGTCGGCACTGCACGGTCGCGGCCGGCGCGAATCGACGCCGATCGCGCTGGTCGCGCTCGAACCGGCCTCGCGTGGCTGGTTGCACGCACGGATTGCCACGCGCTTCGATGCGATGCTGGCCGCCGGCTTCGTCGACGAGGTGCGACGCCTGCGCGCTCGTCCAACGCTGCACGCCGGTCTGCCTTCGATGCGCAGCGTCGGCTATCGCCAGGCCTGGCAGGCGCTCGACGACGGCGCACTCGACGCGCTGCGCGAGCGCGGCATTGCCGCCACACGCCAACTGGCCAAGCGCCAGCTCACCTGGTTGCGCAGCATGCCACGGTTGTCGGTGTGCGCCGACGAGCCCGGTGCCTCGGAGCGTGCCATCGAGGCATTGAAGTGCCAGATCGAGTGCCTGTCGCGATGACTTGAGCGCAGCGAAGGGTCTTGTGACACCGTGCCCGGCAAATCGCGCTAGGGTCCGCACCCATCCGCCGCGCAAGAAGGCCTTCCGATGAAACCTGCTTCCTGGGCCGCGATCGTCGCCGCCGTGCTGACTGCGGCCGGCGTGGGCGGGCTGTACTGGTACCAGCAGCGCAACCAACCGCTGCCGCAGACGCCGGTGGCAGCCGCACCGGTGCCTGCACCGGCGCCGGCGCCGCCGGCCAGCGAGCCGGCGATTCGCCACCCGCTGCCGATCGAACCCGCGGCGTCGCAGCCGGCGCCGCTGGCCAGCATCGACCCGGCCAATCCGTGGCCGGGTGTGGTGGGCGACCTGGTCGGGCGCGGCAACGCCACGCGCTTCGTCGCGCTCGACGATTTCGCACGCAGGCTCGTGGTGACCGTCGACAACCTCGCACGGCCGCATGCCGCGCCGCGCCTGTGGCCGGTGCATCCGACGCCGGGGCGATTCTCGGTCGTCGGCGAGGGCGAGGTGCGCACGATCGCGCCGACCAACCCGGCGCGTTATGCGCCGCTGGTGGGCGTGATCGCCCAACTCGATGCACGCCGCGTGGCGGCCTACTACGTGCAGCTCTATCCGAGGCTGCAGAAGACCTATGAGGAGCTCGGCTATCCCGGCAAGTACTTCAACGACCGTGTCGTCGACGTGATCGATCATCTTCTCGCCACCCCCGAGCCGGCCGAGCCGCTGGCCATCACGCTGCTCGAGGTGAAGGGCGAGGTGCCGTCGGCGCAGCCCTGGCTGCGCTACGAATTCGCCGATCCGGCGCTGCAGGGGCTGTCTTCGGGGCAGAAGCTGATGTTGCGCGTCGGCGGCGCACACCGCGCCGTGCTGAAGACCAAACTTCGCGAACTGCGGGCGCTGGTCACCAAGGCAGCCGTGACGCGCTGAACGTCGCCGCAAACGTCGCGGCGTCGAACGGAAGCCGCCGCGGGCTCGGGCATCATCGCGCGCATGCTGCGCGTGAACGCTCTGGCCAAGGCCTACGGTGAGATGTCGGTGTTCGAACAGGTGTCGTTCGAGCTTGCGCGCGGCGAGTTCGTCGTGCTGATGGGCGAATCGGGTGTCGGCAAATCGACGCTGCTGAACTGCATTGCCGGGCTCGACGAGGCCGATCGCGGCGAGATCGTGCTCGACGGCCAACCGGTGCACTCGCTCGACGCCGATGCGCGCGCGCGGCTGCGTCGGGAGCATCTGGGCTTCGTGTTCCAGGCCTTCCACGTGTTGCCGCACCTGAGCGTGGCCGACAACGTGGCCCTGCCGCTGCTGTTGCTGGGCCGGCCCGATGCGGCCCGCGTGCAACAGCTGCTCGAGCGTGTGGGCCTCGGCGGCCTCGCCGCACGCATGCCGGCGCAGCTGTCCGGCGGGCAGCTGCAGCGCGTGGCCCTGGCGCGGGCGCTCGTCCACAGCCCGGCGCTGATCCTCGCGGACGAGCCGACCGGCAACCTCGACCCGGCCAACGCGCTGCGCATGCTTGATCTGCTGGCGGAGCAGGTTCGACTCGAAGGCGCCGCCTGCCTGCTCGCCACACACGCCGAAGCGGCCACGCAGCGCGCCGATCGTGTGATCCGCCTCACTTCGTGTGGAATCGTCACGGTGCCGGCAGGTGCTTGACGCAGGTCAGGCGACCTCCTAAGGGCAATCGATAGAGTGCGCGGCATCGCGATGCGACGCGCCGCGGGAGCCCCAGCATGCCCACCGAACTCTTTCGCCAAGGCGACCACCAGTGCCTGATGTTCAGCGAATTGTGCGACGGCAGCGGCGATGCCGTGCAGGCCAACCAGTTCCTGATCGTCGACGGCGACACCGGCGCGATCATCGATCCGGGCGGCAACATGGCCTACAACGAGCTGTCTCTGGCGATGACGCGGCACTTCCCGCCGAGCAAGCTGAGTGCCCTGCTCGCCTCGCACGCCGACCCGGACATCATCGCCGCGCTCGATCGCTGGACGACGGCGACACCGGCCACGCTCTACATCTCCACGCTGTGGGAGCGCTTCGTGCCGCATTTCTGCAAGGCCGGCAAGACAGAGGGTCGCGTGGTGGGCATCCCCGACGCCGGCATGCGCATTCCGATCGGCCGCCATCAACTGCTGGCGATTCCGGCTCACTTCCTGCATGCCGAAGGCAATTTCCAGTTCTACGACCCGGTCTCGCGCATCCTGTTCTCGGGTGACCTCGGCGTCTCGCTGGTGGCCGGCAAACGGGCCGCCACACCCGCCAACGACCTGCGCGAGCTGCTGCCGGCCATGGAGCCGTTCCATCGGCGCTACATGGTGTCGAACAAGGTGCTGCGCCTGTGGGCCGACATGGTGTCGACGCTCGATATCCGCATGATCGCCCCGCAACACGGCGTGCCGCTGACCGGCCCCGCCGTGCAGCAGTTCATCGCATGGGTGCGCGAGCTGCATTGCGGCGTCGATCTGGTGGGTACACGCGACTACCGAGTGCCGGCCTGATGCGCAGCGGCCCGACACGGCGCGCCGTACGATCGGCGCCGTGTCCGCCCGCCTGCTGCCGCTGATCCGCTCGCTGTCGCTGGCCGAATGGCGCCAGCATCCATGGCGACATGCCACCGTCGCGCTCGCGGTCGCACTCGGCGTGGCACTGGCCTTCTCGGTGCAGCTGATCAACGCCTCGGCGCTGTCGGAGTTCACCGCCGCCGTGCGCGCGGCCAACGGCGAGCCCGATGTCTCGCTGGCATCGCGTGCGCCGCAGGGATTCGACGACACGCTGATCGAGACCCTCGCGCTCGACCCGCAGGTGCAGGTGGCGAGCCCGATGCTGGAGCTCGACGCCGTCGCACGTCGCGACGCCGGCACGCGCCCGGTCGCCGTACGCGTGATCGGCCTCGATGCGTTGCGCATCGCCTCGGTGGCGCCCGCGCTGATGCCGCGGCCGGCCACCGGCGAGGCGCCGCTGGTCGTGCTCGACCCCGAGGCCGTGTTCGCGAACGCGTCTGCGCTCGAACGGCTGGGCGTGGCCGAAGGTGCCTGGCTGGAACTGCGCACCCGCGACGGCTGGGGGCGCTGGCGCGTGGCCGGTCGCATCGCCGCCGCGGGCGCGCCGATGCTGGCAATCGACATCGCCTCGGCACAGGCCCGTTTCGGGCCGGTCGGCCGGCTGCATCGCATCGACCTGCGCCTGGCCAGCGGCGTCGACCGCAGCGACTGGCTGCGCACGCAGACACTGCCGACCGATGTCCGTGTGGCGCACGCCGACGACGCCCTGGAGCGCGCATCGAACCTGTCGCGCGCCTACCGCGTGAACCTCAGCGTGCTGGCCGGGGTGGCGCTGCTCGTCGGTGGCTTCCTGGTCTATTCGGTGCTCGCGCTCGCGGTCGCCCAGCGCACGCCGATGTTCGCGCTGCTCGGCGTGCTCGGGCTGCCGGGCGCCGATCGACGCTCGCTCGTGCTCGCCGAGGCGGCGCTGCTCGGCGCGGCCGGAAGTCTGCTCGGCCTGATCGTCGGCGTGCTGCTGGCAGCGGCTGCGCTGCGGCTGCTCAGCGGTGATCTGGGCGGCGGCTACTTCCCCGGCATCGCACCCACGCTGCAATGGTCCTGGCCGGCGTCGTTGCTCTACGGCGCACTCGGCACGCTCACCGCGGTGGCCGGAGCCTGGTGGCCGGCGCGCGTGGCAGAGCGGCTGGCGCCCGCGCAGGCGCTCAAGGGCCTGTCGTCTACAGCGCTGCGCCCGGCGCCGGCCGCGCCCGGCCTGATGCTCATCGCGCTCGGGGCCCTGCTGGCACTGCTGCCGTCTTGGGGCGGATTGCCGCTGGCAGCGTACGCCTCGGTCGCCGCGTTGCTGGCCGGTGGCGTGGCGCTGGTGCCGGCGACCGTGCAGTTGCTGCTGGTGCGGCCGGTCGCGCAACGGCGGCCACTGGTGCTGCTGGCCTGGCAGCGCGCGCGCCACCAACGCCACACCGCCAGTGCAGCCGTCGCCGGGGTGGTCGCCAGCCTGGCGCTCTCGGTCGCCCTCACGGTGATGGTCGGCAGCTTCCGCACGGCGGTGACCGACTGGCTCGATGCCGTGTTGCCGGCCGACCTCTATCTGCGCGTGGCCGCCGGCGGCAGCACGAGCGGCGCGATGAGTCTGCCGGCCGGCTTCGCCGCCGACGCCGCCACGCTGCCCGGGGTCGTGCGGGTGCGTCCCTCACTGGTACGACCGGTATCGCTCGATCCACGCCAGCCCAGTGCGGCCCTGATCGTTCGGCCGGTCGACGACCGTGCACAGGCGCTGCCGCTGCTCGGCCCGGCGATCGAGGTCGCTGCCGGCGAGATCGGCGTGTGGGTCAGCGAACCGGCCGCCACGCTGCACGGCTGGCGGTCGGGCAGTCGGTTCGGACTGCCACTGCCAGCCGGCCTGAAGCAGGTCACCGTGCGCGGCGTCTTTCGCGACTACGCACGCCAGTTCGGCGCCATCGTGGTCGAGCCGGCGGTCTGGCGCGCGCATGGCGGCGACGATCGCATCACCGAACTCGCGCTGTGGCTGGCGCCGGGCGCAGACGCCGCCGCACTGTCGAACACGTTGCGCGAGCGATCGGGCGCCGGCACGCCGCTCGACGCGGCCACCGCAGGCGAGTTGCGGCAGATGTCGCTCGCCATCTTCGACCGCAGTTTTGCGGTGACACGCTACCTGCAGATCGTGGCGATCGCGGTCGGCCTGGTTGGCGTGGCGGCAAGCCTGTCGGCCCAGGTGATCGCCCGCCGCAAGGAGTTCGGCCTGCTGACCCACCTGGGCCTCACGCGCGCCCAGGTGCTCGGCATCGTGACCGGCGAGGCCGCGGCCTGGCTGGCGGCCGGCGCGCTGATCGGCGTGGCGCTCGGCGTGGCCGTCAGCGTCGTGCTCGTGCATGTGGTGAACCCGCAGAGCTTCCACTGGACCATGCCGCTGGTCGTGCCCTGGCTGCGCCTGGCGGCGCTGGCCGCCGCCGTGGTCGCCTGCGGCATGGCGACAGCCGCGGTCAGCGCGCGCCGAGCCGCGGCGCGCGATGCCGTGCTGGCGGTGAAGGAGGACTGGTGAGGTTCTCGCGGCGCGCCTGGCTGCTGGCGGTGCCAGCGATCGCTCATCGGAGTACCTCCGGGCTGCGCCCGCCGGTATTCGCCCTTGGGGCGGCCCTGGGGGCTCATGCGACCTCTGGCGCCGGCGACGACGATGCCGTGCGTGCCGGTCGCGTGCTGCGGTTTCCGCGAGACCATGGTGCTCACCCCGGCGCGCGCATCGAGTGGTGGTACGCCACCGGATGGCTCGATGCGGGTGCGATGCCGATCGGCTTTCAGATCACCTTCTTTCGCAGCCGCACCGGTCTGGCCGCCGACATGAACGGACGCTTCGTGCCGCGCCAGCTGCTGTTCGCGCATGCCGCGATCAGCGATGTCGCCGCCGGCCGCCACTGGCAAGCGCAGCGCGTGGCGCGCTGGAGCGGCGACCCCGCGGCCCGCGAGGCCGCAGCGGCAGCCGACGACACCGACCTCCGGCTCGGCCACTGGACGATGCGTCGCACCGGCACAACCGAAGCCAGCCGCTACACCGCCCGCGTCGGCGGTGGCGAGGCCGCGTTCGAACTGCAGACCGACCTCACGGCCACGCAGCCGCTGCTGCTGCAGGGTGTGGCCGGCCATTCACGCAAGGGCCCGTTGCCGCAGCAGGCGAGCCACTACTACAGCCTGCCCCAGTTGCAGGTGACGGCCGTGCTCCTGCTGGCCGGTGCCTCGCGCACGCTGCAGGGGCGGGCTTGGCTGGACCACGAGTGGAGCGACGAGCTGATGCCGACCGACGCCGTCGGATGGGACTGGATCGGCATCAACCTCGTCGACGGCGGTGCGCTCACCGCCTTTCGCCTGCGGCGGCGCGACGGCACGCCGCTGTGGGCCGGCGGCAGCCATCGCACGGCCGACGGCAGGCTGCGCATCTTTGAGCCCGACGAGGTGCAGTTCGTGCCGCTGCGCCACTGGAGCAGCCCCACCTCGCTGGCCCGCTACCCGGTGCAGTGGCAGATCGTCTCGCCGGCCGGCCGCTACACGGTGCGCGCGCTGATGGACGCGCAGGAGCTCGACGGCCGTGCGAGCAATGGTGCGGTGTACTGGGAGGGCCTGTCGGACCTGTTCGACGCCAACGGCCAGCGCGCGGGGCGCGGCTATCTGGAGATGACCGGCTACGCCAAATCGCTGCGGCTTTGACGCCGGCGCGCGCCCTTGGCCCCGCCTTTACTTCGAGGTTTCCCGATGCGTCTCGCCGCTGCGCCGCGGCTTGATCGGGGCCGCACGCACGCAGTTGCGGCCGGCCTTCTTGGCCGCGTAGAGCGCCAGGTCGGCATCGTGGATCAGCGCGTCGAGCGTGCGATCGTCGCCGGCGTACGAGGCGACCCCGACGCTGACCGTCGTGCCGACCTTCTCGCCGTTCCACTCCAGGCGACCGCCGGCCACACGCTCGCGGATGCGCTCGGCCACGTCGAGCGCGCCCAGCGGATCGGTGTGCGGCAGCAGGATGATCAGCTCCTCGCCGCCGAAACGGGCCATCAGGTCGGGCTGGCGCAGCGTGGCGCGCACGGCCTTGGCGATCGCGATCAGCAGCCTGTCGCCGCAGAGATGGCCATAGACGTCGTTGATGGCCTTGAAGTTGTCGGCGTCGATCAGCAGCAGCGCCGCATCTTCGCCATATCGCCGGCAGCGCGACCATTCGCGTTCGGCGATCTCGAAGAAGTAGCGCCGGTTGTGGATGCCGGTGAGCGCATCCTGTGTGGCGAGCACCGACAAGCGGGCACGCGCGCGCTCGAGCTGGAACAGCAGCCGCAGCACCAGCGCGCCGACCGAAGGCACCAGGATCAGGGCCGACAGTGCCGCCACCTGCGCGGCCAGCACCGGCGCACCGCGGCCGAGCATCATCACCACCAGCGGTGCCAGCAACGCGAACACCGGCACCAGCACCAGCGTGACCAACACCAGCGCCGGCACGAAGCCGATCTGCACCAGCGCGCGGCTGGAGCGCGTCATCCAATTCGATTGCGAAGGCAATTCGTTCTGCACGGTCGCAGCTTAGCGTCTTCCGCCGGCCGCCACCACCCACGGATTGCCGGTGCGCAATCCCGACCGGGCCGCTGGGGACCACACTTTGAGGGATTGACCCCCTGTTCGGAGGCTCCGTGAAAACCCCACTGACGATCGATTCGATTGCCGCTGCCGTAGACGTCGTGCTCGATACGGTGAAGGGCGACATCGTGCTCGGCATCCCGCTGGGCATCGGCAAGCCCAATCCGCTCGTCAACGCCCTGTATCGGCGCATCAAGGCCAACCCGAAGCGCAAGCTCACGATCGTGACCGCACTGTCGCTGGAGAAGCCGGTCGGCAAGAGCGACCTGGAGCGCCACTTTCTGGAGCCGCTGGTCGCACGCGTCTTCGACGACTATCCCGACCTCGACTATGTGAAGGACGCGCGCGCCGGCGCGCTGCCGGCGAACATCGACGTGCGCGAGTTCTACTTCAAGACCGGCGACTACCTGGGCAACCTGGCGGCGCAGCAGGGCTACATCTCCACCAACTACACCTTCGTCGCGCGCGACATGGCGGTGCAGGGCATGAACGTCATTGCGCAGGCGGTCGGCGCACGGCATGGGCCCGGAGGGCAGCGGCTGTCGCTGTCGAGCAACCCGGATGTGACCTTCGAGGTCGTCGAGCGCTACGCACGCGAAGGCCGACCGCTGCTGAAGCTGGGCGTCATCAACGAGAAGATGCCATTCATGCCCAACACGGCCGAGGTCGATCCCGGTTTCTTCGACATCGTGGTGACCGACCCGGCGGCCACGCACACGCTGTTCGGGCCACCCAACGGCAAGGTGAGCACCGCCGACTACGCCATCGGCCTGCACGCGGCCAGCCTGGTGCCCGACGGCGGCACGCTGCAGATCGGCATCGGCTCGCTCGGAGACGCGATCGCGCAGGCGCTGATCGTGCGCGACCGCCATGGCCCGGAATATCGGCGCATCCTCGAGAGCCTTTGCCCGGACGGCGTGCAAGAACGCGAGCTCGGTCGCTTCGATGCCGGCATCTATGGTTGCTCCGAGATGTTCGTCAACGGCTTTCTTCACCTGATCCAGGCCGGCGTCGTGCGTCGCGAGGTGTATGCCGATGCCACGCTGCAGCGGCTGCTCAACGAGGGCCGCATCGCCGACGCCGCCGTCACGCCGGACATGCTGCGCGCGCTGCTGGATGCCGGCCGTGTGCGCAGCCCGTTGTCGGCCGACGATGTCGACTTCCTGACGCGCTTCGGCATCTTCCGGCCGGGCGTTCGCGTCGACTCCGCCGGGTTGGCGTTCGAGCAGCAGCACATCGCCAACGATCTCGCCTCGCCGGAAGGATTCGACACCGTCTGCAAGAGCTTGCTCGGCACCCGCCTGGCCGGCGGGGTGACCATGCACGGCGGCTTCTTCCTCGGCCCGTCGGACTTCTACGAACGGCTGCGCCGCATGCCCGAAGCCGAGCTGGCGCGCATCGACATGACGCGCATCGAATACATCAACCAGCTGTACGGCAAGTCCCAAGGCGAGTCCGACCTCAAGCGCGCGCAGCGCCGAGGCGGCCGCTTCATGAACAAGACGATGATGGTCACCCTGCTCGGCGCCGCAGTGTCCGATGCCTTCGAGAGCGGCCAGGTCGTCTCGGGCGTCGGTGGGCAGTACAACTTCGTCGCGATGGCCCATGCGCTGCCCGACGCGCGCTCGATCCTGATGCTCAACGCCACCCACGAGCACAAGGACGGCCTGCACAGCAGCATCGTCTGGAGCTACGGCCACACCACGATCCCGCGTCACCTGCGCGACATCGTGATCACCGAGTACGGCGTGGCCGACCTGCGCGGCCGCAGCGACACCGAAGTCGTCCAGCGCCTGATCGCGATCGCCGATTCGCGCTTCCAGGACGAGCTGGTACGGCAGGCCAAGGCCCACGGCAAGCTGCGCGCCGACTACCAGTTGCCTGAGCGCTATCGCGGCAACCTGCCTGCGGCGCTGGATGAGAAGCTGCATCCATGGAGCCGGGCCGGGCTGCTGCCGGACTTTCCGTTCGGCACCGATCTCACCGAAGACGAGCTGCACATCGTGCGCGCGCTCAAGCGGCTGAAGCACGCCACGCAGCACCCGGCCGAGCTGGTGACGATGGCGATCAAGAGCCTGTGGGAAGACAAGGAGGCGCCACGCGAATACCTCGAGCGGCTGGGCCTGGAAGACGCTCGCAGTTTCAAGCAGATGTTCATCCGCAAGCTGTTCGCGGGCAACCTGTAGACCGGCATGCAGACCGGCGGGCGTATCGGCGCCCGCCGGTGCCGACGCCGATTGGCGCGAAGGCCATCGCGGGGCCGTAGACTGCGGCGCCATGTCTGCAGACACCGCCACACCACTGCCCGCCCCGGTACGTGCCGCCGAACGCACCCCGGCCAAGGGGTCACCGAAGTCCCTGTCGGGGCTGCTCCCCTTCCTGCGACCGTACCGCGGGCGCATCGCGCTCGCCTTGCTGTTCCTAGTCCTGGCGGCCGCGACGACGCTGGTACTGCCTGTGGCACTGAAGTCGCTGATCGACCAGGGGCTGGTGTCGGCCGACCCGGGTGAGCGCGTGATGGCCCTGCGCGAACATTTCTTCGCCCTGTTCCTCGTCGGCGCGGCGCTCGGCCTGTTCTCGGCCGCGCGCTTCTACATGGTGACCTGGCTCGGCGAGCGTGTCACGGCCGACCTGCGCAACGCGGTCTACGGCCATGTGCTGCGGCAGAGCCCGGAATTCTTCGAGACCACGCAAACCGGCGAGGTACTGTCGCGCCTGACCACCGACACCACGCTGGTGCAGACCGTCGTCGGCTCCAGCCTCAGCATGGGCCTGCGCAACACGGTGATGGGCATCGGCGCGCTGCTGATGCTGGTGGTGACCAATCCCTACGTGATGACGCAGGTGCTCGGCATCCTGGTGCTGGTGGTGCTGCCGTCGCTGTATTTCGGCCGGCGTGTGCGACGCCTGTCGCGCGCCAGCCAGGACCGCGTCGCCGACTCCAGCGCGATCGCCGCGGAGGTGCTCAACGCGATCCCGGTCGTGCAGGGCTACGTGCAGGAGCGGCGCGAATCCGAGCGCTTCGTGCTGGCGACGGAAAACGCCTTCGACACCGCGCGCCGCCGCACGGGGGTGCGATCGGCATTGGTCGCCTTCATCATCAGCGCCACCTTCGGCGCGCTGCTGTGGGGCCTTTACCAAGGCACGCAGGCGGTGCTCGCCGGCCGCATCACGCCGGGCCATCTGGGGCAGACGGTCGTGTTCGTGATCATCCTCGTCGGCAGCGTTGCGGTGCTGTCCGAGGTCTACGGCGATCTGCTGCGCGCGGCTGGTGCCACCGAGCGGCTGATGGAGCTGCTGGCCGCCAAGTCGCCGGTGTCCGAGCCCGTGTCGCCGCGCGCGCTGCCGGCCACACAGGGCGGGTCGGCCGTTCGATTCGACGGCGTGACCTTTCACTACCCGTCGCGTCCGCAGCAAGCGGCGCTGACCGACGTGTTCCTCGACGTGCGGCCCGGCGAAACGCTGGCCATCGTCGGCCCCAGCGGTGCCGGCAAGAGCACGCTGTTCCAGCTGCTGCTGCGCTTCTACGACACGCGCCGCGGCAGCGTCAGTGTCGACGGCGTGCCGGTGAACGAGGTGGCGCTGGCCGACCTGCGGCAGCGCATCGGCATCGTGCCGCAGGACAGCACGATCTTCTCCACCAGCGCGATGGAAAACATCCGCTACGGCCGGCCCGAGGCTGGCGACGACGAGGTGGTGGCCGCCGCCAGAGCCGCCTTCGCGCACGACTTCATCACCGCATTGCCGGAGGGCTACGGAAGCTTCCTCGGCGAACGAGGCGTGCGCTTGTCTGGTGGCCAGCGCCAGCGCATCGCGATCGCACGGGCAATGCTGAAGAACCCGCCGCTGCTGCTGCTCGACGAAGCCACCAGCGCACTCGACGCCGAGAGCGAGCGCATGGTGCAGGCCGCCCTCGAGGCGGCGATGCGAGACCGCACGACGCTGGTGATCGCGCACCGCCTGGCCACCGTGCAGCGTGCTGACCGTATCGTCGTGCTCGACGGCGGGCGCATCGTCGAGGCGGGCACGCATGCCGAGCTGGTGGCCCGCGGCGGCCTGTACGCGCGGCTGGCCGCTATGCAGTTCGATCTGCAGCCGGCGGCGGCATGAATTCCGACGGCGCAACCTAGAATCCGCCGCCATGCAGCACCCGGTCCGGTCGCAGTACGAGGACTTCATGCGCCATGTGCACACACATGGCGTGGCCAAGGCCGATCGCACGGGCACCGGTACGAAGAGCGTGTTCGGCTACCAGATGCGCTTCGATCTCAGCGAGGGATTCCCGCTCGTGACGACGAAGAAGGTGCACCTGAAGTCGGTGATCGTCGAGCTGCTGTGGTTCCTGCGCGGCGATGGCAATGTGCGCTGGCTGCACGAGCATGGTGTGACGATCTGGGACGAGTGGGCGCGCGCCGACGGCGGGCTCGGCCCGGTGTACGGCGTGCAGTGGCGCAGCTGGCCCACCCCCGACGGCGGCCACATCGACCAGATCGCCGAGGTGGTCAAGCAGCTCAAGACCAACCCCGATTCGCGCCGCATCATCGTCAGCGCCTGGAACGTTGCCGAGCTGTCGCAGATGGCGCTGCTGCCGTGCCATGCGTTCTTCCAGTTCTACGTGGCCGACGGCAAGCTGAGTTGTCAGCTCTACCAGCGCAGCGCCGATATCTTTCTCGGCGTGCCGTTCAACATCGCGAGCTACGCATTGCTGACGCACATGCTCGCGCAGCAGTGCGATCTGCAGGTCGGAGACTTCATCTGGACCGGCGGTGACTGTCACATCTACGCCAACCACGAAGAACAGGTGCGGCTGCAACTGTCACGCGAGCCCCGCCCCTACCCCACGCTGGTGATTCGGCGCCGCCCGCCGTCGATCTTCGACTACGCCTACGAAGATTTCGCGGTCGAAGGTTACGACCCGCACCCGCTGATCAAGGCGCCAGTGGCCGTCTAGGGTGCCTCGGGCCCGCAGCCGGGGGACCGCAAGTCCCGGTGATGCCCGACAGTCGCCTGCGAGGCCCACAATCGGGATTCGCAGAGCGCCACGCAGGCGCCAGGGAGTCGACGATGTTCAAGCCTGTCCTCGATCGCGCCACTCGGCGCCTGGGCCTGCTGGGCGCCGCGTTGGCGTTCGTCGCCAGCTGCGGCGGCGGCGACGGCAGCAGCCGCGGCCCGCTGCCCTCGCCCGGGGGCAACGTGGCCACCCTCACGATCACCTCGCCGGCCGATCGGGCCAGCGGCATCACCGGCAACCTGGTCATCGATGCCAGCGCCACGCCGGCCAGCGGCGGCACGGTGGCCGCGGTGGAGTTCCAGGTCGACGGCGTCGGCGTCGGCAGCAGTTCGGCAGCGCCGTTTTCGGTGAGCGTCGACACCAACGCGTATGCCTCGGGCCAGCATGTGGTGCGCGCACGCGCCATCGACGCGGGCGGCAATCCTTCGGACTGGGCCGTCGCCACGGTGCAATTCGCCGGCACGCGCACGCAGCCCGGCGGCTTCGCGCGCGACCAGAACCACATCACCGCGCTGAACAACGCCACTGCCTTCGCGCAGGCGAATGACGGGCGCCTGTTCATCGCCGAGCAGAGCGGCAGCCTGCGCCTGGCCATCAACGGCGTATTGCAGTCGACGCCCGTGCTGACGCTGACAGTCGACGACCAGAACGAACGCGGTCTGCTCGGCGTGGCGCTGGATCCGAGCTTCGACAGCAACGGCTTCGTCTATCTGTACTACACGTCGACATCGGGCACCGTGCACAACCGCGTCAGCCGCTTCACGGTGAGCGGCAACGTGGCTGCGCCGGCGAGCGAAGCCATCATCATGGAACTGCCGACGCTGGGCGCGACCAACCACAACGGCGGCGCTTTGCATTTCGGCGTGGACGGCAAGCTGTATGTCGGCGTCGGCGACAACGCCGTCGGCGCCAATGCGCAGTCCGACTCCACGGTGCTGGGCAAGTTGCTGCGGCTGAACGCCGATGGTTCGCTGCCGGCCGACAACCCGTTCGTCGGCACGCGCAGCGGGCAGGCGCGTTATGTCTGGGCCGACGGCCTGCGCAACCCGTTCACGTTCGCCGTGCAGGCGACCACGGGGCGCATCCACATCAACGACGTCGGCGAGGGTTCCTGGGAAGAGATCAATCTCGGCGCCGCCGGAGCCAACTACGGTTGGCCCGGCAGCGAGGGGCCGACCACCGCGGCCGGCGTCACGGCTCCGGTCTTCGCCTACGAACATGCGGCCAATCCGTCGGGTGCCGGCGGCTTCTTCAACGGCACCGCGATCACCGGCGGCACGTTCTATCCGAGCGCGGGTGCATTCGGCGCCCCATGGAGCGGCGGCTACTTCTTCGCCGACCTCGGCAGCCGCTTCGTCGGCTTCCTCGACATCGCCGCCGGCAATGCCGCGTACTCCTTCGGCAGCGTGACCGCCAACCCGGTCGATCTGCTCGCCGCCACCGACGGTTCGCTGCTCGTGCTCACGCGCAGCGGCGTGGTGCGCTTCAGCAAGCCTTAGCCGAGAGGCTGAGCGGTCGCGCGGGACCTTGGGCGACAATGCGCGCCGATGTCGCAGGCACGACCGACTCTTGCATTGATTGCCGCCGTGGCGCGCAACGGCGTGGTCGGCCGCGATGGCCGGTTGCCTTGGCACATTCCGCAGGACATGGCGCACTTCAAGGCGGTCACAGCGGGTTGCCCGGTGATCATGGGGCGGCGCACCTGGGACTCACTGCCGCCACGCTTCAGACCACTGCCCGGCCGACTGAACATCGTCGTCACCCGCCAGGCGTCATGGCGCGCCGACGGCGCGCATTCGGTGCGCTCGCTGGACGCCGCCGTCGACCGCGCCAGCCAGGCCTGCGCGCCGGGGCAGCGCATCTTCGTGATCGGCGGCGCCGAGCTGTACGCCCAGGCTTTGCCGCTGGCCGACGAACTCGAACTGACTGAAGTGCTTCGGGATTTCGACGGCGACGCACGATTCCCGGCCTGGAATCGCGAGGCCTTCGTCGAAGCACGAAGAGAAAGGCACGCGGCCGAGGGCGAACTTCCGCCGTTCGATTTCGTGACCTACCGACGGTCGAAGGGCGCGTCGCAATGAAGCTTGCGACCTGGAACGTCAATTCGCTGTCGGTGCGCCTACCGCACCTGGGCGAATGGCTGAAGACCCATCCGGTCGACGTGATCGCGCTGCAGGAAACCAAGCTCACCGACGACAAATTTCCGCACGCGCAAACCGAGGCCCTGGGCTACCGTGCCCTGGCCTTCGGCCAGAAGACCTACAACGGCGTGGCGCTGTTGTCGCGCGAGCCGATGTCCGATGAGGTCAGGAATATCCCCGGCTTCGACGATCCGCAGGCCCGCGTCCTCGCGGCCAGCGTGGCCGGCCTGCGCGTGGTCGGTGCGTATTTTCCGAACGGTCAGGCGCCGGGGACCGACAAGTTCGCCTACAAGATGCAGTGGCTGCACGCGCTGCACGACTGGCTGCGCGACGAACTGGTGCGCCATCCGCGCCTGGTGCTGATGGGCGACTTCAACATCGCGCCCGAAGACCGCGACGTGTACGACCCGGTGGCCTGGGCCGGGCAGATCCATTGCACCGACGAGGAACGCGCGCACTTCCGCCAGTTGCTCGAGCTGGGCTTCGTCGATGCCTTCCGTGCCTTCGAGCAGCCCCCTAGGAGCTGGAGCTGGTGGGACTACCGCAACCTCGCGTTCCGCAAGAACCAGGGACTGCGCATCGATCACATCCTCGTTAGCCAGCCCCTGCAGTCGGAGTTGCGCGCCTGCCAGATCGACAAGGCACCGCGCAAGCTGGAGCGGCCGAGCGACCACGCGCCGGTGATGGCCGAACTCGGTCCGGCGCCGCCGCAGGGCTGAGCCGCACCCTGCGGCCTCGGCATGGCGCGTTCCGAGGGTTGCGACAAGCGTCACACCGCGTGGCATTTGCAACCCGCTGGTGCAGCCGGCGACCCCCGCGACGCGGTAGTCTTGGCCCCACGCACGGCGTGACTTCGCTTGCGAACCGCACGCCTTCCAGACATCTGATGCTGTATCCATGGCCGCCGCACTGCCCTCCACCGACAAGCACGAGAGCCGCAATGCTCGCGAATCCAGCACGGCACGATCCACGCGCAGCGCGCGTGACGAAAAGAAGGGCTGGCTCGGCACGCTCTTCAGTCGCGAGCTGAAGATCAAACGTATCGGCATGCAACTGCATGTCGTGCTCGAGGCGCCGGCGGGCAAGCCGTCGCAGCACTCGGGTGCCGGCAGTCGCGGCGAGGCGCTGCGTCTGGCTCATCTGGCCTTGCAGAAGCTGCTCGACCAGCACGACGACGTGCGCCGCATGATGCCGCACCTGCACCATCTGGAGAAATCGCTGGCGCAGGTGGGCTCGCGCGCCTTGAAGACGCTACCGCCCGACGTGATGAACAAGGCCATGGACCAACTCGATCTGATCGAGGGTTCGGCCCAGAGCCCGGATCTGCTGACGCTTCGCCTGCGCGTCGAAGAGGCGATCCGACGCCGCACACCCGCCAAGCTGCGCGATGACCTGTCGGCCATCGAGGTCACCGACGCGTCGCACTCGCAGTTCGACGAGGCCGATCGCATCTGGACCGGCGTGGCCCCGCTCGACGAAGCGAATCCCGATCCGGTGCGTTAGCGGTCGCCGGTCGAGCGGCGCTCACTCGTCGAGACCGAGCTCCTGGATCTTGCGCGTGATGGTGTTGCGGCCGATGCCGAGCTTCTGCGCAGCCTCGATGCGACGGCCACGCGTATTCTCCAGCGCCACGTGGATCAACTGGCCCTCGAACTGCTTCGTCAGCTGATCCCACACCTCGGGCACGCCGGCGTCGAGCAGACGGCGTGCTTCGCGCGCGAGGTCGGCCAACCAGGCATCGGCGGGTCGTACCGCTGAGACCATTGCCGCCGCAGGCGCGGCCGGCGCTCCGACCACGCTCGGCATGGCCGGCATATCGGGCGCCTCGGCCGACGCCCCATCGCTGAGCAATTCGGGCGGAAGGTCCTTCACGTCGATCAGTTGCGCCGGCGCCATCACCGTCAGCCAGTGGCACAGGTTCTCGAGCTGGCGCACGTTGCCCGGAAATCCGAACCGGACCAACCGCTCCATGGCGGCCTCGGACAGGCGCTTGGCCTCGACGCCCAGTTCATGTGCACTGCGCGCCAGAAAGGCACGCGCGAGCCCCGGAATGTCCTCCCGCCGCTCGCGCAGCGGGGGCAGCCGCAGCCGGATCACGTTCAACCGGTGATACAGGTCCTCGCGGAACGCACCTTCCCTGACGCGTTGCTCCAGGTTCTGGTGCGTCGCAGCGATCACCCGAACGTTGGCTTTCAGCGGCTGGTGGCCGCCGACTCGATAGAACTGCCCGTCGGACAGCACACGCAGCAGCCGCGTCTGCAGGTCGAACGGCATGTCGCCGATCTCGTCGAGGAACAGCGTGCCGCCGTCGGCCTGCTCGAAGCGGCCGCGGCGCATGGTCTGCGCACCGGTGAACGCGCCACGCTCGTGACCGAACAACTCGGACTCGAGCAGATCCTTCGGAATCGCCGCGGTGTTGATCGCGATGAACGGCCCCTTGGTGCCGAGGTCCCCGCGCGGGCTGTGGCGATGCAGTGCGCGCGCCACCAGCTCCTTGCCGGTACCCGATTCGCCGGTGATCAGCACGGTGACGTTGCTCTGCGACAGCCGGCCGATCGCACGGAACACGTCCTGCATCGCCGGTGCCTGGCCGAGCATCTCGGGCGCGGCGGTGCCCTGGTCGCTGCCGCTCTGTTCGCGCAGGCTTTCTTCCACCGCGCGGCGGATCAACTCAACGGCCTTCGGCACGTCGAACGGCTTGGGCAGGTACTCGAAGGCACCGCCCTGAAAGGCGGAGACCGCGCTGTCGAGATCGGAGTACGCCGTCATCACGATCACCGGCAGTCCTGGCAGGCGCTGCTTGACCTTGCCCAGCAGCTCGAGCCCGGAACCACCGGGCATGCGGATGTCACTGACCAGCACCTGCGGCGCATCGGTCTCCAGAGCAGCCAGTACGTCGCGCGGATTGGAGAAGCTGCGCACGGTGAACTGCTCGCGCGTCAGCGCCCGCTCGAGCACGAAGCGGATGGACTGGTCGTCGTCGGCAACCCAGATCGGCTTCATCGGTCGGAGGTCTCGCTCGGGTTCGTTGGCATGCGGTTCAGGGCAGAGGAATCATGATCCGGAACACCGTGCGGCCGGGCGTGGAGTCGAAGTCGATCGAACCATGGTGCTGTTGCACGAACATCTGAGCCAGCGTGAGCCCCAGGCCGGAGCCGCCTTCGCGCCCCGACACCAGGGGGTAGAAGATGCGATCTCGCAATTCCTCGGGCACGCCGGGCCCGTTGTCCTCGACATGCAATTCCAGTGCCAGTCGGCAGCGGTTCTTGCCGACCGTCACCTGGCGGGCCACGCGGGTGCGCAGCACGATCCGGGCATCTCCGGCCGCGATGCGTTCGGCGAGCGCATGTGCGGCGTTGCCCACCACGTTCATCAGGGCCTGGATCAGCTGCTCACGGTCGCCGCGAAACTCGGGCAGCGACACGTCGTAGTCGCGCTGGATCGCGAGGCCGCGCGGATGTTCGGCCAGCACCACCGATCGCACGCGCTCGCACACCTCGTGGATGTTGATGTCACCCACCACGTGCGGCTTGCGGTGCGGCGCGAGCAGGCGATCCACGAGCGCCTGCAGGCGGTCGGCCTCGTGCACGATGACCTCGGTGTACTCGGCAAGGTCGGGTGAGCCGACCTCCATCGCCAGCAATTGCGCCGCGCCGCGAATACCGCCCAGCGGGTTCTTGATCTCGTGCGCGAGATTGCGGATCAGTTCCTTGTTGGCCTGGATCTGGTCCAGCGCGCGTTCCTCGCGGTCCTGCCGTGTCTGCTGCTCGATCTCGATCATCTCCACCAGCACGAGTTGTGCGTCGTTGCTGCGCGCACCCTGCTCGTCGGCCTGGGTCACGATCACGTGTACCGGCAGATCCTCGTGCGAGGTCGCCGCCCCGCCGCGCCGCAGTTGTGCTTCCAGCCGCCCGGTGGCGATCTCGTTGTGGGCCACGGCGAGCAACGTCTCGCGCAAGGCCGCGGGGTCGCTGAAGCGATCGAACAGGCTGGTGCGCACGAGAGAACGGCGCGACTGGCCGACCATGGCCTCGAAGCCGGCGTTCACGAAGACCAGCGAGCCGTCGGGCCGCGCCAGCGCCACCAGCGTGGCCAGCAGATCGAACGCGTCGTAGCGTCCGCCGCTCATCGCGTGCCTCGCGGGGCCCGCGTCGGGCGCCGGGTTACTGCTGCTGCAGCTTGGTCAGCTCGCGCCGGATGGCGGCGATGTCGGCTTCCTTGCGCGTGATCGCGGCCTTCATCTCGGCCACGCGATCCTGGTACTTGGCGTAGTTGCGCTCGTCGCCACGCCGCTCGGGCTCGCCGTTGTTGAACTCGCGCTTCATCTCGACCAGGCGGGCCTCTTCGCGCGCCAGTTCGGCCTCGAGGATCTTGCGGGCGTCGCTGTCGCGCTGCCGCTGGGCGGTCGGATCGACGCGCGAATCGGCACCGCGCGGCGCCGATGCGGCGCGGCCCTCGCCGTCCTTGCCGCGGGCCTGCGGCGCCGGCTTGGCCGTGTTGACGATGGTGATCGGCGCGCCTTCGATCGTGCGGCAGTTCCGCTCCTTGGCCTCGCGCTCGCTGATCTCGCTGGTATAGACGTTGCCCGGGCAACGATAGACCGTGGAGCCCTGGGCCCCGGCCACCAGCGGCGCGGCGAGCACGGCAGCATGGAGCGCAGCGGCGAGCAGTCGCATCGACATGCAACGCATTGTGGCGCATCGCGGAAGACAGAAGAAAAAGGGCGGCCGCAGCCGCCCCGTCCTTCCCGGCGATTCCGTGATCGCCTGCTCGGATCACAGCGAGTAGTACATGTCGAACTCCACCGGATGCGTGGTCATGCGGAAGCGCGTGACCTCCTGCATCTTGAGCTCGATGTACGCGTCGATGTAGGCGTCGGTGAAGACGCCGCCCTTGGTCAGGAACGCGCGGTCCTTGTCGAGGTAGCCAAGCGCCTGGTCCAGGCTGTCGCAGACGGTCGGGATCTTGGCGTCCTCTTCCGGCGGCAGGTGGTACAGGTCCTTGGTCGCGGCCTCGCCCGGGTGGATCTTGTTTTCCACGCCGTCCAGGCCGGCCATCAGCATCGCGGCGAAGGCGAGGTACGGGTTGCAGGTCGGGTCGGGGAAACGCACCTCGATCCGCCGGCCCTTGGGGTTGGCCACATACGGAATGCGGATCGACGCCGAGCGGTTGCGCGAGCTGTAGGCCAGCTTGACCGGCGCCTCGAACCCGGGCACCAAGCGCTTGTAGCTGTTGGTGCCGGGATTGGTGATCGCGTTCAGCGCGCGGGCATGCTTGATGATGCCGCCGATGTAGTACAGCGCGAAGTCGCTGAGGCCGGCGTAGCCGTCGCCGGCGAACAGGTTCTTGCCGCCCTTCCACACGCTCTGGTGCACGTGCATGCCGGAGCCGTTGTCGCCCACCACGGGCTTGGGCATGAAGGTCGCCGTCTTGCCGTAGGCATGCGCCACGTTGTGGATCACGTACTTCTGCAGGATCAGCCAGTCGGCCCGCTGCACCAGCGTGCTGAACTTGGTGCCGATCTCGCATTGGCCGGGAGCGGCCACTTCGTGGTGATGCACTTCCACCGGAATGCCCAGCTGCTCGAGCAGCAGGCACATCTCGGAGCGCATGTCCTGGAAGCTGTCGACCGGCGGCACCGGGAAGTAACCCCCCTTCACCGCAGGCCGGTGGCCCATGTTGCCGCCCTCGAAGCTGGCACCGGTGGACCAGGGCGCCTCTTCCGACGAAATCTTGTACGAAGCGCCGGACATGTCGACGCTCCACTGCACCTGGTCGAAGATGAAGAACTCGGGCTCCGGGCCGAAGAAGGCTGAATCACCGATGCCGCTGGCCTTCAGGTAGGCCTCGGCGCGCTTGGCCAGGCTGCGCGGATCGCGCTCGTAGGGTTTGCCGTCGCCCGGCTCCAGCACGTCGCAGGTAAGGATCAACGTCGGCTCTTCGTAGAACGGGTCGATGTTGGCCGTGGCCGGATCGGGCATCAGCAGCATGTCGGACGCCTCGATGCCCTTCCAGCCGGCGATCGACGATCCGTCGAAGGCATGGCCCGAAGTGAACTTGTCTTCGTCGAAATGCGAAACGGGCACCGATACGTGCTGCTCCTTGCCGCGGGTGTCGGTGAAGCGGAAGTCGACGAACTTGACTTCGTTGTCCTTCACCATCTTCATCACGTCGGCGACGGTCTTTGCCATCAGGAATCTCCTTGCGGAATCGCTCTTGCTTGGGGTTGTGAAAAGGGGTCTGCGTCGAGGTCTGCCGTGGCACGCACAAGCCATATGCCACGAAGCCACCACCTCGAAGCAGAATCTGTGCCATTGCACCGTCTGCGGCAGGCCGGCGCCGTCCAATGCCAATTGTCAGTGCCGGGCAATTGTGCACCATACAGGTGCGTCAACCTGCCCGCTTTGGTGCTCCGGGTGCTCGAATTACCGCACCATGACGGTGCCGAGTTCGGCGCCAGCGGATCGAAGCTGCTGCTGGAGAAAGTCGAACGCGACATCGACGGCCGGGGCGCGGCCCTTGACGCCGAGCTCGATGTGGCGTCCATGGACCGGGTGATCCACGCTCGGAAGACTGAACACCCGCACGCCTGGAAACCGCCGCTCGACCTCCTCCATCAACGGCGTCAGCACCGATTCGACGCCGCGGTGCACGATCACCGAATGTTCGGTCACGGCTTGCGTGCCATGCAGCGGGCGGTACCGCTCGTCGAGCACCCATTGGATCATCGGGTGGGCCATCACCGGAAATCCGGGCACGAAGCTCACGTGCCCGATCGAGAAACCGGGCACCTTGTTGAACGGGTTGGGCACGATCTGAGCGCCCTCTGGAAAGTGGCCCATCTGCAACCGCTGCACGTTGTCGGGTCGATCGGGCTCGAACGGCGCGCCCTGCTCGGCGGCCACGTCGCGCATGCGCTCCTCGATCAGCGCGCGCGCTTGCGGGTGCAGCACGAGCGGCACGCCCAGCGCTTCGGCCGCGCACTGGCGCGTGTGATCGTCGGGCGTGGCGCCGATGCCGCCGCAGCAGAACACCAGGTCGCCGCTCGAGAACGCCTCGCGCAACACCGGTGTGATGCGATCGCGCCGATCACCCACGTAGCGCGCCCACGCCAGCGCCAGGCCGCGAGCCGCAAGCAGCTCGATCACCTTGGGCAGATGCTTGTCCTGCCGTTTGCCCGACAGGATCTCGTCGCCGACGATGACGAGGCCGATGTCCACGGGTCGGGTCGCTGGGCCTCGGCGCGCCGCCTCAGCGCAGATTGCCGGTGTGGCCCAGCGAATAGCGGCCCGGCTGCGGCCACACCGTCAGCCCGTGCGGCTCGGTGCCGACGCGCACCGTGGCGACGTCGCCGGTGTGCGTGTCGACGCGGTAGACCACGTGATCGAAGCGCGCGCCGAGCCAGAGGTAGCGGCCATCGGCATTGAAGTTGCCCATGTCCGGGCTGCCGCCGCCGGGAATGCCGAAGCGCTTGACGACCTTCTCGGTGGCGAAGTCGATCACCGCCACGCTGCCGCCGCCACCCTTGCCGCCGTGGATTTGGTGCGAGCCGCGGTTGATCACGTAGAGCTGCCTGCCGTCGCGACTGGGATAGAGCCCGTGCGCACCAAGCCCGGTGGCGATGAATCCGACCTGCTGAAAGGACTCGCCGTCGATCACGTGTACACCGTCGGCATGCATGTCGGCAACGTAGAACTTCTTGCCGTCGGGAGAGATTCGAATGTCCTGCGGCATGCCCTTGGTGACGGTGCACACCTCGGTCAGACCGGGTTGCCAGATCTGGCCCGGCTTCAGCGGACCCTCGTCCTTGAAGCGCGTGGCCGGCATCTTGAGCTTCAGGTAGCCCAGCACCTTGCGCTCGACCAGGTCGATCTTCGCCACCGTGCCCGAGAACTCGCAGGTGAAGATCGCCCAGCGGCCGTCGATCGAGAAGTCGGCATGGTTCACGCCGGGGCAACCGGGCACCTGGATCGAGTACTGCTCGGCCATCGTCTGCGGATCACGGAAGTCGAGTCGCTTGCGCGCCTCGGCGACCACGATCGCCGATTTGCCGTCGGGCGAGAAATACATGTTGTACGGGTCGTCGACCGGGATCGACTTGCCCGGTTTGCCGGTGCGCGGGTCGATCGGCGTCAGGCTGCCGTCGGTGCGGCGCTCGGCATTGTTGGTGACCCACAGCGTGCGCAGATCCCACGAGGGCACGATGTGCTGCGGACCGAAGCCGACCTTGAATCGATCGACCACCTTCATCGTCGCCGGGTCGATCACGTAGACATCGTTGCTCTGCAGGTTGGGCACGTACACGCGCTCGAGGTCGCCCTTCACCGCCGCGGAGACCTTGTCGGACGCGATTTCGCTGTAGAGATTGCGGGCATCGGGCACAGGCGGCATGCCCGGCACTGTGGTCACCGCCGGGGCTGCCGGGGCCGCGACTGCCGGCGGCGATGCGGCCGGGGCCGACGCGCCGGCGCCACCCTGTGCCCAGGCCAGCAGGCCCGTCGATACGGCGCCAATGGCGCCCAGGCTCGCGATCGCCTGCGCGGCGCGGATCTTCGTCATCGGGTCCCTCTCTGTTGTGTTCTCTGAGTTGCGGTGTCCAACGCCGGAAGCCGCCGGATCGCCGACACCGAGGTCTCGACGATATGGTCAAGGCCTCGCGCACCCAGCGCTGCGGTCGCGCGGCGCGGGTCGCCGCTCACGCCGTCACCCGGCGGTGCGGCCAGCGCCTGCGCGCGCACGAGCGACGCATCGGCAGCCCATGCCAGTGCCGTGTCGGCCAGACCGGCATGTTGCCCGATCTCGGCATCGCCATACCCATCGGCGCGCAACATCGCGGCAAAGTCTGTCGTCGCAGCGTGATAGTACTGACGCAACGCAACAACTCGAAACGAACGTCGCGAGCTCGCATCGCGATTCACGCGGTCGGCCGCCCGCTGCATCGCGCCCTGGTATCCGCCGTGGTCACCCAGCAGCACCACCTGGGCAAAGCCATGTTGCCTGAAGCTGCGTGCCGCGGCCTCGAGGGTGGCTTCGAACACCGGCTCGGGCACGCTGATGGTGCCGGTCCAGCGCATGTGCTGCGACGGCGGATCGATCGCGCCTTCGGGCACATAAGCGATCACCGGCGCCACCACCGCATGGCCCAGCCGCTCGGCGATGCGCGCGGCCAGCACGCGCGAACGTTGATTGTGCTTGCCGAGCGTCAGATGGGCGCCGTTCTGCTCGGTGCCGCCGATCGGCAGCAGCACCGTGGTCGTGCCGCGATCGATGCGCGCGCGCAGCTCGGTGCTCGTGAGCTCTTCGAGGAACACCGTCTCGGCACCGGCACGCGCTGGCAGGGCGAGCAGCACCGCAAACATCCACGCCGCGCAGCCAACGCGGCGCGACGCCTCACTCATCGTCGCCGCCGAGAATGCCTCCGAGCAGTCCGCCGGCCGCCATGCCCGGGAGGATGGAGCCTTCCTCGCGACCGCCGCCCTGCTGCGGTGCCGCTGCGAACACCCGGCTGGCCAGGCGCGAGAACGGCAGGCTCTGCAGCCACACGGTGCCCGGGCCGGTGAGCTTGGCGAAGAACAGGCCCTCGCCGCCGAACAGGGCCGTCTTGATCTTCCCGACGTACTGGATCTCGAAGTTCACGTTCGGTGTGTAGGCCACGAGGCAACCGGTATCGACGAACAGCGTCTGCCCCGGCTGCAGCTCGCGCTTGAGCACCGTGCCGCCCGCATGCACGAAGGCCAGGCCGTCGCCTTCGAGCTTCTGCAGGATGAAACCCTCGCCGCCGAAGAATCCGACGCCGAGCTTCTGCTGGAACGCGATGCCGAGCGACACGCCGCGCGCGGCACACAGGAATGCATCGCGCTGGCACAGCAGCGTGCCGCCGAGCTGCCTCAGGTCCATCGGCAGGATCTTGCCCGGGTACGGCGCGCCGAAGGCCACACGCTGCTTGGCCGAGGCCTGGTTCGTGTAGACCGTCGTGAACAGCGATTCACCCGTCAACAAGCGCTTGCCGGCACCGAGCAGCTTGCCGAACAGCCCGCCGCCGCCGCCCTTGCTGCCGTCGCCGAAGATCGTGTCCATCGCAATGCCGGCGTCCATGAAGAACATGCTGCCGGCCTCGCCGATCGCCGCCTCGCCGGGATCGAGCTCGATCTCGACGAACTGCATCTCCGAACCCTTGATCTCGTAGTCCACCACGTCCATCGCCATGACATTCACTCCGTCGGCCATCCTGCGGCCGGGCGCGATGGTAGCGAAATTCGATGTCGGTTCGCCGCGCTCGCGGTTGGGTGCGAATGCAGTTGATTCAGCCGCCCTCGACACCGACGCCCAGAATGCGCGGCAACACGCCGGCGGCGGTGCCGCGAAGGACGGCATGCGCCTCGCCGTCGATGTCGCTCGGATGCGGGTTCACGATCGCAACGAACGCGCCGGCGCGGCGCGCCGCACCAGCCAGTCCGGCCGCCGGCCACACCGCGCCCGAAGTGCCAACCACGAGCATCACGTCGCAGGCCGCGGCGGCGCGCTCGGCGGCTTCCATCGCACCGGGCGGCAACATCTCGCCGAACCACACCACGCCCGGCCGCACGAGGTTGCCGCAGCGTGTGCAGCGCGGCGGCCGGCCGGGTTCGGCGCCGCCGGTGGCGCACGCCTCGCGTCCGGTGCCGCGCTCGGGGCAACGCTCGAGCCAGCGGTCGGCCAGGATGTCCCCATGCAGGCGGATCGCATCGGCGTTGCCGGCGCGTTGATGCAGGTCGTCGACGTTCTGCGTCACGATGCTGAGCACACCGGGCCGCTGCCGAGCAAACGCGCCGAGCGCCAGATGTCCGGCGTTGGGTTCGGCGGCGCGCACGCCCTCGCGCCGTTCGGCATACCAGTCCCAGACCCGCTGCGGATCGGCGCGATAGCCCTCCTCGCTCGCGAGCTGCGCCGGATCGAAGCGTGACCACAAACCCGTCAGCGCATCGCGAAATGTCGGGATGCCGCTCTCGGCGCTCATGCCAGCACCGGTGAGCACGCAGATCCGCTGCGCCGCGGCGATGCGCGCGCGCAGCACGACACCCGCTTCTTCATCCACCACGCTGGCGTCTCGCCTCGAACAGGCACACACCGGCCGCAACCGAAACGTTGAGGCTCTCCACCGCGCCGGCCATCGGAATCCGCAGCAGCGCGTCGCAGCTCTTGCGGGTGAGCTGACGCATGCCCTTGCCCTCGGCGCCGAGCACGAGCGCCAGCGGCCCGGTCAACGGCGCCTCATACAGCGTGTCGGCTGCGTCTTCTGCGGTACCGACCACGCGGATGCCGTGCTGCTTGATCTCGGCGATCGTGCGAGCGAGATTGGTCACCATCAGATAGGGCACGGTCTCGGCCGCGCCGCTGGCCACCTTGGCCACCGTGGCGTTGATGGCCACCGCATGGTCCTTTGGCGCGATCACGGCGTGCACGCCGGCGCCGTCGGCCACGCGCAGGCAGGCGCCGAGGTTGTGCGGGTCGGTCACGCCGTCGAGCAGCAGCAGCAACGCGGAGCCTTCAATGCCGTCGAGCACTTCGACGAGCGTGCGCGCCTGGTAGGTCTTCTCGACCCGGGCCACCACGCCCTGGTGGCGGTGCGTGCCGCACAACTGGTGCAGCGTCGCGTCGTCGCTGTCGACGAGCTTCACGCCGGCCTCTCGCGCGCGGTCGACGAACTGGCGCATGCGTGCGTCGCGCCGCGACGCGTCGACATGGATTTCGAGGACGGATTCGGGCGCGGTCTTCAACCGCACCGTCACCGCATGAAAGCCGAACAAAAGGCGATGGGCACCCATGGGGGTGCCCATCGTATCGTGCGCCGACGCGCGGCCTTCAGGCGGCGACGTCGATCAGCGCGCCGGGCTCGGTGGCCGCCTCGGCGGTCGGCAGGTCTTCGCCGCGCAGCTTGGCAGCCAGCGTCTGCAGGAACTCGCCAAGCGCCTTGGGCAAGGCACCGTCGTCGCCTTCTTGCTTGCCGAGTGCCTTCTGCAGCTTGGCAAAGGCCTCGATCAGGCCGGCGAACGGCGAGCTCTGTGCGGCGGCCTCGGCATTGACCGTCACGTTCACCGTCGCCGCGTAGACACTGGTGTTGCGCCTTGGCGTGTCCGCCGTGCCGGCGTCGGCCGGCGACGCCGGGTCCACCGCCGGGTCGGTCGTTGCCGACGGTGCGGCTTCGACTGCGGCCTGCGATGCGGCATTGACGCCGGACGCCGGCGCGGCCGCGGTGGCCTGAAACTGCTGCGCCAGTGCCTCGACTCGTTGAGACGGGTCGCCCCAGTGGCGACGGCCGTGATGATGGTGACGATGGTGCCCATGCGCCTCGCCGTCGACACGCTCGCGCCGGCCACCCCCCTGCTCACGCAACGCCTGCATCAGCGCGCGGGCGAAATCCATCAAGGCGTCCTCGAGGTCAATCGGCGATTCCGCGGTCTCGATTGCGGCAGCAGCCGAAGCCGGCGCCTCGGCTGTCGCGGCGGCGTCGCTTTTCTCGGTCGACGACGCGCCCGTGGCCTGCAGCGACGTCGCCAACTCGTGCAACGCCTCCTTCAGGGCGCGCACGAATGGCGACCGGCGCGGCTTGTCGTCGTGGCAGCGGCAGTCGTCGGGGGCCACGGCCTGAGGCGCGGGCGACGGCGCGCCACTGGCGGCGGGTCGCGACGCTGCGGCGCCGGAGGTGGCGGAAACCTGCAGGTAGCTGAACGAGAGCGTGGTGACCATCATGGCTTGTTCTCCATCGGGTGCGGGCGGCCACCGCACAGACGTCGAATGGCTTGTCGGCTGGGAAGCGGTGCCTGGCAGGCCTTTCGGCAGCGCGGCACGAGCGGCTGAGACCGCAATTGAGCCCAAACGTAACGGGGCCGTGCGACGCAGGCTCGCGCGGGCTCAGCGCCGCAGCGCCATCCAGGCCATCAGCGCACCGATGAACAGCGGCTGATGCAGCATGTAGAAGCTCAACGACCATTGCCCGAGCAGCGCCAAGGGTCGCGCGGGCGTTGGCAACGCGCCCATCAGCAGACCTGGCGCGCGCGCCAGTCCTTCGCGCCCCGCCGCCTGGCCCCACAGCAACACGCCCAGCCATGGCAGCACCGGCACGTAGTCTTCGGTGACGGGCTTCTTCGTGACCAGGCCGACCCAATTCAGCCACGTGCCGTTAAAGACGGCATGCCGCCACACAAGCGGCAGCACGATACACACGAGCCCCAGCAGCCACAGTCCACGCCCCAGCGGGGCCGCCAGCCGCGCGAGGACCAGCATCACCGC
>JAEUPI010000112.1 GCA_016790175.1 Burkholderiaceae bacterium | reverse complement strand
GTGAACACCTTCGGATCCGCCGCAGCCCGTTCGGCCTTGACCTTCACGCTGCAGTCGGTCACCTGGTGACGTCCGCGCTTGAGGATCGCCACCACGTCGTAGGCGCTGCACCCTCCGGCGCCGGCGAGCACGGTCTCCATCGGCCGCGGCGCAAGGTTGCGGCCGCCGCCGTCGGGCGCGCCGTCCATCACCAGCACGTGACCACTGCCGGTCTCGGCCATGAATCCCATGCCGCTCGCAGCGACCCAGTGCACGGTGCATTCCATCGGTGCGCCTCCTTGATCGATATCATGCCGTCGGGCGTGAAATCGCCCTCCGTCCTTGGCTACGGCTCACGCCGCTTTGCGGCATGACCCCTTGCCGCAGTGCGCCACGCGCACCGTGAATGTGACATGCCACACGGTGACGCTGTCTCGCCGGCAGCGGGTGTGGTTTGCAGCGCGGGATGATATTGCGACGCAGCAATCGGCGCGCTAGACTGTTCTCTACGGCGCTGGTTGTGCCGACTCGAGCAACACCAGCGCCACCGGTTGTCTCCTCCACCTCCTCCCATTGGTGGATTCGGCCCGGGGCTCACGCCTCGGGCCTTTTTCATTGTCCAGGCGCTGTCGACCGCTGCCGTATGATCCGGCGCCCCTCTCGAACCCGTCTCCACACATGGCCCGCGCCCCGCGCAAGCCGCGATCCACCGGGCGCAGCGCGCCGACCGACTACCTGCAACGCATCCTGACGGCGCGTGTTTACGACGTGGCTGTCGAATCGCCGCTCGAGCATGCACGTGCACTGTCGCGACGCCTGGGCAACCAGGTGCTGCTCAAGCGCGAGGACCAGCAAAGTGTGTTCAGCTTCAAGCTGCGCGGGGCCTACAACAAGCTGGCGCACCTGAGCGCCGAACAACTGGCGCGCGGCGTGATCTGCGCGTCGGCCGGCAACCATGCGCAAGGCGTGGCGCTCGGCGCGCGACGGCTATCGTGCCGTGCCGTGGTGGTGATGCCGGTCACCACGCCGCGCCTGAAGATCGATGCCGTGCAGGCGCTCGGCGGCGAGGTGGTGTTGCAGGGCGACAGCTATTCCGATGCCTACGAGCACGCACTGACGCTCCAGCGCGAGCAGCAGCTGACGTTCGTGCATCCGTTCGACGATCCGGATGTGATCGCCGGGCAGGGCACGGTGGGCATGGAGATCCTGCGCCAGCACCAGGGTTCGCTCGACGCTGTGTTCGTTGCCATCGGCGGCGGTGGGCTGATCTCCGGGGTGGCGGCCTACATCAAGGCCGTGCGGCCCGAAGTGCGCGTGATCGGCGTGCAAACGCGCGACTCCGACGCCATGACGCGCTCGGTGCGTGCCGGCAAGCGTGTGCATTTGGCCGACGTGGGGTTGTTCTCCGACGGCACGGCGGTGAAGCAGGTCGGCGAGGAGACGTTTCGCCTGGCGCGCGAACTGGTCGACGACTACGTGCTCGTCGACACCGACGAGGTCTGCGCCGCCATCAAAGACGTGTTCCAGGACACGCGCAGCGTGCTCGAGCCGGCCGGCGCGCTCGGCGTGGCCGGCATCAAGCAGTACGTGGCACGCCACAAGCTCAAGGGTCGCACGCTGGTCACCATCACCAGCGGCGCCAACATGAACTTCGATCGGCTCCGCTTCGTGGCCGAACGCGCCGAGTTCGGCGAGCAGCGCGAAGCGCTGTTCGCCGTCACCATCCCCGAGCAGCGCGGCTCGTTCAAGCGCTTCTGCGAGCTGATCGGTGCGCGCGCGGTCACCGAGTTCAACTACCGCATCTCCGACCCTGATCTCGCGCATGTGTTCGTCGGCATCGCGATCAGCCGCCGCGACGAGGCCGACCGCATCGAGCGTCACTTCGTGCGACACGGCTTTCCTACGGTCAACCTCACCGACGACGAACTGGCCAAGGAACACGTGCGTCACATGGTCGGTGGCCGATCGGAGCTGGCCCATCACGAACGACTGCTGCGCTTCACGTTTCCTGAGCGGCCCGGCGCATTGATGAAGTTCCTCTCGGCACTGCATCCCAACTGGAACATCAGCCTGTTCCACTACCGGAACCAGGGTGCGGACTATGGCCGGATCCTGGTCGGCATCCAGGTACCGAACACCGATCGCGCGGCATTCGACGAGTTCCTCACGTCGCTCGCATACCCTTACGTGGAGGAGTCGCGCAATCCGGTGTACAGGCTGTTCCTGCGCTGAGCCCCGGTGCGTACACTAGCCGCATGACGGTCGACCGGTCGCTGATCGCTCCCACCTCCAAGCCCCTGCTCGAAGGTGCGCTGAAGGAGAAGCTGCTGCGCCGGGCCGAAGCCAGCGGAAGCCTGGGTGAACTCGAGCCGCTGGCGATCCGACTCGGCCTGATGCAGAACACGCTGAAACCGCGGTTCCGCGATCCGCAGCTCGTGATCTTCGCCGCCGATCACGGCTTGGCGGTCGACGGCATCGTGGCGCCGCAGCGCCGCCAGACCCACGAACAGGTGCGGCAGCTGCTCACCGGGCAGTTGCCGGTGTCCGTCTTCGCGCGCATCCAGGGGCTGGAGCTGTCGGTCGTCGATTGCGGCGTGGCCGACATGGTGGCGCCGCACGATCGACTGATCCGTCGCAAGATCGCGCACGGCACGCGCAATGCCCGCGTTGGCCCGGCGATGACGGTCGATCAGGCCCATGCAGCGATCCGCGCCGGCATGGAAATCGGCGACACGCTCCGCGGCAACCTCGTGGCCGTGGCCGGTATCGGGGTCGGCTCGCACGAGAGCGCGGCGCTGGTGCTGTCGCGATTGACGAACACCTCGGTGCGCGACCTCATCGTCAGCGGGCCGCAGATGAATCCCGAGCTGCTCGGCCACCTGATGATGATCGTGCAGGGCGCCCAGGCACGTCACAAGGATGTGACCGACCCGGTGGAAGTGCTAGCGGCCTTCGGAGGCTTCGAGGTCGCGGTGATGGTCGGCGTGTTGCTGGTGGCTGCCAGCAAGCGGCACTTGATCATGATCGACGGCATGGCGGCGTGCGCAGCGCTGCTCGTGGCTTCGCGCATTGCGACGCCAGCCACCGACTATTGCGTCTTCTGCCGCAGCCACAACCACCGCGGTCTGGATCAGGCGTTGAATCTGTTCCGGGCTTCGGCGCTGCTCGAACTCGGCATGGAGAGCACCGACGGAACGGGCGCCTCGCTCGCCTGGCCGCTGGTGCGCAGCGCGGCCGCGTTGCTCACCGAGGTCGCCGAAGGCGAGGATCCGGGGCCCTCCAGGCCCAACGGCATCACCACCACGCTGCAGGCCGATCTCGGCCCGCCGATGGAATCGGCCGGCGCGCCTGAGCGCGCCCCGTAAGCAGCCCCGCTGCGCGCCCCTTTCGGACCGCGCTCAGCGCGTCTGGGGTGGATTGGTGCGCGGGACGGCGCCCGGTGTGGGCGGCACAGGCGGCGGCATCTGGGCGGGATTCGCCTGGGCTTGGGGCGGCTGGACCGGCGCGGCCGGTACCGGCATGGCCACGGCCGGCCGTGCGGCCGGTGGCGGAAAACTCGTCGGCGGACGGGTGCTGCGGTTGGGCTCCGGCGCCAGTGGCAGCTCGAGCGTCACGGTCGCTTCGCCGCCCGACGGACCGATCTCCGCGCGGCGGTGATTCACGGCCAGCAGCACGAGCGATCCATCGACCACACCACCCAGGCCGACCGGCTTCGGGGGCTTGCCGTCGACGGCGATCAACGCAAGCCCGCTGTCCGGCTGCGTGCTGCGTGCAGCCACCACGCCAATCAGCTTGAAACGTGCACTGACGGCCGGCTCGGCGGCCGGCGCGGCAGCCGTTGGTGAATTTGCGCGAGTGCTGCCGAGTACACGCGACAGATCCGCGGATGCGCCGGCCACCGCATGGCCCGCAGTCACGGCATAGGCCGGTGCCGGTGCGCCCAGCGATACCAGCCTGCTCAACCAGAACACGGCGCTCGCAGAAACAAGTGCCCACACAGCGAACGACAGCAAGCGCATCGTCATGCGACGATTATCATCCACGCCTCCTGCGAGAGCTGCAACGCAACATGACGATCCCCTTCCCCGCGCCACGGCGCATCGGACGACGCGTGCACGGCTTCACGCTGATCGAGTTGATGGTCGTGCTGGTCATCATCGGTGTGCTGGCCGCGTTGATCGTGCCCAACGTGCTCGATCGCGCCGACGATGCGCGCGTGACCGCGGCGCGCACCGACGTCAACAACCTGATGCAGGCACTGAAGCTCTATCGCCTCGACAACCAGCGCTATCCGTCGGCCGAACAAGGCCTGGACGCGCTGGTGCGCAAGCCTTCGGCCGGCACGGTCCCGCCGAATTGGCGCCCGTATCTCGAGAAACTGCCCAACGATCCCTGGGGACGCCCGTATCAGTATGTCAATCCGGGTGTCAAAGGTGAGATTGATGTATTCAGCTTCGGCGCGGATGGCCAGGCAGGCGGCGACGGCAAGAACGCGGACGTCGGTTCCTGGCAGTGACTTCGGTGCGGCGCGTGACGGCGCCGCCGCGGGAACGCGCCGCGCACGCGGCTTCACGCTGATCGAGATCATGATCGTGATGGCGCTGATCGCCATCGCGGTCGGCGTGGCATCGCTGGCGCTTCGCGATCCGGCGGCCGCGCAGCTCGATCGCGAGGCGGCCCGCCTGGCGGCGCTGCTCGAAGGCGCGCGTGCGGAGTCGCGCGCATCGGGCGTCACGGTACGGTTCGAACTCGTCAATGAACCTCCGGCCGAGCAGCGCTTCCGCTTTGCGGGGCTTGTCACGGCCGAGAACACGGCCAACGGTTGGCTCGCCGAAGGCGTGAGCGCCGAGATCATCGGCGTTCGTTCACTGACGCTCGGGCCCGAACCGTTGATCGGCCCGCAACGCATCGTGCTGCGCCTGGGGGAGCGCAACCTGGCGCTCGCCACCGACGGGCTGGGCCCGTTTGCGCCGGCCGACCCCGCGGCAGCGAGGCCATGACCTGTCGATCGCGCGGCTTCACGTTGGTCGAGGTGCTGGTGGCGGTGGCCATCGTCGCCATCTCGCTGGCTGCCGGCCTGAAGGCGGCCGGCGCATTGACCGACAACGCGCAGCGGCTGACCGACGTGGTCAATGCGCAATGGTGTGCCGACAACGCACTCACCAACCTCAAGCTCGGCAAGCAATTCCCCGGCGTCGGCGACACCGATTTCGAATGCCATCAGCTCGGCAGCGACTACAAGGGCAAGTTGGTCACGCGCCCGACGCCGAACCCGAACTTCCGGAGAGTCGACGCCGTGGTCAGCGATCCGGCCGGGCTGCCGCTGCTGACGCTGTCCACGGTTCTGCCGAGGTACTGAGCATGCGGCGATCGCGCGGTTTCACGCTGGTCGAAGTCCTGGTCGCCTTGCTGATCATGGCGATCCTGGCCGCCATGGGCTGGCAGGGCATCGACGGCATGGTGCGCGCCCGCGAGGCCAGCCAGGGTGCCGCCGAACGCACCCTGCGACTGACCACGCTGATCGCGCAGTGGGAACAGGACCTGAGCGCGCTGTACGACAGCGCGGCGGCGCCGGCGATCACCTTCGACGGCGCCACGCTGCGGCTCGTTCGGCGCGGCGCCGACGGCGCGCAGGTGGTGGCCTGGTCGTTGCGCGAGGGCATCTGGCGGCGCTGGCACAGCCCGGTGGTGGCGACATCGGTCGAGCTGCAGCAGGCCTGGCTTGCGAGCCAGCAACTGATCGGCGACGAGCCGACGCAGGTGAGGCTTCTGGATCAGGTGTCGGACTGGCAGCTCTATTTCTATCGCGGCAACGCATGGAGCAATGCGCAGTCCTCGGGCGATGTCGTGCCGCCCGGCGCGGCGGGTGCGGCGAGCGGCGTTGCGCGCAGCGCGTTGCCCAGCGGCGTGCGTCTGGTGCTCAGCGTCTCACAGCGACGGCTCACGCGCGACGTGTCGCTCGGACCGCAGCAGCCATGACACGCGTTGTCTCCTGCTCGCACCAACAGCGCGGCGCCGCGCTGCTGATCGCGATGGCGCTGATGACCTTGGTGGCCACGCTTGCCGCCGGCATGATCTGGCAGCAGTACCGTGCGATCCAGGTCGAGGCCGCCGAGCGCTCGCGCACGCAATCGGCCTGGATCCTGAGCGGCGCACTCGATTGGGCGCGCTTGATCCTGCGCGAAGACGCGCGCACCGGCGGCCCCACCGCGCTCAGCGAGCCCTGGGCGACACCGCTCGCCGAGGCGCGGCTGTCGACCTTTCTGGCGCTAGACAAGGACAACAACGTCGACGCCGGTCCCGAGGCATTCCTGTCCGGCGCCATTGCCGACCTCCAGGCCCGCTTCAACCTGCGCAACGTGATCGATGACGGCGGAAAGCTCGTCGAGACCGACCTGGCATCGCTGCAGCGCCTGTGTGAGGTCGCCGGCGTGCCCTCCGATACCGCCCAGCGCATTGCCACCGGCCTGGCGGCGGCCCGCAGCGGTGCGGCTGGCGCACCGCTGGAGCCGAAGACGGTGGACCAGCTGGGCTGGCTCGGGATCGATGCGGCCTCGATCGAACGCCTGCGACCGTACGTCGAACTGATTCCGGTGCGCACGACGGTGAACCTCAACACCGCTGATCGCGACGTGATCGTCGCCGTCAGCCCGGGGCTGGACACCGGCGCGGCTGAAGCGCTCATCCAGGCCCGGCAGCGCCATGCCTTCAAGACGGTCGACGCTGCCCGTGCCCTGCTCGGCAAGCCGGATCTGCTCGATCCGCGACGGGTCGGAACGCAATCCAACTTCTTCGAGGTCCGCGGCCGGTTACGCTTGGATGACCGAACGCTCGAGGAGCGATCCATCGTCGAGCGGCGCGGACTGGAAATGATCCCGATCCTGCGCGAGCGCGTGAGCAGCGTGGCCGCGGCCCGGTGAGGTGCTGTGCACTCGGCGCGTCGCAAGCAGAGGTTTGGCAACACATCTCGCGCGTAAGTACTTGATTTTCATGACTTCGGCCTTGTAACACCGTCTCAAGGCGGTTAGCCTCCCGTATTCGATGTCAATCTTGGTCGTCCTGCTGCCGCCGCGTGAGCGGATCGGTGCCACCGCCGGCGAGCGCGGCGATGCCGCGCTCGAGTACGCCTATGTGCTCAGCGCCGACGGGCTCGGCGTGGCCCGCCAGGGGCGGGCCACAGCGGCATTGCTGCCGAAGGCCGACACGGTCGTGGCCTGGGTCGCCCCGACCGACGTGAGCTGGCACCGCGTGACGCTGCCGAAGGCGCCCGCCGCCAAGCTGCGCGCCGCCCTCACCGGCCTGCTGGAGGAACAGCTGCTCGACGACGAGGGGTCCATTCACCTTGCGCTGGCGCCAGGTGCGGCGTCCGGCTCGCCGATCTGGGTCGCCGCCATCCACAAGCCCTGGCTGACGGGCCACCTGGCCACGCTGGAGAAGGCCGGCGCCTTCGTCGAGCGCGTCGTGCCCGCCGTATGGCCCGGCGACTTGGCGCAAGGCCACTTCTTCACCTCGACCGATACGGCCGACGGCAGCAGCGCCCAGACCTGGATCATGTTCGGTGATACCCATGGCGTGCAATGCGTGCGGATGGCCGGCACCTTGATTCGCGACCAGCTGCCCGTGTGGGCGGCGCAGGGCGCACGCTGGAGCGCGTCGCCTGCGGTGGCCGCTCAGGCCGAACGCTGGCTGGGCGCACCGGTGGCTGTGGTGTCCGAGGGCGAACACGCGCTGCAGGCTGTGCGCTCGTTGTGGAACCTGCGGCAGTTTGATCTCGCCCCCCGCGCTCGGGGTTCACGCCTGCTTCGCAATGCATGGAAGCGTGCGCTCACCCCAGCGTGGCGTCCGGTTCGACTCGGGCTGTTGAGCCTGGTGGCGCTTCAGATCGTCGGACTGAATTTGTGGGCCTGGCACCAGCAACGGGCGATCGACGACAAGAAGCAGGCGATGGTCGGCCTGCTGAAGGCCAGCCACCCGAACATCGGCACCATCGTCGACGCACCGCTGCAGATGCGCCGCGCCACCGACAACCTGCGGGCCGCGGCCGGCCGCATCGGTGACGCCGACCTCGAATCGGCATTGGCGATGGCCACGCTCGCTTGGCCGGACGGGCAGGCGCCCGTGCAGTCGCTGCGTTTCGAGTCGAGCAAGCTGACGCTGGTCGTCACCGGCTGGAGCGCCGACCAGATCGAACGATTTCGCGCCCGGCTGCGATCGGCGGGCTGGACGCTCGACAGCGCCGAAGGCCGGCTGACGCTGAGCCGAGCCGAGGCCGCGCGGAGCTCGCTGTGAACGCATCGTCCGACGCCTGGGGTGAGCGCATCGCGGCCTGGCGGCAGCAGGCGGGTGAGCTTTGGCGGGCCCGGTCGCCGCGCGACCGGGCGGCGCTGGTGACCATGGCCGTGGTGCTCGGTGCCTTCTTGTTGTGGACGCTGGCCATCGCGCCGGCCTGGCACACGCTGCAGAGCGCGCCGGCGCAGATCGAAGCCCTCGACACGCAGCTGCAGCAGATGCGCACGCAAGCCGCCGAGGTGCGCGAGCTGCGCAACGCGACGCCGATCGCCGCGGCGCAGGCCGGCGTGGCGATGAAGGCTGCCGCCGAACGTCATGGCGACAAGGTGCGCCTGACGTTGCAAGGCGATCGGGCCCTCGTGACGCTCAACGGGGCCAGCCCCGAACAACTGCGCTCGCTGCTGGTCGAGGCGCGCAGCGCGGCACGCGCGCGGCCGGTCGAAGCCCAGCTCACACGCAGCGCCAATGGATTCAACGGCACCCTGGTGCTGAGTCTGGGAGCCGGGTAGTGGATTTGCGCCTGCCACACTGGCTGCGCCGCCGGTCCAGCTTTTCGCGCTTCGCGCCGAGCGGCTTCGCGAACTCCACGCTGGCCGAGATCGCCTGGCAGCGGGCGCGCAATGCCGCGCGGCGCTGGGGCGTCTGGGGCGCGATCGCCGGTGCCATCGCCGGTTTGCTGTTGTTCGCTCCGGCCAGCTGGCTGGCTCGCGGCGTGGCGTCCGCCAGCGGCGAGCGGCTGTTGCTCGCCGATGCCCAGGGCAGCGTGTGGACCGGCAGCGCCCAGCTGCTGCTCGCCGGCGGCCCCGGCAGCCGCGATGCGTCGGCGCTGCCGGGGCGTTTGCACTGGCAGATCCGTCCGATGTGGAACCGCATCGACCTGCGGCTGCGCCAAGCCTGCTGCATCGAGCGCGAGGTGGTCGTGCAGTTCAAGCCCGGCCTGGGTCGCATGACGGTGGTGGTGCCGGGCCAGACGCAGGCCCTCGGCCAGTGGCCGGCCGCCTGGCTTTCGGGCCTGGGCACGCCATTCAACACGATGCAGCTGGCCGGCGCGATGCGGCTCACCACGAGCGGGCTGACGCTGGAATCCGCACAGGGGCGCTGGCGCCTGATCGGCACGCTGGAACTCGACCTGTTGGGCGTGTCGTCGCGTCTGTCGACGCTCGACACGCTGGGCAGTTATCGGCTCGGCATCCGCGGCGGCGCAGCCGCCGGCGACACCGCCAGCGTGACGCTGGACACGCTCGATGGCGCGCTGCGCCTGCAGGGCAGCGGACAATGGGCCGGCTCGAAGATGCGCTTCCGTGGCGAAGCCACCGCCGCCGAAGGCCAGGAGGCCGCCCTGAACAACCTGCTCAACATCATCGGCCGACGGCAGGGTGCCGTGTCGGTCATTTCGATCGGATGACCATGCACATTCGCACCCTCCGAGCTTCCGGGCCGCGGCGGCCGGCCGCCTGCCGCGTGGCGGGCGCACTGGTGCTGGCCCTGGCATGTGTCGGCGTGGCGGCGCAAACGCCTGCAGCGCCCCCGGCGCCCGCGACGCAGGCGAGACCGACCGCGCGCGCGACGCCGCCGGGCGGCCACAGCCCCGCGCTGAAGTCCAAGACGCCGGTCACCGTCAACTTCGTCAACGCCGACATCGAGGCCGTGACCCGCGCGGTCGCGGTCATGATCGAGCGCCAGATCCTGGTCGACCCGCGCGTCAAGGGCACGATCACCGTCTACAGCGAGCAGCCGATGTCGGTGCGCGAGGCCTACCTCAACTACCTGGCGGCACTGCGCGGGTTGGGGTTCACGCTGGTCGACAGCGCGGGCCTGCTGAAGGTGGTGCCCGAAGCCGATGCCAAGCTGCAGGCGGGAACCGTCTCGGTGGGCCAGCCCAGCCAGCGCGGCGACCAGGTGCTGACGCAGATCTTCAAGCTCAGCCACGAGAACCCGAACAATCTCGTCGCGATCCTGCGGCCCTTGATCAGCCCGAACAACACGATCAACGCCAATCCGGGGAACAACACGCTGGTCATCACCGACTATGCCGACAACCTGCAGCGCATCGGCAAGATCATCGCTGCACTCGACCAACCCGCGTCGACCGATGTCGAGGTGATCCCGATCCAGCACGGCGTGGCAAGCGACATCGCGGCGATGGTGCAGCGCCTGGGCGACGGTGCCGTGGCCGGTGCGGCGGTGCCGGGTGCGGCCGCCGGCGGCGCCTTCGCCGTGATGGTCGACCCGCGTGCCAACGCACTGATTGTTCGTGCGGCCAACCCGGCACGTCTGGCGGCCGTTCGTGCGCTGATCGCCCGGCTCGACCAGCCGCTGCAGGGCGCGGGCGCCGGCGGCAACATCTGGGTCGTTCATCTGAAGAACGCCGACGCCACCAAGCTCGCCACGGTGCTGCGGGCCGCGTTCTCCAACACCGGCGGCGCGTCGTCGTCGGGCGGCACGCCGGCGGCCTCGCCGGCACCGGTGGTGGCCGGCGCCGCCGCGGCGGCCGGCGCGACACCGGCGACCGCACCGCTGTCGGCCTCGGCACAACCGTCGACCGGCGGCTTCATCCAGGCCGACCCGTCGACCAACTCGCTGATCATCACCGCGCCGGAACCGCTGTACCGCCAGGTGCGCGCGATGATCGACCAGCTCGACTCGCGCCGGGCGCAGGTCTACATCGAGAGCCTGATCGTCGAGGTGTCCGGCGATAACGCTGCCGACTTCGGCTTTCAGTGGCAAGGTCTGATCGGCCAGAGCGGCGACCGCTACGGCGCCTTCGCCGGCACCAACTCGTCGGTGGGCGGCCCCAGCATCATCGACCTGTCGCAGACGATCGCCGGCGTGGGCACCACGGTGCCCGGCGAAGGCTTGAACATCGGCCTGCTGAAGAACTACGGCGGCACCTACGCACTGGCGGCGATCGCGCGCATGCTGCAGAGCCAGACCAACACCAACATCGTCTCGACGCCGAACCTGATCACGCTCGACAACGAGGAAGCCAAGATCATCGTCGGCAGCAACGTGCCGTTCATCACCGGCCAGTTCACCAACACCGGCACCGCGACGACCAACCCGTTCCAGACCATCGAGCGCAAGGACGTCGGCATCACGCTGCGCATCAAGCCGCAGGTCGGAGAAGGCGGCACGGTGCGCATGACGATCTTCCAGGAGTCCTCCAGCGTCAGCGACAAGGTGGCACCGGGCACCTCGAACGCCGGCCCGTCGACCGACAAGCGCTCGATCGAATCGACGGTGACGGTCGACGACGGCGCGATCCTCGTGCTCGGCGGCCTGATCGAGGACAAGTTCACCGAGAAGAAGTCCAAGGTGCCGCTGCTTGGCGACATTCCCGTGCTCGGTGCGCTGTTCCGCAGCGAGAGCCGCACGCGAAATCGCACGAACCTGATGGTGTTCCTGCGTCCGGTGGTGCTGCGCGACGGCGACAGCACCAACAAGCTGTCGCTCGACCGCTACGACATCATTCGCGCCAAGCAGAAGGACGCGCAGCCGGCGCACAGCCTGGTGATGCCGATCAACGAGTCGCCCGTGGTGCCGCCGCAGCGCCCGGCCTCCGACGCGCCAAAGGCCGCGACACCGCCCGCTTCGGCGGCCAGCAACTGAGCGCACGCCGATGGCGGCTCGGCATCCCCTGCCTTACGCCTTCGCGAAGGCGCACTCGCTCCTGCTGGAGGACGACGGTGCGCAGCGGGTGCTGTGGGCCGCCGAGGGCAGCAACACGAGTGCGATGTCGGAAGTCGTGCGCCTGTACGACGTGACCAGCTTCGAGCGCGAGGCCTCGACCACGCTGGCGCAGCGCATCGCCGCCGCCTATGCCGGCGGCGAGTCGAGTGCGGCCGCGGTGGTCGGCGAGGTGGAAAGCGCGGTCGACCTGTCGCGCCTGATGCAGGATCTGCCGGCCGTGGAAGACCTGCTCGAGGCGGCCGACGACGCGCCGATCATCCGCATGCTCAATGCGCTGCTGACGCAGGCCGCGAAAGACGGTGCCAGCGACATCCACATCGAGCCCTACGAACGCAGCTCGGCGGTGCGCTTCCGCGTCGACGGCACACTGCGCGAGGTGGTGCAGCCCAACAAGGCGCTACACGCGGCGCTGATCAGCCGCCTGAAGATCATGGCCGAGCTCGACATCGCCGAGAAGCGGCTGCCGCAGGACGGCCGCATCAGCCTGCGCATCGGCGGCCGCGCGGTCGACGTTCGCGTCTCCACCCTGCCCTCGGCCCATGGCGAACGTGCGGTGCTGCGCCTGCTCGACAAGACCGAAGCCCGCTTCTCGCTCGAGGGCCTGGGCATGAGCGGCAACCTGCTCGGCCGCTTCTCGCGCCTGATCGAGCAGCCGCATGGCATCGTGCTGGTCACCGGCCCCACCGGCTCGGGCAAGACGACGACGCTATATGCCTCGCTGGCGCGGCTGCCCACCTCGACGACGAACATCCTCACCGTCGAGGATCCGGTGGAATACGAGCTGCCGGGTATCGGCCAGACGCAGGTGAACCCGCGCATCGAACTCACCTTCGCCAAGGCCCTGCGCGCGATCCTGCGCCAGGACCCCGACGTGATCATGATCGGCGAGATCCGTGACTACGAGACCGCGCAGATCGCGATCCAGGCCTCGCTGACCGGGCACCTGGTGCTGGCCACGCTGCACACCAATGACGCGCCGTCCAGCGTGACGCGCCTGATCGACATGGGCGTCGAGCCCTATCTGCTCAGCAGCTCGTTGCTCGGCGTGCTGGCGCAGCGCCTCGTGCGCAAGCTCTGCCCGCACTGCAAGCGACGCGACGGCAGCGGACGCTGGCATCCGGTGGGATGCGTCGAATGCGGCCAGACCGGCTACAAGGGGCGCACCGGTGTCTACGAGCTGATGGAAGTGCACGACCCGTTGCGCGCGCTGATCCACAACCGCGCCGCCGAAAGCCAGCTGTTCGTGGCCGCCGAGGCGAACGGGCTGAAGCCGATGCGCGAGGACGGTCAGCGCCTCGTCGATGAGGGCCTGACGTCGCCGGAAGAGGTGCTCCGCGTGACGCGCGAATGACCTGGCGCCCACGAGCCCAGAGCTGACATGCCGGCATATCGTTTCGAGGCGCTCGACGCCCAGGGCAAGGCCCGCACCGGTCTGCTCGAGGGCGACAACCCGAAGACCGTGCGCACGCAGTTGCGCGCGCAGGGCCTGGTGCCGATCGGTGTCGAGCCGATCGCGGCTGCGCTGGAGGGCGGCGGCAAGGCCCGCTTCACGCGACGGGTCTTCAGCACGACCACGTTGGCGGTGTGGACGCGCCAGCTCGCCGGGCTGGTGGCCGCCGGGCTGCCGCTCGAGCGTTCGCTGACCGCACTGTCCGACGAGGCCGAGGATCCGCGCCAGCGTGATCTCGTCGCGCACCTGCGTGCCGAGGTCAACGCGGGCACCTCGTTTGCCCGGGCGCTGGCCAGCGCGCCGCGGGAATTCGACGATGTCTATCGAGCGGTGGTGGCGGCCGGCGAGCAGAGCGGCGCGCTCGGCACCGTGCTGGAACGGTTGGCCGACGATCTCGAGGAACGCCAGGCGCTCAAAGCCAAGCTGCTCGGCGCCGCGCTGTATCCGGCCATCGTGTCGGTGATCGCGCTGGTGATCGTGATCTTCCTCGTGACCTACGTGGTGCCGCAGGTGGCCGGCGTGTTCGCCAACAGCAAGCGCGCGCTACCTGCACTCACCACCGCGATGCTCGCAATCAGCGCCTTCGTGCGCAGCTGGGGTTGGGTCGTCGCGCTCGGCGTCGCGGCCGGCGGCGTGAGCCTGGCCTTCTCGTTGCGCAACGAGGCCTTCCGCCAGCGCTTCGACGCCATGTGGCTGAGTCTGCCGGTCGTGGGCCGGCTCGCGCGCGGCTACAACGCCGCGCGTTTCGCCGGCACCCTGGCCATGCTGGCCAATGCCGGCGTGCCGATCCTGAAGGCGCTGCAGGCCGCCGCTGAAACGCTGGGCAACCGTGCGCTGCGTGCCGACGCGATGGACGCGCTGGTGCAGGTGCGCGAAGGTGCGCCGCTGGCATCGGCGTTGGCCGGGCGCAAGCGTTTTCCGGGGCTGCTGGCCATGTTCGCACGGCTCGGCGAGCAGACCGGCGAACTGCCGAAGATGCTCGCCCGCGCCGCGGCGCAGCTCTCTGGCGAGGTGCAGCGACGGGCGATGGCGCTGGCCACGCTGCTGGAGCCGCTGCTGATCGTCGCGATGGGCGGCGTGGTGATGCTGATCGTGCTGGCCGTGCTGCTGCCGATCATCCAGCTCAACACCTGGGTCCGCTGAGCCGGCGCGTGCGACGCCGGAAGGCGTTGCGCGGCTGGCGATTTCACGCCCGACGGCATGAGCGCTCGGCGCGAATCCCCCGTACGGGTGCATGCGCGAACCGATCGGGGATTTCCCGCAACCCAGGTGGTGCACAAATGCGTGACAAGTCCACCAGAATTTGATCGAACACCGGGCGCGGTGTTTGCTTCAATGTCCCTGGGACCGTCGTTACCTGGAGGTCTGAAATGACCAGAACCCACGAGCTGGTGCCTGTGCCCAAGCGGGGCGCGATTCCGATCGCGAAGATGCGACCGGTGTACCGCTGCGACGACGTGGAGCGCCGCTTGCAGAAGCTGCCGCCGAAGGAACACGAGAGCCTGCGCGCCACCTACGAGCGCATGCTCGAGAAAGGCCCCGAGCGCTTCCAGGTCAAGCCGGCCGGGCTGCCGGCGATGGAGCACCTCTACGACGAAATGCCCAACTTCGCCGACGTGCTCGACGGTGTGAAACGCCAGCTCGCGTTGTGTGAAGACAGCCGCGATGCGCTCGAGATCACGCCGACGCTGCTGCTGGGTCCGCCCGGCGTGGGCAAGACGCATTTCGCGCGCCAGCTGGCGGGCCTGCTCGGCACCGGCATGGGCTTCGTGTCGATGAGCTCGCTGACCGCCGGCTGGGTGCTCAGCGGCGCATCGTCGCAATGGAAGGGGGCACGCCCGGGCAAGGTGTTCGAGACACTGGTCGACGGCCAGTACGCCAACCCGGTGATGGTGATCGACGAGATCGACAAGACCACCGGCGAGCACGCCTACGATCCGCTCGGCGCGCTCTACAGCCTGCTCGAGGTCGACACCGCGCACGCCTTCACCGACGAGTTCGCCGAAGTCGCCATCGACGCCAGCCAGGTGATCTGGGTTGCCACCGCAAACGACGAGCGTTCGATCCCCGAGCCGATCCTCAACCGGATGAACGTCTACGAAGTCCAGGCGCCCGATGCCGAGGCCGCGCGCGGCATCGCGCGCCGCATGTACCGGAGCATCCGCGACGCGCATGATTGGGGCCAGCGCTTCGACCCCGAGCCGCCGCTGCCGGTGCTGGACAAGCTCGCCGAACTCGCGCCGCGCGAGATGCGGCGCGCATGGATGACGGCCTTCGGCAACGCCAAGCTCGACGGCCGCCACGCGATCGAGTTGCGCGACCTGCCCGATGGCAGCGGCCGCCGCCGCCCGATGGGCTTCGTGCAGTAGCCGCCAACTGCAGCGGAACCGGCCCGTATCATGGCGGGCATGGGTGCCACGCTGGCCGGCCAGCTCGTCGTTGCGATCTCGTCGCGCGCGCTGTTCGACTTCGAAGAAGAGAACCGCGTGTTCGAAGCCAGCGACGATCGCGCCTACATGCAGCTGCAGCTGCAGCGCCTGGACAAGCCGGCGCGTGCCGGTGTGGCGTTCTCGCTGGTCAACAAACTGCTGGCGTTCAACTCGCAAGCCCCGCGAGTGGAGGTTGTCATCCTCTCGCGCAACGACCCGGTCTCGGGCATGCGCGTGTTCCGCTCCGCTCGGCACTACGGGCTGCCGATCCAGCGCGGCGTGTTCACGCGCGGCCAGAGCCCATGGCGGTACCTGAAGCCACTGGCGGCGCACCTGTTTCTCTCGACCAACGAGGCCGACGTACGCTCGGCGCTCGAGGCCGGCGTGCCGGCGGCACGCGTCTATCCGCACAGCGCGCGTGCCTCCGACGCCCACCCGAACGAAGTGCGCATCGCCTTTGACGGCGATGCGGTGCTGTTCTCGGACGAGGCCGAGCGCGTGTTCCAGCGCGACGGCCTGGACGCATTCCAGATCCACGAGAGCGAACGCAGCCAGACACCACTGGCGCCCGGGCCGTTCAAGCCGCTGCTGGAGGCGCTGCACCGGCTGCAGCGCACACCGGCGCGCGACATGCGCATCCGCACTGCGCTCGTCACCGCGCGCAGCGCGCCGGCGCATGAACGTGCGATCCGCACGCTGATGGATTGGCACATCGAGATCGACGAGGCCATGTTCCTCGGCGGTCTGCCCAAGGGCGAGTTCCTGCGCGAGTTCGAGCCCGACTTCTTCTTCGACGATCAGACGCGCCACGTCGATTCGGCGGCCGAGCATGTGCCCGCCGGCCACGTGGCGGCAGGCGTCGCGAGCGCCTGAGCGACGTCGCGGGCGCGGAACCAACGATCGGGCCTCCGAAGTCATTGCCCGCCATGACCACCGATCGTTTGCTGGCCGACATCGGCGGCACCCATGCGCGCTTCGCATGGCAGGCCGGCCCACAAACGCCGCTCCAGGACGTGCAGGTGCAACCGACCGCCGCCCATGACGGCATCGAGGCGGCGATCGATTCCTATTTGCGCAGCACCGATCGCCAGACGCCGGCCCAATGCGCGATCGCGATCGCCACGGCCATCACGGGCGACGAGGTGTCGATGACGAACCATCCGTGGCGGTTCTCGATCCGGGCGTTGCAGCAGCGCTTCGGCTTCGAGCACCTGCGCGTGATCAATGACTTCACCGCGCTGGCGCTGGCGTTGCCGCTGTTGCGCCCGGACATGCTGGTACCGGTCGGCGGCGGCGCACCGAGGCCCGGCTGCACGATCGCGCTCATCGGTCCGGGTACCGGGCTCGGCGTGTCGGGGCTGGTACCGGTCAGCAGCACCGACGGCCGGACCACCTGGGCGCCGCTGCAGGGCGAGGGCGGCCACGTCACGCTCGCCGCGCACGACGAGCGCGAGGACGCGCTGCTCGCTGTGCTTCGACGGCGGTACGGCCATGTGTCGGCTGAACGAGCGCTCAGCGGTCCGGGACTCACGAATCTGCACTCCGCGGTGGTCACACTCGACCAGGGTCGCCCACCCGACGTGGAATGGTCGGCACCGCAGATCACGCAGGGCGCTCGCTCCGGCGATGCCGCATGCCGGGCCGCGCTCGACCACTTCTGCGCCTTTCTCGGCAGCGTGACCGGCGACCTGGCACTGACACTCGGCGCGCTGGGCGGCGTCTACATCGGCGGCGGCATCGTGCCGCGGCTGGGCGAGGATTTCCGTCGCTCGGCGTTTCGCCAGCGCTTCGAAGCCAAGGGGCGCTTCGCGTCGTATCTGGCGGCGATCCCGGTCCTTGTGATCGACGCGAATGCCTCACCGGCGCTGCTCGGCGCCGGGCGCGCACTCGACCCGTGAGCCTCTGAGCCGGGTTCAGATGCGAAAACGCCGCAGGCCGTCCAGATCGATCACCCGAACGCCGCCGTACTCCACACGGATCAGCGCCACGGCTTGCAGGCTTTTCAGCGCCTCGTTCACACGCTGCCGCGACAGGCCCACCAGGTAGCCGAGCTCTTCCTGCGTGATGCGCAGCAGTTCGCCGACACCGGGGTAGAGCACCGGATGGAACAGCGCCGCGAGATTTCGCGCCACACGCGTGTCGGGGTCACCCAGCCGATCGGTCTCGCGCGCGGCGATGAATTGCGACAGTCGCTCGTTGAGCTGGTTCATCACGTAGCGGTTGAACGCAATGCTGCGATCGAGCAGCCATTCGAAGGTCTCGATCGGCAGTCCGGCCACCACACTGCGGCGCAGGGCCTCGATGTTGTAGCGATAGGCTTCGCGCTTGAGCAACGTGCCCTCGCCGAACCAGGCGCCGGGCGGAATGCCGGTGAACGTCACCGCCGGGCCGGCGGCGGGATCGTTGCTCATCTTCAGCAACCCGTCGACCACGCCGAACCAGAAACGCACGGGCCGCCCGATCTTGCACACGAAATCGCCGACCTCGGCATCGGCCACCTGCAACGTCTTCACCGCCTGTGCATGCTCGTCGTCGCGCAGAAGCGGCAGCCAGGGCACCATCTGCAGTTCGGCGTGCGTGGGCGCACGCGCGCGCTGCAGAAGTGCCGAACGCTGTCGAGGTACGGTGTCGACGGTACTCATTGGAAACCTCCGTGGTCCGCACTTCGGTGCGAGCCCCTTCGGGCGGCCGAGCCGGGCTCATGGGTTCAACGCTTGCCGGATGACGCCTTGCTGACGCGCTCGCCTGGGGAAAGCCCACCCCGGATCGACCCTAGGATTGTCGTCGCAACGACAACTCGGCGTCAAAGCAGAACACAGAATCGCGCTCCTACGCATGGGTCCGCGACAAAGGAGCAACCGTGCAGACCACCTTTCCTCGGCTGATGCTGGAGCACGCGGCGCAACGCCCACGCGCGCCCGCACTGCGTGAGAAGGAATACGGCATCTGGCAGACGATCAGCTGGGTCGAGCTGGCGCAGATGGTGCGGAGTCTCGCCTGCGGCATGGCCGAAGCCGGACTCGCTCGTGGCCAGCATGTGGTGGTGATCGGCGAGAACCGGCCCCGGCTCTATGCCTCGATGCTGGCCGCACAGTCGCTCGGCGCGATTCCGGTGCCGCTGTATCAGGACGCGGTGGCCACCGAGTTCGCCTACCCGATCAACAACGCCGACGTGCGCTTCGCGGTGGTGGAAGACCAGGAACAGGTCGACAAGCTGCTCGAGTTGCGCGAGCAGTGCCCGCAATTGGCGAATGTCTGGTACGACGACGGCCGCGGCCTGCGCAACTACAGCGAACCGGGCCTCGCTTCGCTCGACGCGCTGATCGCCGCCGGCCGCGCCTACGAGCAGTCGCACGCCGGTTTCTACGACGCCGAGGTGGCCAAGGCGAAGCCCGACGACGTTGCGGCGATGTTCTTCACCTCGGGCACCACCGGTAACCCGAAGGGCGTGGTGCACACGCACTTCACGCTGCTCGACCGCGCCAACGCGGGGAAGGCCTTCGACAAGCTGACGGAGACCGAAGAGGTGCTCGCCTACATGCCACCGGCGTGGATCGGGCAGAACATCTTCTCGTATGCGCAGTGGCTGGCCTGCGGCTACATCGTCAACTGCCCGGAGTCGGCCTCGACGGTGATGATCGACCTGAAGGAGATCGGTCCGACCTACTACTTCGCGCCGCCGCGCATCTTCGAGGGCCTGCTGACCAGCGTGACGATCCGCATGGAGGATGCCGGTGCGCTGAAGAAGTGGATGTTCCGCCGCGGCATGGACGTCGCGCGTCGTGTCGGGCCGGCGCTGATGGACGGCAAGCCGGTATCGTTCATCGACCGCGTGAAATACCGGCTCGGCGATGGGTTCGTGTTCGGCCCGCTGCGCAACACGCTCGGCTTCTCGCGCGTGCGTGTGGCCTACACGGCCGGCGAGGCGATCGGCCCGGACCTGTTCACCTTCTACCGCTCGATCGGCATCAACCTGAAGCAGCTCTACGGCTCCACCGAGACCGCAGTGTTCGTCTGTCTGCAGCCCGACCACGAGGTCAAGGCAGACACCGTGGGTGTGCCGATCGAGGGCGTGCAGATCAAGGTGGCGGATTCCGGCGAGATCCTGGTCAAGAGCCCGGGCCTGCTGAAGGAGTACTACAAAAACCCGGCGGCCACCGCCGAGGTGTTGACCGCCGACGGCTGGTACCACACCGGCGACGCGGGCTTCCTGGATGCCGGCGGGCACCTGAAGATCATCGACCGCGCGAAAGACGTCGGCCGCCTTGCCGACGGCAGCATGTTCGCGCCCAAGTACATCGAGAACAAGCTGAAGTTCTTCCCGCATATCAAGGAGGCCGTGGCCTTCGGCGACAAACGCGACAAGGTCTGTGCCTTCATCAACATCGATTTCGAAGCGGTGGGCAACTGGGCCGAGAAGCGCAACCTGCCCTATGCCGGCTACACCGACCTCGCCGCCAAGGCCGAGGTCTACGAGCTCGTGCGCGAATGCGTCGAGAAGGTCAACGCCGACCTGGGCCAGGACGAGAAGCTCGCCGGCTCGCAGGTCAGCCGCTTCCTCGTGCTGCACAAGGAACTCGACGCCGACGACGGCGAGCTCACCCGCACGCGCAAGGTGCGCCGCGGCTACATCGGCGACAAGTACCAGGTGCTGCTCGATGCGCTGTACGGCGGCAAGTCCGAGCAGTTCATCGAGACGGCCGTGAAGTTCGAGGACGGCCGCAGCGGCAAGGTCTCGGCCACGCTGAAGATCGTCGACGTGAAGACGTTCCCGGCGATGCGGAGGGCCGCGTGATGGCCGACGCCGCCGTGGCACCCGAGCGCGCGGCCAGCGCCGCGGCGAGCGGCAAGGCGCGCCGGATCGGCGAGGTGATCCTCGAGGTAAAGAACATCTCGCTCGCGTTCGGCGGCGTGAAGGCGCTCACCGACATCAGCTTCGACGTGCGCGAGCACGAGGTTCGCGCCATCATCGGCCCCAACGGCGCCGGCAAGAGCTCGATGCTCAACTGCATCAACGGTGTCTACACGCCGCAGCAGGGCACGATCGCCTTCCGCGGCAAGACCTTCAGCCACATGAACAGCCGACAGGTGGCGGAGATGGGCGTGGCGCGCACGTTCCAGAACCTGGCCCTGTTCAAGGGCATGAACGTGATCGACAACATCATGTCGGGCCGCAACCTGAAGATGAAGACCAACCTCTTTCAGCAGGCCATCCACCTGGGCGCGGCGCGGCGCGAGGAGATCGCGCACCGTGCGTTCGTCGAGCGCATCATCGATTTTCTCGAGATCCAGGCCTACCGCAAGACGCCGGTGGGCCGCCTGCCTTACGGCCTGCAGAAGCGCGTGGACCTCGGCCGCGCCCTGGCGATGGAGCCGCAGGTGCTGCTGCTCGACGAGCCGATGGCCGGCATGAACGTGGAGGAGAAGCAGGACATGTGCCGCTTCGTGCTCGACGTCAACGACGAATTCGGCACCACGATCGTGCTGATCGAGCACGACATGGGCGTGGTCATGGACATCTCCGACCGCGTGGTGGTTCTCGACTACGGCAAGAAGATCGGCGATGGCAGCCCCGACGAGGTGCGCACCAACCCCGAGGTGATCAACGCGTACCTGGGCACAGCCCACTGAGACGCCAGCCATGGGTTTCTTTCTCGAAGCACTGATCGGCGGCCTGATGACCGGCATGCTCTACAGCCTGGTCGCGCTCGGCTTCGTGCTGATCTTCAAGGCCAGCGGCGTGTTCAACTTCGCGCAGGGCGCGATGGTGCTGTTCGCCGCGCTCGCAATGGCACGCTTCTCCGAGTGGATTCCGGAGCTGCTCGGCTTCGACAGCAAGCTGCTGGCCAACCTGCTGGCCTTCGCGGGCGCGATGGCGGTGATGATTGCGGTGGCCTGGGTCATCGAGCGGTTCGTGCTCGGCAAACTGGTCAATCAGGAAGGCATCACGCTGTTGATGGCCACGCTGGGCATCACCTACTTCATGGATGGCTTCGGCCAGACCATCTTCGGCAGCGACATCTACAAGATCGACATCGGCCTGCCGAAGGATCCGCTGTTCCTGCTCGAAAGCGTGTTCCAGGGCGGCGTGCTGGTGAACAAGGAAGACCTCTACGCTGCCGTCATCGCGGCAGCGCTGGTGATCGCGCTGACGCTGTTCTTCCAGACCACGGGCACCGGCCGCGCGCTGCGCGCGGTGGCCGACGACCACCAGGCCGCGCAATCGATCGGCATCCCGCTGTCGCGCGTGTGGGTGATCGTCTGGAGCGTCGCCGGCTTCGTGGCGCTGGTGGCCGGCGTCATCTGGGGCAGCAAGCTCGGCGTGCAGTTCTCGCTGTCGGTGCTGGCGCTGAAGGCGCTGCCGGTGGTGATCCTCGGCGGGCTCACGTCGGTGCCCGGCGCCATCGTCGGCGGGCTGCTGCTCGGCATGGGCGAGAAGCTGTCCGAAGTGTTCATCGGCCCGATGATCGGCGGCGGCATCGAGATCTGGTTCGGCTACGTGCTGGTGTTGTTCGTTCTGTTGGTCAGACCCCAAGGTTTGTTTGGGGAAAAGATCATCGATCGGGTCTGAACGATGCTGTACAGAGAAAACGGTCAGTTCAAGACCACCTACCCCGAAGACCAGCAGATCTTTCCGATCGGGCAGGACCGCTGGTTGATCCTCGCAATCGTGGCGGCGGCATTCGTCGTCGTGCCCTTCGTGGCCAGCGAGTATCTGTTCCGCGCGATCCTGATCCCGTTCCTGATCCTGTCGCTGGCGGCGCTCGGCCTGAACATCCTGGTCGGCTACTGCGGCCAGATCTCGCTGGGCACCGGCGGCTTCATGGCGGTGGGCGCCTACGCGGCCTACAACTTCCTGATCCGCATCGACGGCATGCCGGTGGTGGCTGCCATCCTGCTCGGCGGCCTGTGCGCCACGGTCGTGGGGGTGCTCTTCGGCCTGCCGAGCCTGCGCATCAAGGGTCTGTATCTGGCGGTGGCCACGCTGGCGGCGCAGTTCTTCTGCGACTGGGCGTTCCTGCGCATCAAGTGGTTCACCAACAACTCGTCGTCGGGGTCGGTCAGCGTGGGCGAGTTGTCGCTGCTGGGCTGGACCATCGACACACCGGCCGAGAAGTACCTGTTCTGCCTCGGCTTCGTTGCGCTGTTCGCGCTGGTGGTCAAGAACCTGGTGCGCAGCCATATCGGCCGCGAGTGGATGGCGATGCGCGACATGGACGTCGCCGCCGCGGTGATCGGCATCCGGCCGGTCTATGCCAAGCTCACCGCGTTCGCGGTCAGCTCGTTCTTCGTCGGCGTGGCGGGTGCATTGTGGGGCTTCGTCTACCTCGGCTCCTGGGAGCCGGCGGCCTTCAACATCGACCGTTCGTTCCAGCTGCTGTTCATGATCATCATCGGCGGGCTGGGCTCGGTCATGGGCAGCTTCTTCGGCGCCGCATTCATCGTGGTGCTGCCGATCCTGCTCGACAACCTCGGCGTCGCCGTCGGTTTCGACACGGCGTTCGCCTCGCACCTGACCTTCATGGTGTTCGGTGCGCTGATCGTGTTCTTCCTGATCGTCGAGCCGCACGGACTGGCCCGGTTGTGGTCCATCGGCAAGGAGAAGCTGCGGCTGTGGCCGTTCCCGCATTGATTCCGGCGGGGCGTCGGCGTAAACCCCGAGGAAATCCCAGCCTGATAGCGCGTTCTCAGATCACCTACTCACCCACGCACTGACCAGTGCTCACTTTCCACCCCTGGAGGCAGACATGAAACTGAAGTCCATCGCCCTGGTTGCCAGCCTGCTGGCCGCGGGCGCCGCGAGCACGCTTGCACCGAGCGCCTTTGCGCAGGCCAAGGAGCAGTTCTTCCCTGTGCTGGTGTACCGCACCGGCGCCTACGCCCCCAACGGCGTGCCGTTCGCCAATGGCTATGTCGACTATCTCAAGTACGTCAACGCCAAGGGCGGCATCAACGGCGTGAAGGTCACCTACGAGGAGTGCGAAACCGGCTATGCCACCGACAAGGGCGTCGAGTGCTACGAACGCCTGAAGGGCAAGGGCGCCACGGTGTTCCAGCCGTTGTCGACCGGTATCACCTTTGCCCTCACCGAGAAGGCACCTGGCGACAAGATCCCGCTGATCACTGCCGGGTACGGCCGCAGCGAAAGCACGGACGGCGGCGTCTTCAAGTGGAACTTCCCGCTGACCGGCACCTACTGGGACGCCGCCGACGTGCTGGTGCAGCATGTGGCGAAGAAGGAAGGCGGTCTCGACAAGCTCAAGGGCAAGAAGATCACGCTCGTGTACCACGACAGCCCCTACGGCAAGGAGCCCATTCCGCTGCTGCAGGAACGGTCCAAGATGCACGGCTTCGACCTGGCGCTGCTGCCGGTGGCCCATCCGGGCGTGGAACAGAAGGCCACCTGGCTGCAGATCCGCCAGAACCGCCCCGACTACGTGTTCCTCTGGGGCTGGGGGGTGATGAACTCCACGGCCGTCAAGGAGGCCGTGGCCACTGGCTACCCGCGCGACAAGATGTACGGTGTGTGGTGGGCCGGCGCAGAGCCCGACGTGAAGGACGTCGGCGACGGTGCGAAGGGCTACCACGCGCTCGCGCTGCAGCACGGTGCCGAGCCGAACTCCAAGATCGCGCAGGACATCCTGAAGGACGTGCACGGCAAGGGCCAGGGCACCGGTCCGAAGGAAGAAGTCGGCCAGGTGCTGTACATGCGCGGTCTGGTGGCCGCGATGCTGTCGATCGAAGGCGTCAAGCGTGCGCAGGAGCGCTTCGGCAAGGGCAAGGTCATGACCGGCGAGCAGGCGCGCTGGGGCTACGAGAACCTTGCGCTCGACCAGGCCAAGCTCGATGCACTCGGGTTCAAGGGCGTGCTGCGGCCGATCTCCACCAGCTGCGCCGACCACCGCGGTGCCGCTTTCGCGCGCATCCACACCTGGGACGGCAGCAAGTGGACCTGGACGTCCGACTGGTACGAAGCCGACCAATCGATCATCAAGCCCATGATCAAGGCGGCGGCCGACAAGTACGCCGCGGAGAAGAAGCTCACCCGTCGCACGCCGGAAGACTGCCAATCGTGATCGCCTGGGGCGATCACGCTGGCAGTGCCTGCCGAACGTGACGCTCCCACCCCAACCCCGCCCTCCGCGAGGGCGGGGCGGGCCCCGACGGGGCCCTCTTCGATGCGCCGCGTGCGGCGCATCGAAGAGTCAAAGGCAACACCATGTCCAGCGTTCTGCTCAACGTCAACGGCATCGAGGTCATCTACAACCATGTGATCCTCGTGCTGAAGGGCGTGTCGCTGCAGGTGAGCGAAGGCGGCATCGTGGCACTGCTCGGCGGCAACGGCGCCGGCAAGACCACCACCCTGCGCGCGGTGAGCAACCTGCTGGCCGGGGAACGAGGCGAAGTCACCAAGGGATCGATCGAACTGCGCGGCGAGCGCATCGAGAAGCTCTCGACGGCGCAGATGGTCGATCGCGGCGTGATCCAGGTGATGGAGGGTCGCCACTGCTTTGCCCACCTGACGATCGAAGAGAACCTGCTCACCGGCGCCTACACGCGCAGGGACGGCAAGGGCGCGATCGGCACGACGCTGGAGAAGGTCTACAACTACTTCCCGCGCCTGAAGCAGCGCCGCAGCTCGCAGGCGGCCTACACCTCGGGCGGCGAGCAGCAGATGTGCGCGATCGGCCGCGCGCTGATGGCCAACCCGAAGATGGTGCTGCTCGACGAACCGAGCATGGGGCTGGCGCCGCAGATCGTCGAAGAGGTGTTCGAGATCGTGCGCGACCTCAACACCAAGGAGCGCGTGACCTTCCTGCTGGCCGAGCAGAACACCAACATGGCGCTGCGCTACGCCGACGTCGGCTACATCCTCGAGAACGGCCGCGTGGTGATGGACGGCAAGGCGTCCGACCTTCGCGAGAACGAGGACGTCAAGGAGTTCTACCTCGGCATGGGTGGCGGTGACCGCAAGAGCTTCCGCGACGTCAAGAGCTACAAGCGCCGCAAGCGGTGGCTGGCGTAGGTCTCCGGACCCCTCGACCATGAGCGACGACTGGGGATTCGCCCCGCCACCGTTCGACGCGGAGCAGGCGCTGGTGCAGCTTCGTCGCGCGCTGCGCGATCTGCAGCTCGCCGAGCGCGGCAACGGAGCCGAACTGCGCGGCAAGCGGGTGGTCGAGTGGCAGGTCGACGGCAGCACGATCCAGCTGCGCATCGCGCGCCGGCTCGCCATCACGCCCGAATGGGACAAGGCCACATTGAGGTCTGCCGCCGACCAGCGCAAATGGGTCGACGAGATCAAGAAGCGGCTCGCCCGCTGGCAAAACGACGATTGAATCGGCAGGGCCTGTGTACGTCAGGCCGCCCCAAGGGATGACCCCATGAGCCATGACTTCTATGACGCGCTCGAAACGCGAGACCCGGCCGCTCGCGAATCCGCCGCGCTGACCGCGTTGCCCGCACTGATCCGCCGCGCGCAAGGCACTGCCAGCGGCGCCGAGCGGCTGGCCGGCGTCGATGCCTCGAGCCTCACCAGCCGCAGCGCGCTGGCGCGGATACCGGTGCTGCGCAAGGGGGAGCTGCACGAACGACAGCAATCCCAGCGCGCGTCCACCCCATGGGATCCGCTGGGCGGCTACAGCGCGATCGGCTGGCGCGGCATGCGCGCCGCCAGCGGCGCGCGACGCGTGTTCCAGTCGCCGGGTCCGATCTACGAGCCCGAAGGCACGCTCGGCGACTACTGGCGCATGGCGCGTGCGATCTGGGCCGCGGGCTTCCGCGCCGGCGACCTGGTGCATTGCAGCTTCAGCTACCACCTCACGCCGGCCGGCGCGATGATGGAAGGCGGCGCGCAGGCGATCGGCTGCACCACGTTCGCTGGTGGCGTGGGCAACACCGAACTGCAGCTGCAGGCCGCCGCGGATCTGCGGCCGCATGGATACATCGGCACGCCGAGCTTCCTGAAGATCCTGCTCGAGAAGGCCGAGGAGGCCAGGCTCGACATTCGCTCGATCACCAAGGCCCTGGTCAGCGGCGAGGCCTTTCCGCCTTCACTGCGCGACTGGCTGCGCGAGCACGGCATCCAGGGCTACCAGGCCTATGCCACGGCCGACGTGGGGTTGATCGCCTACGAGACGGCGTCGCGCGAGGGCCTCGTCGTCGACGAGGGCGTGCTGCTCGAGATCGTGCGCCCCGGCACCGACGATGCGGTACCCGACGGCGAGGTCGGCGAGGTCGTGGTCACGGTGCTGGCGACGAGTGACTACCCATTGCTGCGCTTCGGCACCGGCGATCTCTCCGCGGTGCTGCCGGGCCACTGTCCGACCGGCCGTACGGCCACACGCATCAAGGGGTGGATGGGCCGCGCCGACCAGACCACCAAGGTCCGGGGCATGCTCGTGCATCCGAGTCAGGTGGCCGAGATCGTGCGCCGGCACACCGAAGTCGGCCGCGCCCGCGTGGTGGTCGAGGGCGAGATGGCGAGCGACCGCATGACCTTCAAGGCCGAGGTCACGGGTTCGCCCGCGGGCCTGGCCGATGCGTTGGCGGCCACCGTGCGCGACGTGACGAAACTGCGCGCCGATGTGCTGCTGGTACCTCCGGGCAGCCTGCCCAACGACGGCAAGGTGATCGAGGACGCGCGAAGCTATCGCTGAGACCGAACTAGGCCCGGTCAACCCCGCAATTCGCCGATTGCACCGCCTGACGGCTCGGGAGAATTCCGGCATCACCCTGCAGTCCGTGGGCTGGCATCGGCCTGGCCCGCTGCAGGGCACGAGGTGCCCATGGCTCTGCTTGCCGCCACGAACTCCACGCCCGGTCCCACCGCGGCGCTCCAGCCCCGCTCCGCGGCGACCGGGTTGACGATCTTCGAGTTCTTCCAGTACCACGGCATCTGGGCGATCGGCGTGCGGCTGTTCCGCGCCCTGCGCTTCCGCTCGAAGGCCGCGTTGATCTCGCTGTCCTTCATGGTGCCGTTGCTGGTGCTGTCGTGGTCGTACTTCAGCGCCATCGCCGCATCCATCGGCGTCACCCGCATGGAGCGCGAGGGCGTGGCGATCCTGCAGGCGTTGTCGCCGCTGATCGACGCGGTGGAAACGCAACGCAGCCGCGTGATGGCCAGCAAGACGCCGCAACAGGACGTGGCCGAACTCGATGCCCTGGCGATCTTTGCACGCAAGGTCATGGTGGAACATGGCCCGGCAATCGGGCTCGACAACGTGGCCAAGGACCTCGACGCCGCGCTGGCGGCGCTGCGCGGCCGCTCGCTGACGCCCGACAACGTGGCCGAGTCCTACAACGCCTACGCCGACGCGCTGACCAAGCTGGCGAGCGACGTGGTGAACCACTCGACGCTCGCACTGGACCCCGACGCCGACAGCTACCACCTGATGATCACGACGACCGATGTCGTTCCGCAGGTGATCGAACACCTGTCGCGCATGCAGGCCCTGGTCGCCTGGGTGGCCCATCGCGACAAGATTCCCGCGAGCGCTGCGCAGCAGATGTACGCGTATTCGTACTTCGCCCGCGTGCACGGCGACGAGATCGTCGAGGGCATCGCACGCTCGGCTGCCGCGCGCCCGGATGGATTACTGCAGGTCAAGCCGCAGGAGGCGGTCAAGCTGACCGCCCAAGCGCTGGACATGACCTCGACCGTGCTCTTCAATGCCAGCACCGGCCAGGCCACCCCGGAGTTCGACGCGGCGTCGTCGGCCGCCTTGCAGGCCTTGCGCGGCCTGCGCCGCGATGGCATGGCCGAGCTGGATCGGTTGCTCCAGGCCCGGCTCGACACGCTGGGGCGCAAGCGCCTGGCGGTGGTGGCCCTGTTGCTCGTGACGCTGGCGCTGGCGGCCTATCTGTTCTATGCGTTCTATCTGGTCGTCGACGGTGGCCTGAAAGAGGTGCGCAAGCACCTGGTCGCGATGACCGACGGTGATCTCACCACCTCGCCCCGCCCCTGGGGCGGCGACGAGGCCGCCCGGCTGATGCACACGCTGGCCGACATGCAGGCCTCGCTGCGCGGCATCGTCAGCCGCGTGCGCGATGCGTCCGAGTCGCTGGTTCACGCGAGCACCGAGATCTCGATGGGTGCCTCCGATCTCGCGGCCCGCACCGAGCAGACGGCGTCGAACCTCGAGGAGAGCGCCTCGTCGATGGAGCAGATCGCCGCCACCGTGAAACAGACGGCCGACATGTCGCACCAGGCGTCGACCGTGGCGCACGGCAATGCCGAGTCCGCCGCGCAGGGAGGACAGGTGATCGGCTCGATGGTCTCGACCATGCAGGAGATCCACACGTCGTCGAGCCGCATCAACGAGATCATCGGCACCATCGACGGCATCGCCTTCCAGACCAACATCCTGGCGCTCAATGCCGCCGTCGAGGCGGCCCGTGCCGGCGAGCAGGGCCGAGGCTTCGCGGTGGTGGCCGGCGAGGTGCGCTCGCTGGCGCAGCGCAGCGCTGCGGCGGCGAAGGAGATCGCCGAACTGATCACCGAGAGCGTCGGACGCGTCGAATCCGGCGCGCGCATCGTTCAGGGCGCCGGCGACACGATGCGTCAGCTGGTCGACAACGCGCGCCAGATCAACGAGCTGGTGAGCAGCATCTCGCAGGCTTCGGCCGAGCAGAGCACCGGCGTGGCCCAGGTCGGCGCCTCGGTGCAGGAGCTCGACCGCATGACCCAGCAGAACAGCGCGCTGGTCGAGCAGACCGCGGCCGCGGCCGAGGCGTTGAAGGATCAGGCGAAGGACATGGCCGCCCAGGTGGCCAAGTTCAGGCTGCCGTCCGCGCGCGGCTGATCCCCGCAATCGGCTGCGTCGTCGGGCAACGACGCGCCGCGCCCGTTGAACGAACGCGGGCGCCTGCGTTTCAGGCCGCCGCCTTCAGCGACGCGTTCTGCGGATGCGCGGCAAAGTACTCCATCGCCGCCTGCACGCCGCTGCCGGCCACCGGCACGCCATGCAGCTTCAGGCCCATCTCCACGCCGGCCAGCGTGGCCAGCAATGTCAGGTCGTTGCTGTCGCCGAGATGTCCGATACGGAACATGCGCCCCTTGACCTTGCCGAGGCCGGTGCCCAGCGAAAGGTCGAAGCGGCGATGGATCAGCTGTCTCAAGGCATCCGCATCCACGCCGGGCGGCGTGACCACGCCGGTGAGCACCGGCGAATAGACGGCCGGATCGGCGCACTGGATCGGCAGGCCCCAGGCGCGGACCGCAGCGCGCACGCCTTCGGCCCAACGCCGATGGCGCGCAAACACCGCCGGCAGCCCCTGCTCGAGAATGATGTCGAGCGCCTCCGACAGGCCGTACAGCAGGTTGGTGTTCGGCGTGTAGGGCCAGTAGCCGCCCCTGTTCATCTCGACGATCTCGTCCCAGGCCCAGAAGCTGCGCGGAAGCTTCGCCGTCTGGCTCGCGGCCAGCGCCTTGGGGCTCAGCGCATTGAAGCTGATGCCCGGCGGCAGCATCAAGCCCTTCTGCGAGCCGCTGATCGTGACGTCGACGCCCCATGCGTCGTGGCGGTAGTCGGCGCTGGCCAAGCCCGAGATCGTGTCCACCATCAGCAGCGCCGGGTGCCTGGCAGCATCGATCGCGCGGCGCACCGAGGCGATGTCGCTGGTAACGCCGGTACTGGTTTCGTTGTGCACCACGCAGACGGCGCGGATCGCATGCCCGCCATCGGCGCGCAGCCGCTGCTCGATAAGGCCGGCATCGACGCCACGACGCCAGCCGTTCGGCAGGCCGGTCTCGGCACAAACGCCCGGCAGGCTCAGAAACTCCGGCTTCAGGCCCAGGCGCAACGCCATCTTCTGCCACAGCGCGGCGAACTGGCCGGTCTCGAACATCAGCACCGCGTCGCCCGGGCTCAGCGTGTTGGCAAGCGCGGCCTCCCACGCGCCGGTGCCGCTGGCCGGATAGATCGCCACCGGATGCTGCGTCTGGAACACCTGCTGCAAGCCGGCAATGACCTTCTTGCCGAGCACGGCGAATTCCGGACCGCGGTGATCGATCGTCGGCAGGCTCATCGCACGCAGCACACGATCGGGCACGGGGCTCGGACCCGGAATCTGCAGAAAGTGGCGGCCGCTGGGATGCTGGTCGAGCGGAATCATGGGGCCGGACCTTTCGATACGCACGGGACGACAATGCACTGCATGATGGCATGCCGATTCCAACCTTGAGCGCATGGATTCCCGAACCCCTCACGCGCAACCCAGAAACACGGACTCCACACGCACCGACACAGCCGTCCGACTCGAGCAGCGGCTGCGCCGCGAACTGCGCGGCGAGGTGATGTTCGACGCGGCGTCGCGGGGCCGCTACGCCACCGACGCGTCGATCTATCAGGTGATGCCTCTCGGCGTCTGCGTGCCGGTCGACGATGCCGACGTGCATGTGGCGATCGACATCGCGCGCGACCTGCGTGTGCCGGTGCTGCCGCGCGGTGCCGGCACCAGCCAGTGCGGGCAGACCGTGGGGGCGAGCCTGGTCATCGATGCCAGCAAGCATCTGCGCCAGGTGCTCGAGGTCGACGCCGCGCACCGACGCGCGACGGTGCAGCCCGGACTGGTGCTCGACCACCTGAACGCGATGCTCAAGCGCCAGGGCCTGTGGTACCCGGTCGACGTGTCCACCAGCGCGCAGGCCACGCTGGGCGGCATGGCCGGCAACAACAGCTGCGGCTCGCGCTCGATCGCCTACGGCAACATGGTGCACAACGTGCTCGGCTGCGAAATGTGGCTGGCCGACGGCCACAGCCATCGCTTCGAGACGCTCGAACGCTGCCGCGGCCGCGCGGCCCGCATCGGGCACTTCGTGCGCGGCCTGGCCGAGGCGCAGGCCGACGAGATCGAGGCGCGCTGGCCACGTGCAATGCGGCGCGTGGGCGGCTACAACCTCGACATCTTCCGACCGGCCGGCGAGAGGCCCTACACCGCAGACGGCTCGGTGAACCTGGCGCACTTGTTCGTCGGCGCTGAGGGCACGCTCGGATTCACGCGCTCGCTGACGCTGAGCTTGAGCCCGCTGCCCGCACACAAGGTGCTGGGTATCGCGAACTTCGCGCGCTTTCACGACGCCATGGCCAGCGCTCAGCACATCGTGACGCTCAAGCCCACGGCGGTGGAACTCGTCGACCGCACGATGATCGAGTTGGCCCGTGCCAACTCGTCCTTCCGGCCGGTCATCGAATCGGCGCTCGAAGGCGAGCCCGAGGCGATCCTGCTGGTGGAGTTCTCGGGCGAGGACCGCAAGGCCTTGCTCGCGCAGCTGTCGTCGCTGGTGGCACTGGTGGGCGACCTCGGCACCGGCGGCCGCGTCGTGCAGATGCCGGACGAGACCGCGCAGAAGGCCTTGTGGGAGGTGCGCAAGGCCGGGCTGAACATCATGATGAGCCTCAAGGGCGACGGCAAGCCAGTGAGCTTCATCGAGGACTGCGCGGTGCCGCTGGAGCATCTGGCCGAGTACACCGACGCGCTCACCGACGTCTTCGCGCGTCACGGCACCCGCGGCACCTGGTATGCGCATGCCTCGGTGGGCACGCTGCATGTACGACCGATCCTCGACATGCGTCGCGACGGCGCCTCCAGGATGCGCGCGATCGCCAACGAGGCCAGCGCACTGGTGCGCCGCTTCAAGGGGGCCTACAGCGGCGAGCATGGCGATGGGCTTTGCCGTGGCGAATGGATCGAATGGCAGTTCGGTCCGCGCCTGAACGATGCGTTCCGCGCGATCAAGCGCGAGCTCGACCCGGACAACCTGTTCTGTCCGAACCGCATCGTCGACCCGCCGAAGATGGACGATGCGTCGCTGTTCCGCTATCCGCCCGGCTACCGCACGATCGAGATCAAGAGCGCACTCGACTGGTCGGCCTGGAACGTGCAGAACGATCCGCGCACCGAGGCCATCACCGAGCCCGGCAGCGGCGGCGACGTGACCGGCGGCTTCGCCAAGGCGGTCGAGATGTGCAACAACAACGGCCACTGCCGCAAGTTCGACGCCGGCACCCTGTGCCCGAGCTACCGCGTCACACGCGACGAACGGCACCTCACGCGCGGACGCGCGAACACGCTGCGCCTCGCGCTCTCGGGCCAGCTCGGGCCGGGTGCACTGACTGGCCAGGCGGTGCACGATGCGCTCGAATTGTGCGTCAGCTGCAAGGGCTGTCGCCGCGAGTGCCCCACCGGCGTCGACATGGCGCGTATGAAGATCGAGGTGCTCGCGCAACGCCGGCGGCGCCACGGCGCCAGCTGGCGCGACCGGTTGATCGGCAGCATGCCCGACTACGCACGGCTGGCGAGCCGGTTCGCGCCGCTGGCCAATCTGCGCAATCACTGGGGCTGGCTGGCGCGGCAGATGCAGCGCACCACCGGCATCGCGGCCGAGCGGCAGCTGCCCGCCTGGCGCCGCGACACGTTCTGGCGTTCGCTGCAGGGCCTGGGCCTTGCCTCGCGCGAGCAGCTGCTGGCCGCCGACAAGGGCGTGGTGTTGTGGGTCGACACCTTCGACGACTGTTTCGAGCCCGAGAACCTGCATGCCGCGGTGCGCGTGCTGCGCGCCGGCGGCTACGCGGTGCATGTGGCGCAGGGCGCCAGGGGCGAGCGGCTGTGCTGCGGCCGCACCCACTTGTCGGTGGGCGACGTGGAGGCCGCGCGTGCCAAGGGCCGCCAGCTGGTCGATGCGCTGGCGCCGCTGGCCGAGCGCGGTCTGGCGATCGTGGGGCTCGAGCCCTCGTGCCTGCTGACGCTGCGCGACGAGTTGCTGGTGATGGGCCTCGGACCGGCGGCGCGCACGGTGTCGCAGCAGGCACTGTTGTTCGAGGAGTTCCTCGAGCGCGAGGCCGTGGCGGGCCGTTTCACGCCCGCCTTCGCGACGCCACAGCGTCCGATTCGCGTGCACGGGCATTGCCACCAGAAGGCATTCGGCGCATTCGAACCCGTGCTCGCGCTGCTCAGGCGTCTGCCCGGTGCCGACGTGGCGGCGATCGAGAGTTCTTGTTGCGGCATGGCCGGCAGCTTCGGCTACGAGGCTGCGCACCTGAGCGTTTCGCGCCAGATGGCCGAAGCGGCGCTGCTGCCGGCTGTGCGCGCGGCCCCCGACGCGATCATCGTCGCCGACGGCACCAGCTGCCGCCACCAGATCGGCAGCGGCACGGGCCGCGTGGCGCTTCACGTGGCCCGGGTGCTGGCCGATCATCTGGCCGGCGGAACGCCCGCGTGAATCCGGGATCCAGATCAAACCCGGGCCAGTCCGGTCGTCGCCGTACGTAGTTCCCGCGTTGCAGGTGCGTCGCCCGGCACCTAGCATGCCGCCCATTCCCGACCCCGTCGACTTCCCCATCTCGTTCGAGGAGACATCCGCATGAAGCGCATCACGCTGTTCGCCGCCGCCGCGCTGGCCACGTCGCTGGCCTGGGCCGAGTACCCCGACAAGCCGATCACCATCGTCGTTCCGTTCGCCGCCGGCGGGCCCACCGACAAGGTCGCGCGCGACCTCGGCGTGGTGCTCGGCAAGGAGCTCAAGCAGACGGTCATCATCGAGAACGTCGGCGGTGCCGGCGGCACGCTGGGCGCCAACAAGGTGGCCAAGGCCGCGCCCGACGGCTACACGATGCTGCTGCATCACATCGGCATGGCCACCTCGCCCGCGCTGTACCGCAACCTGCCGTTCAAGGTGCTCGACGACTTCGAGTACCTCGGCATGGTCAACGACGTGCCGATGACGCTGATCGGCCGCCCCTCGCTGCCAGCCAGCAACTATGCCGAGCTGATGAAGTGGATCGAGGCCAACAAGGGCAAGATCAACCTGGCCAATGCCGGCCTCGGTGCCGCGTCGCACCTGTGCGGCCTGCTGTTCCAGCAAAGCCTGAAGGTCGACATGACCACCGTGCCGTACAAGGGCACCGGCCCTGCAATGACCGACCTGCTCGGCGGCCAGGTCGACATCATGTGCGATCAGACCACCAATACGTCGAGCCAGATCGAGGGCGGCAAGGTCAAGGCCTTCGCGGTCACGACCACCAAGCGCCTGACGACGCCGGCGCTGGCCAAGCTGCCGACGCTCGATGAGTCGGGGCTGAAAGGCTTCAACGTCAGCATATGGCACGGCATGTATGCACCCAAGGGCACGCCGAAGGCCGTGGTCGACAAGGTCAACGCCGCGCTGCGCAACTCGCTCAAGGATGCCGACTTCATCAAGAAGCAGGAGGCCCTCGGCGCCGTGGTCGTCACCGACGCGCGCCTTGCGCCCGCCGACCACAAGAAGTTCGTCGAGGCCGAGATCGCCAAGTGGGGCCCCGCCATCAAGGCCGCCGGGCAATACGCCGACTGAGGACGAGAGACAGCGCCTGCGCGCTGCCGAACGCCTCGGTCGGGGCGAGCGCCTACGAGCGCGAGCGCGGCCCGCAGGGCCGACTGATACGCAGAAGCGTTCGATCATCCAGAAAAGGTCCCGTTTCCTGCACGGGACCGCGCGGCGCGGCAGGCGGTACCCGCCCGTGGCTCATGCTGGGTCGGTCGTCGCCTGCGGCGCCGACTCCGCTGTGGTGCTCGCGTCGAGGGTCGCGCCGCCGAACTCACTTCGCTCACTGCGTTCGCTGCGTTCAAACAACGTCGGCGAGTCAGAACACGAAGCGCGCACCAGCGGTGCGCGCCGACCCTCGCCGCAGGCCTTGCAGGCCGCGCCAGGCCTTGCGGCCTGGCCGCTCGCTAGGCACAAACAGTCCACCGGACTGTTTGTGTCCGAGCTCGCCTCCTCGCCGACCCAGAAATCGCCCCGGACGGGCACCGCCTACCGCGCAGAACGACCGAGCAGTTCGAAGTCCCTTCGTTGAGCCGCTCGGTGCTGCTCGCTGCGTCGCGGTCGTGGGCTATGGGGTCCGGGAGCGAATGGGAGGCGGCGAGCAGCGGAGCAGCGAGGGGAAAGTCTGGCGCGCCAGCGCCAGACCGGCGAACGCGGGCTTTATGCGGCGCCGCGTTCAGCGGCGCTCAGCGAAGTTCGCGTTCGCCGCCCCTTGCTGCGAGCAGCGCAGCGAACCCTGGCCGCGTAGCGGGCGGGGCGCCGGACTTTGAGCG